>CASBPX010000081.1 GCA_949127735.1 Candidatus Obscuribacterales bacterium | reverse complement strand
TCAGATGACTACATCGCTGGGATGCTCTTCAATCGCACCAAATCTGGTGCCTCAACTCTGGAATCTCATGAAAAACTTCAACTGGTATGCATTCATCGTCAATGCCTTCTTCACCATCGGCGGCCTCGCTGTCGTCTCCATCCCCAACGGCCTCGTTGGCATCGCTCTTTTCACCATCGCCGGATACTTCACAAGTTCCTACATGACGGCGGCACTGATGAGCGGCCTGGGAGGCGTGGTCTGGGCATACGTGTTCTTCAACATGATCATGCCGATCTTCAAGTTGCCACCGCAACCGTTCAAGCTCATGCTCGGCTGGTACATCGCCTACGGCATCGGCTTCAGCGCTGGCCCCTTTGCCGCTCAATTTCTGCACCAAACCGTCAATTTGCCCTGGCCGGCTTTCTTCACGCTGCTTTGCTGGGGCGGTCTGCCTCTGCTGATCGCCAGCTGCCTGACGCCTCTGGGCATCGTCGGTTTCCCCAACCGCAAGTTCGACAACTGAGGCGTGCTTGCCTCTAGCGGCGTCTATGTAACAGTGAGTTGACCAGTCCATCGGTCGGCTCATTTACCAAGGAAACACAATGAAGTTTGTTTTTGATCGCACCTGGTTCGAATCTTTCTCCAATGCCTGGCGCGAATTCAGCGCTAACAGAAGAGCAAGGCGCATTGCCGCGTTGCAAGAGCAACTGTCGAGGGTGTGCCAATGCAGTGAGGTCGCCATCAACCAGGCCGAAGGAGCAAGGGCACTTTTGCAACTGCCTGGCCTCAGCGAAATAAGCACTCCGCGCGAGGTCTTGCGCAACCTGAAGGCTTTGAAAAGGTATGCCAAGAAATCGGCGGACCGGGCGACAAAAGTGTTCGAAGCACTAGCAGTGAACCGCATGGACCTTCGTCAATTCGGCATTCCCGAGCTGTGTCGCGTGGAAGAGGCCAGGATCAATGCGTACCAGGCCCAGGCGACCTACTGCGGCCTGATCAAGCAAACCATGGGCCCTCAGGCGAACGACGAAATTGACGCAGAAATTGATGCGCTGCACAAGCAAATCAAGCGCACGATGACCAGTCTGGTCATGTTGCAGAGAAGTCAGCGCCAAACCGTCATCAACCAATAAGTTCACCGTCATAGGCTTTAAAAATACCGCCCGCCTCACCAGCAGCGGTATTTTTTTGTCTAATTCATAGTAGACCAGTCTAGTAATATCCGTAACCAATGAGAATGAGGGAAAATAAAGAACTCCCGCCATTGTGCAAGTGATCCTTCCTATGCCCAACTACCGCAATTCCATACTTTGCCTTGTCACAGCTCTCTCACTTAGCTCCGGCGCAGGCGTGATGGCCGAGCAAGCCACAGCGTTTAAGGGCGAAGCAGTTTTCGGACGCATCACAAAGAAGGCCAAAGACAACAATTGGAACAAGTTACCCATGAGTGAGCTAATGGGCAAGATTGCTCAAGAATTGGTGGCCACCCCATATGTGGCATCCACTCTAGAACTATCCAACAGTGGCGAAATCTGCTCAGCCAATTTAGAAGGTCTTGATTGCGTCACCTTTTTCGAAACTACTCTCGATCTCGCTCGCATGATCAAGAAAGGCAAAGATCAGCCTGCAGATCTCCTGGCCGAAATTAAACGCACGCGCTATCGGGAAGGGCATCCAGGCGACTACAGCTCGCGTTTGCACTACACCACCGATTGGTTTGTAGATAATCAGAAAAAGGGTGTAGTGAAAATCCTTTCTGATCTACCAGGTTCTGAAGACTTCAAGCAAAGAGTCGGCTTTATGTCGGAGCATCCGCAAAGCTATCCGCAACTGGCTGCCAACGCCGCTTTAACCAATAAAATAAAACAGTTCGAAGTGGCGATCAACAAGCGACATTTAAAATTCGTGCCAATGGCAAAAATAGCGGCAATTGAACCACTGCTTAAAACTGGAGATATAGTGGGCGTCTGCAGCAACATAGATGGCCTAGATATTGTGCACACTGGTATAATTTTGCGCACCGAAGATGGTATCGCTCACTTTATGGATGCATCGTCTAAGAAAAGCAATATGAAAGTGACTATCGAGCCTGGGCCAATCAGTCAGTCGATTAAATGGTCCAAAAATAATATCGGGGCCATGTTCGCTCGCCCGCTGGAGCCATAGGCTAAAACCTTCCCTTGCGGGTATAGAAGCCCTCATAAATTCCATTTTGCATTTTAACTAACACTTGCATGTCAGCTTTTGCCAGCGCCGGCTTACCCATTTTAGTGTATAAATCTGCCCGGGCCCGGTACAATTCCGCCAGTCGATTATCGAAATTGATATGCGCAGGTTTAGAGTCTTCAGACAGTTTGATACCGGCGCTGTACGCCGCCAGTTCCTGCTCAGGCTTCTTGAGTTGACCGTAGGCCTTGCCGAGCAACAAATATTCCCAATAATGGCGGCGCTTCTCGAGCTTGCAGCTCTTAATATCCTCGATTGCTAGAAGTGGCTTACCCATAGTCAAATACATGTCGGCGCGCTCTTTATACAAGACATATCGGTCAAATTGGCCTACGCCGAGGCCTTTGCTCTCAAGCAATTTGCCATAAAGCTCCGGCGTTTCAGAATAGCGTTTGAGTGATTTCAGCACAGCAATTTTGTTCTTATAGGCTTCAGCCAGAGCTGATGGGTCTTTTGAAGCAATCACCTGTTCTAAATCGAGCAGAGCCAACTGATGGTGCCCCTCCATCTCATTAGCCTGGCTTCGGCCAACAAGCGCACGAGCCGCACGCGGAGCCAATTTCAGACATGCACTGTAATCAGCAATGGCCAGATCGCATTCACCACCAGAGAGATAAACTTGGCCTCTTTCAAGAAAAGCATCGGCATCATTGGGATTATTAGCGATACGAGCGTTTAATTCTTTCATTGAAAATTTAGACGTTTTAATTCGATGAGCTTCTCCTTTAAAACCAAGGCAGGGAGGCATATTTACTGCCAGGCTGATAGAAAGAATAGCGACACTAATTGCTGTTTTCACTACAAGCTCAGTCTCCAAATTCTATTTTCGTAGGCAGCCTGGGATTTTTAAATTGCGCGGTGCGCACATCTTCGTCGGCAAGGCCTTTCATACCTTGTTTCGCGTAGCAGTATGCACGTGCAAGGCGATAATGCTCATTGTTTGGATCGTCAACCAGCACACCGCTAAGCTCTTGCATGGCCTTGGCAAATTTACCCATTTGAATCAGCAATCGCGCCTTTCGATAATACAAATCAGAATTATTGAAGTTCACCCGCGAAGCCTGGCATGCTGATTGATAGGCCTTTTGAGGATCGGGCTCGTTAGAGAAAAATGCACGGGTTAAAACTAGTTTTTTATCACTATCTTCCGTTGCCGCACCATCTTCTGCATAATTTGGTGCATAAGACCCGGTGTTTGAGCGCGATCCCGCGCCAGCACCGTATGGCGTTGCCGATTTTGTGGTTGTGGCATTGGCATTAATATCAAGAGACGAATTAGCGGTAGCCGGCACTGCCGGTTGCACTTTTATAGGCAGAGTGGGCACCACAGACGCCGGTGCCGCAGTACCGTTGGCCACACTGGTACTATCAACTTCCAACTCTTGAAAAACAGTTGGCGGAATGCGCTCAGGTGCTGCCGGCTTAACGGCAAGCAGTAAATCGTTTCCGGTCCATTTACTATGCAAAACCGGTGTCTGCCTGGCGCCCGGGTGGTCTTCCCTTACTTCATTTTGAATAGCTTCTTGAGCGTTAGCAAATATTTTGGCAACAGGAATGGTCTCGCCACCGGTCCGGAGGCCATCTAAAAGATTCTTTGTGAATACACCGTTGTCGTAGCGTTTCGATTCCCACGATTGTTCGTCCGGTTTGCTCGAGCAAATTACCATCTGGCCGCTGCCTTCAGCAAGGGCTGCAGCGTCAAAATTTCCTGTGCGCGAAATGCCTTTGCCTTCCCCACCCACAGAGCCGCTGTGGCATGCATCCATTACCAGCAGCACCCGATCTGAAAGTACGCGACTCTGAATAGACTCCAGCACTTTTTGCATTTCAATGCCAGTGGCAAATAAATCTTCAGGGTCAGAGTCAGCGGCAACAATATAGTTGCGGCCGCGAAGATCCATTTGAGCGGGGCTGCCATGGGTGGAAAAGAAAAGAACGATCATGTCGTCAGGGCGAGCCAGCCGTGCCAGAAATTTACTACCAAGCTCAGACATAATGCGCCTCTGTGTCGCTTTTTCGTCGAGCAAAATGCGCACATGATCGGCAGCAAAATGCCCTTCATGAGTTAAATAGTGATAGAAATCGCGCGCGTCTTTGGTGGCATATTTGAGCTTGGGAATTTTATCGCTGGTGAATTGACCAATGCCTACGATTAACGCCCACTTATCGCGCACCGGCCTGTTGATATCAGCCGGTAAAGCACTGTTGCTTGACTGAGCTGACGGAGGCGTTACAACTGAATGTTGCGGAGCGGCTGATACCGGGATGCCTGCCAATAGCAACAATATCGCTGCCAGCATTGCTTTCGAATCTTTCACGACAAAACCTTTCATAGTCAACTCAAGAGGAAGCTCAATTCTATATACCTCGCAGTGCGAGCACCTCACCAACAAAATAGGTAAACTGCAATTACCTTATTTATGCGGAGACCAGAGAATGGTTCCAGCTCACAACTGCACCACCTTTTACCGAAAGATTGCATCAAAATTTGCCGTCTTTTTGCTAACCGTTGCCATAACCCAGTCTGCTATAGCGCTGCCAACTATGAGCTCGAACACTGACAAAAAGCAAATAGATGCGCTCTTAATAAAGCAAACAAGTTTCTACTATGGCGATCACACCATTTATCTGACGCGCGACGCTATCAAAGATGTTTTTGAAAAGAACGGCACAATATCAATTGCCCGGGCTCCTGACTGGAAAGTGATTACTTTCAATCCACGAACTAAAGTATTTGTTGAACACTCCAAACATGCCGTTAATGGAGTTTTGCAAAAGCCTTTTGCCCTGATGGGTGAAAACGATATGCATGACAAGCCGCTCATTCCTACTTCGACTACGACCTTCAAAGGCTATTCCGCTCAAAAATATGTAACGCCAGCGGCCTTTAGCCGCAATGCTGTGCAGCTTCACAAAGAAAAGAAAGTTATAAGTTCTGAGCTGGGCCGCATTGACATGATTAATCTGATTGTGCCTGTAGGCGATGAGCAACGCGCTATCTTGGCTAAACTTTTTGATTTACCGCCAAAGCCCGGCATAACAGTAGAGTTTATCAAGACTTCTCTAGACGGAACCACCGAACCACATTTGCTCACTACGCTGATTCAAAAAGTGAAAGTATCAGACGCTGAAATGCGTATGGCCCCAAACTACAAACGGGTAAAAGAGCATGCCCAGCTGCTCAACTACAGCGAGAGCACTAATGATGGGCTGCTCAAAATGATGATTGGCGATGAGAAAAAATCGCACTAGCACAACGAACCTTGACATTAAATGTGGTGCCAAGAGCAAATGACAACGTTTGGCGTTTGTTGTCATGCGGGAAAGCTATAAACAGCAAGGCATCCCCATCACACACGCTTTCGTCGAGGTACAGTTCAATGAGCTCGCAGAATTCACGCGCCCCCCAATATCTGGAAAAGGGATTTGCCACAAGCTACCAGGTATTACCAAGCGTCAGTGTCATGACCAATGAGTTAGACAGCATATTGGCTGCCAGACAGCACTTAGAGCAGTCACTCGCCTGTGACAAGCCTTCGTTCAACATCTATGAAAGCGCCAGTGTTATTCGTCTAAAAAGAACAGCCCGGGCTCTGGCTTCACAAACTCTCAGCGACGACGACGAAAACAATTTCATCACCAGCGACAAACTTCAAGCCATCGCTGCACCCTTAGTATTAGCTGTAGGCACCTCGCAAACCAAGCTGCAAGCGTTGCCTATAATCGCACCACCAGCCCGTCGTCGCAATTTGTTGCCTGCTCCAAAAACCAGCATGCTGCCAATCAGTTCACCAACCGAACTGCGCGGCATCATTCGCCAAAGCCATTCCAAACGTCAAGAACAAATCAAAGCCAGGAATACTCATCAGGGCATCTCTAGCTGCCGTGTCAAACAACAATCAAAGAGCGGTGGCTTCTGGCTAGCAGTCAAAGAAGCTTTCGCTCAGCCAATGCGTCAACTTTCCCACTTGCTAGACCAATTGGCCCTCGCCTAACTAGAGCTCGCTTAATAAGAAAATGGAGACAGACAATGCTTAAATCGGAAGCTTCTCGCATCATCAAAAACATCATCGAAGATACCGGCGCTCAATTTACAGACGAGCAGCTGGAAGCAATCACCCAAATGTTTTTGCGCATTACACAAACCACAGTAGATGAAGCCCTGGCCAATTACAGGCCAAGCAGCGGCGGCCGCGGCCAATACTAGGCAGTCTGTCATGCTCTAGCGATCACTGTATTATTCGTTCAAATCGTAGTAAAGTTCAAAGTCTTCGTAGCCACAGCCGCGAAGACTTTAACGTTGCTTGCACCGTCATGTCATGTCACCACCTGGGAATAGGAAAATGCCGACTAAAGAAACCGACAAACAATTTCTCAGCACTGCCAAGAGTCTGGAAAAAGAAACTATCAAGATGCGGCGCCACTTGCATGAGCATCCCGAATTGAGTTTCTATGAATTCGAAACTGCTAAGTTGATGAATGAAAAACTCGAATCGTTCGGCTACAAAACAAAAAAAGGTGTCGGTAAAACCGGCATCACTGCTGACTTCGGCAAGACCGGGCCACTAGTGGCAATTCGCGCTGACATGGACGGCCTGCCAATAGACGAAGAGAATGCGGCCGGTTACGTCTCAAAAAATCAAGGCGTGATGCACGCTTGCGGCCACGATGGACATATGGCCTGCGCCTTGACTGCAGCAAAAATGCTTTCGCAAACTGAAATTCCTGGACGCATTCGCATGGTGATGCAACCAGCTGAAGAATTCGGTGATGAAGAAGGTAAGTCAGGCGCCTGCCGCATGCTTGAAGACGACGCATTAGACGGCGTTTCATCTATCATCGGCCTGCACATGGACGCCAGCTTACCAGCTGGAAAAGTCGGCATTATTCCTGGCCCAATTATGGCAGCGGTGGATACATTTGCCATTCACATTCAAGGCAAAGGCGGCCACGGTGCCTATCCTGAGACCACTGTAGATGCAGTGGTGCTGGGCTCACAAGTAGTGCAAGCGATTCAGCAAATTATCTCCAGGCGCATCTCAGCGCTCGATCCGGCCATTGTCACTATCGGATCATTCCAGAGTTCGAGCACCAGGGGCAATATCATTTCAGATAGTGTGGTCTTGCAGGGAAGCTTTAGAACTTTCAACCCTAAAGTGCGCGAACAGATTATGGTGGAACTAGATAAAGCTTGCCAACTGGCTCGTGCACTGGGTGGCGACTACACAATAACTTATGAACTTGGATATCCTACGACAGTAAACGATCCGGTAATTACAGAAATTATGCGGCAAGCGGCCATTGATTTAATTGGCAAAGAAAATGTGATTGCTGTTCAACCCAAGACCTGGAGCGAAGACTTCTCAATGTTTGCCGAAAAAGTACCAGGAGCATTTATGTTCTTAGGTGCAGAAATTCAAGGCAGCACCAGAAGTCACCACAGCCCTGGTTTTGATTTAGATGAATCAGGATTGTACATAGGTTCAGCGGTGCTGGCAGAAACAGCGCGCAGACTGGCACTTCATCACAAAGACGACCAGTAATCGAGGCAGCTTTGAACCCGCGTCTGGCTGAATTACAACCGTATCCGTTTGAAAAGCTGGCTGGCCTTTTATCTGGTATCGTGCCTCCATCAGATAAATCAGCGATTTCATGGTCAATCGGAGAGCCTAAACACGCGGCTCCTGACTTCATTGCCGAAGTCATTGCCCGTGAGATTGGTGGATTATCGAGTTATCCGCTGACAATTGGCGAGCCCGATTTGCGACAAGCCATTGGCGACTGGTTGGTGGGGCGTTTTAAATTGCCTGCAGGATCAATAGATAAAGACAAGCACATTTTGCCATGCAATGGCAGTCGCGAAGCCCTTTTTGCCTTTGCTCAGGCTGTCGTGTCAGCGAAATCCGAAACATTAGCGAAATCAGATCAAGAAGACGCGCTTGTATTGATGCCAAACCCCTTCTATCAAATTTATGAAGGAGCTGCACTGCTGGCCGGTGCTAAACCTTATTTTCTCAATATTAATGCGCAGACTTTAATGCCTGACTTTGACAGCGTGCCCGAAGACATCTGGAAACGCTGCCAGCTATTGTTTATCTGCACTCCAGGAAACCCTACGGGGGCTGTTATTGCCGCTGAGCAAATGAAAAAACTAATTGCTCTGGCTGATCAATTTGATTTTGTTATTGCTTCAGATGAATGTTATTCTGAATTATATTTTGACGAGAAGCGGCCTCCCGTTGGACTTTTGCAAGCGTGTGCCGAAATGGGGCGTGACGATTATAAGCGCTGCATTGTTTTTCACAGTCTTTCTAAGCGCTCGAATTTGCCTGGAATGCGCTCTGGATTTGTAGCTGGTGATGCCGCAATTATTTCCAAGTTCAAGTTGTATCGCACCTATCACGGATGCGCCATGTCACCGCTTTTTCAGCGCGCAAGTGCTGCTGCCTGGCGCGACGAAAAACATGTGGTGGCAAACCGCGAATTATATCGGAAGAAATTCGATGCGGTGGTGGAAATTCTTAAACCAGTGATGAAAGTTACTGCTCCTGAAGGAGCTTTTTATCTCTGGCTCGAGACGACTATTGGCGGAAAGAGTGTGCAGGACACTGAATTTGCCCGTGACCTGTTTGCTCAAGAAAATATCACAGTGGTGCCCGGGACATATCTATCTCGTGATGCTCATAGTGCGAACCCCGGAGCTAATCGCGTGCGTATGGCTCTGGTTGCGCCTTTTGACGTATGCATTGACGGGGCGAAGCGATTGGCGAAGTTTGCTGGCGGGTGAGTCAGCTAAATGCGACACGATGATTATTTAGCAATTTCACAAGCTCTGGCCTCTTGCGACAACAGCGCTCTAAAGCAATTATTGCTGTCCGGAGCCAGGCTGAGTTCTGGCATCGGCGGCGATTGTTCGCTGGTGGAAATAGCCGCTAAAAAAGTATTCGTCAAAGAGATTCGATTGACCGAAATCGAAAGGGCAAATTTATTGTCGACAGCCAATCTTTTCGACCTGCCAATGTTTTATCAGTATCGCCTTGGTTCAGCCGGCTTCGGCGCTTTTCGCGAGCAGTCCATGCACGTCAGTTGCAACAAGTGGATATTAAACGGACAGTGCCAATTGTTTCCATTGCTTTATCATTGGCAAATTTTGCCGACCGAAAGACCAGTCGAACTAACAATGGACCATGCGGAGAAGACAAAATCGGATATCGCCTTCTGGAATAATTCAGAGGCGGTTGGCTGGCGTTTACAGGCTCTGCAAGAGGCAACGTTTACATTGGTCCTGTTTCTCGAGTTTACGCCGGTCACACTATTTGATTGGCTGGCTGAGAAAATTGCTGTTAAAAAGTTGACCGATACTGCCGTTAAAAAAGTAGAGGCAATGCTCAATGAATTATGCGATTTTATGCAAAGCCAAAAGGTTGTGCATTTTGACTGCCATTTTCAAAATATTTTCGTCAAGTCAGACTCTATTTTGCTTGGAGATTTTGGCCTTGCCTTGTCAGCCAGCTTCGATATAACTGAAGAAGAATCAGAGTTTCTACACCGCCACAAGACATACGACCGGTGCGTGGCCATGTCAGCACTGATGAAAAGCCTTGTTATCGGCGCCACTTGCTCAGAAGACTGGCGTGGCGAAGTCTCGAGTATCGCCTCCGGTGAAGTGCAGAATGAGCATCTAACGCCTTACATGGTTTCCGTCATCAAAAAATTCGCTCCGGCAGCCATTGCCCTTTCTGATTTTTATGAAGAGCTGAGTACCGACAAGAGTGCGGTTTATCCTGATTCGGAGATGGCACAACTGCTGTTTATTTAAAAACTGCTGCAATGTTAGTCAATTAAAGTTTCACAAGGTGGCAACTCTAAATGGAACTGCTCCCGGAATTAACGACACGAACATTATGAACGGAAACAATCTTCAACAGAGTGCCGAATATTAGTACTCCTGGTTCGAAAGGGGTGAACCGTTTAAAAGTTATAGTCTCTACGGAAATGGCTGATAAGCTTTAAAATCAAGAGAGTGGGCGTTTCTGCCGTGAAGTAAATCTTGTTGATCTTCGAGCATTATCTTTATGCATGACATATTTGAATAATGAATTATTTCACTATCAAACTAATAATTTCGGCTCCACATGTTGATCCTGATGCAAAATCTGAAAAAACCCTTGGTTGAATTGTGCTACCTCCATCCAAAATGTATTGACCGTTGGTTAACCGTTCAGCACAATCTTCTATCACGAAGGAAATATTCGATGAATCGGGTCTAAGAACATCTGCAGGACGTTCAAAATACCTTGAAGTTTTCATAGCTCCCACTTCACGAAAAACGCTTTGTCTCAAGTCATAGCGAACAATTTGAGTCAATGGATATTGAACGCCTTTGGATTCGGGAAAACCTCCGAATATTAAAGGATCGCCGTTCTCATCAGTACAGACAACTGCGTGACTTAAGCCAACAGGTAAAGTTGCGTCCAATGTCACACTGGTTCCGTTCGTAACGTCGATTATTTCTGCTGAGTTTGTCGAGTGTGTCCTGGTTTGACTGTGATTTGGACCTGTTGATGACGTGCCGCCGATACAGAAGACTTTGCCATTCGAAAGAAGAATTGCGCTATGACCAACTCTGCCATAATTCATATCAAACTCTTTTTCCACGCAACCTTTTTCCGCGTTATAGATTGTCACTTTAGACACATACAGAGAATCTTCATCCTTATTGCCCCCACTAATTAGAAATCGACCCTTTCCCAGATGCAAAATGGAACAGCCTGAGGGCCATGGGCTCTGTAGCACTTTCCGCCAATTGCGAGATAAGCGCAATCGATTCAGTGACTTGAGAGTGACTTGTTCGCCGTCAACCTTGACTATGTCTTGGTCTTCAAATCTAATTTCTGCAATGATTTTGCTAACACCATGAGTTTTTGGATTCCATACGTGCAATATTTCTAAGGTTGATTTGGAGCCATTCAAAAGCATAGTTCTAAATTTTTTAAACTGCTCTGGATTGAAAAAGGCGATTCGGTCATCCTCAAGAGTGAAAAAGGTACCGCCCATAGGCGAAATCCCATCATAATCGTTGAACGAATTTCCATATTTTAAGTGATTTATTGTTTGAACCTTTGACATTATGTGCTCATCAGCTTGCGCACCAGCGCAAAAAAAGAGAATTGATACAAAGGCGACGCACCGTGTTTTTTTCATTTTCCTATCTAAACACTACGAGAGCATAGCTCATATTGCAATCCAGCAGTTTGCAAATTGATTTACTCAATCTGACTTAGGTCATTAATTACTTTGACATTCCATGTCATACAGCTAACAGATTGATAAAAGCACCAGGGGCAAGTTTGTACGAGTGGCGCAGTGCAAGCTAGCTTCTAAGCGAGTCGAAAGCGAAAATTTGCTCAAGGAGAATCTTGAATAAAAGAAACCGAACAAGGCTAATTAGAGGATATCATGCATATCAGAGCCACCAATGCAGGTTTAGGCCGATCTAAACTTAGGGCTTGTGCTTACGATGCGGCGATACTTTATCGACAATAGCGACTAAGTTCGCTGCGCTGATTACAGTAGACACAGACATGCAGACTCTCGGCGTCAATGCTTCGGCTAATGGCGCTATGATGAACATTAAATCAGCTTCGCCGAATATTACAACTTATTCTCAATCAACAAGCGATGGTGCCACCACGACAATTGCTTTAGGCGTCACCAACATTTTTGTTGAAAATGCGGTTATTGGTGGCACAAAAAGCACAGGTTGTAGTGAGCGCCACTTCGGCAGGAACGGTAGTCACGCTTCAATCTAATTCTATAAATCAAACAGTGTTGCACGAAACGAGAAGCGCAACTGCGACTGAACTGATCTCTTTGAACATTCCATCAAATGGTGTACAAACCGCTGTAATCGGTGGAACCAAGACTACAGGAAACATTCTCATAATCACAGTCTATGACGCAGTCCTGGCTGGCGGCACGCAGGCGATTACATACACTGTCCTGGCAGGCGACACTTTAACTTCTATTGCTGCTGGTCTTCACCACTTGTCTCAGATGCAATGACCAAGCCCGTCAAGCGGGCGCGCTTTGCTGCGCGGTCTTGCATCTTCAAAAAGAAATGCCGTTGGAACTGCGCTCAACTCACAGCACTGGAAGTGCCCTTAAGTAGGAAATCTGAGACTCAACCACAGTCTGTGTAATTACACATTCTCAAACCATTAGCTGGCACTTATGCTTCTAAATATCCAGCCAAGAGATTTTTATGCAAGCAGCCAGAGCCCTCCAAAAAGCTAATATGCGCTTGATCAGCAGTCACGCATCATCATATGTCGCCACGGCTCTGGAAGTGTTGATTCGGAAAACTAGTTCTGATCTCCTTCTGCTCAACGGTGCGCTCAAAGACGGCAGCCTTTTTAACCAACCGGCCCTATGCTCTGAAGCAAGTTATTGGTACGGGTTGTTTGATATCTTGCATAAGCGCAGCAGCGAATCATGGCTTCTCTGCCATAGCGACCAGATACTGGTGGATACCGAAAAACTAAGAACAACTTTAATCTCTAATGAAAGAGAAAGAAACAAAAAAATTGCTGACACTATTTCGCAAGCAGTAAAGGCTGGCCTTTCAGTACTCTTCCTTTCGTCGAACGAACAATCTATTGAAGCAGTTATCCAGTCAGTAAATCATCAACTGCGCGCACCCATTCCGCTGACAGTGCACTACAAATACCGAGACAGCCGCCTGGACGAAAAGCTCTCAGCCCTGAAAGAAATAGGCCTGGCTAAAGAAGAACTTGAGCGCGCAATCAAACTCGCATCAGAATTATTGGAGTTAAAAAAAGCACGCCACATGCGGCTATTCGAGCACTACAGCAGCAGCGAGTTGACAGGCCTGAAAGAACTTGAGGTAAGTATTGCAGAAAAACTAGCCGAGCAAGAGCAAACCACAGCAGCACTAGGTGTTAGCCCCAGCCACTATAAACGCGCACGCAGTTCTATTGATGCAGAGATAGATAGACAACTAAAACTACTTAGAATTTCGGACTACGAAAATCAGGAATTGGAATGTTTTTTGACCAACGGCGCCCTGGTGCTGGCTTCCTGCCCCAAAGATTTCCTCCGCTCAGGCAAACTGCGATCGCTTAAATTTGATATGGTAATCCTAGACAACTGCGAAGCCACAACCATTCCTCTTGCCGCCTTCTACTTCTTTGCTTCAGTAAGTGACAATTTATACATTTTTACAGATCAAACAACAAGAGCAAAAAGTCGCATTGGTCCTTGCGATCAGAGTTCTGTCTGGCTGAATAGAAGCATTTTCGATTGGCAGTCTGACTACTTTAGTGAAAATCCGATGGTGGCAGATACAGTGCTCACCGATGAGAAGGTTTTTTGGGAGCTTTTCATCACAGACATAGAAAACGCTGAAGAAGAAATTTTGATCGTCAGCCCATATGTGTTCCCTGGCCGCCTGCATCAGCTGCAGCCTTATCTCAGCGCAGCCCTGGCGCGATCGGTGCGCATCCGTCTGATAATTGGTCACAAGCCACAAGGTGACTACGCCACCCCGGATCAAGTACAAAACGATTTGAAACAACATGGTTTCGAGGTCAATATTCAGCCATCCATCCACTATAAAACAGCAGTGATTGATGGACGAATCTCTTGGGAAGGCAGCCTAAATATCCTGAGCCATAGCAACACGAAAGAGCATATGAGAAGATTTTTTGGCAAGGGAATAGCAACAGAAATACTGAACAATCTGAACCTTAGACTCACGGTGTTTTGATCGCGCATAAAGCTGGTCAAGCCAGCGCATCGAGGCGCATAATCAGCGTTTTGACGCTGTCAAGTCGATCACTTCTTTCAATCTCAGTTAAGTCTTTAACAAGTTGATCCATTTGTTCTGAAATTTTGATATCGCTGAGTTCGAGATTATCTGCCAAATATTTCTTAGGCGATGAGCAGGTAAGCGGGCTCGGATCGATACCTGTTAGTAAAAAATACAGAGTTGCACCAACCGAATAGAGATCGCTGGCTGTGGCTGCTCGCCCGGCAAATTGCTCTGGAGCAACATAGGCTTGCTTGCCTACCATGGTACTGGTGACGGTGCCGAGAAATTCGTTGGCCGCACGAAAATCGATAATTATGGAGGTGCCTTCTTGAAGCACAATATTTTCCGGACTGATGGCTTTGTGCACAATGGGCAGATTCTGAGCATGCAAATATTCCAGGGGTAAGCATAGTGATTTGGCAATACGAATGACGCGCTCTTCTGGCTGTGGGCCATCTTCGGCGATGATCTGTCTCAAGGTCTTGCCTTCTGCATATTCAAGCAAAATATAACTGCGGTCACTCTCATTAAAAAACTGCACCACTTTTACTATTTGCCGGTGCTCGAGTTTAAGCAGAATTGCTGCTTCCTTCTCAAACATCTGCCTGGCTTTCGCTTTTAATTCCGGACTGGTGTTTGGTGGAATTACAAATTCTTTCAGGATGCGGTCGTACATGCCCTTTTCCTGACAGAAATAGGCAGCTGAGAGATCGTCGAATGCCAGCTGCCTAATTACTTCCAGATAACGACCTGGGAAAACAAAACCAGGCTCAATCGGCGCAAATGCCGGTGCTAGAACAGAGGTTTTAAGCTGTTGCTCCAGGTAGACAAGATTTGGATTACGCACATCTTCGGGTAGCCAGACATTTAAAGCCAGAAGCAATTTTTCAAGATCGGCTTTGAACAAACTCACTGCGACCAATGAAATTTCGTCGCCGTCCACCAATTTAAACTGCAAAAGCATTTCCTGCAGTGGTAATTTGCTGATATCAACCTCAGGGTCGTCTAAGATTGAAAGAACACTGAGTGCCTTGATCTTTAACCACTTAACTTCATTCGTGTGTGCCGAGAAAAGGGTCATAAAAGGCGGAAAACGCAGACCGTTTTTACTCAAGATAATGCGAGTATCCATCAATATCAATGTGATGGATAGGCAGGCCAAACTGAAAAACAAAAGCGCGGTGACAATACCGATAATCATGCCGGGATTGTAGTCAGTTTTATAGAGAATAAAAGAACAAACAAATAAGCAAACTACTGGAATTGCTCCGCCCCAGACTGGGGAAGACAGCAGTAAGGTGCTACGCCAGAATTGCACATCTTTCGCCACATATTTGACTGTCAGCTCAAAATTAGCCATTGGCACTCCAACATCCGCCTATTCTTTCTCGCCTTTACTAGCCCACACCAGAGCAAGTCTTAGCGGTCATTATTTCGGACGGTACCATAAACAGCCAGGCTATTGGTCAGACGGCGGTCTAATCTCGGCACTCTGGCTTGACCAGAGCACTTTTGGTTTGATTCGACAGACGAATACGCTTATGATCACCAGGCCCAAAATCGCGGCATCGGCCAAAAGGTAAATTACGATACGAGCTTCCACGTAGTTGGAAGTAGGATCGACACCAGCATCTGAGGTTAGAATCTCTGCCATGAGCGGAGAAACAATGCTGATACAAAAGATCGCTGCTGCCTGGAAAATTACTCTGGGGAAAAATTTCCGTATATTACCTTTATGAGTAATGACGGCTATTATTGCCGCTAGAATCGATAGCGCGGCAACGAGTAAGCCGATGGCCAGCGTGACAGCATTAAGGGCGCGTAAAATCAGATCGGCAGTCATTGTCGCTCCCACATTTATCCCTACAAATCCGGCAAACTGTGCCGGCATTACAAGAATAACAGCCCACACACTCTATAGCACTGGTTGCCCATTACTCACCAAATCTGATAATATCGTATTACAGCGTATTACGAGGTGTGAAGCGTGACTTTAACGGTGCGCATGGAGCCGGACGACCACAAAAAGCTAGATGAAATCGTCAAAAGTTTGCAAACAGGCGATCGCAGCAGTGCTGTTCGCCAGTTAATTGATGAAAAATGGCGCTCCTTGCAAACTGGGGCAACTTTTCTAGAACGACGTGGCGCGCACCCCACTTACCTGTTGAACGGTGAGCCTAATTCAAGCGATCGAAGCGTGCGCAAAAAAGTTATATCGGATGCTTTCAAAGCAAAAGCAACTGCCAGAAAACGGCCTGATTAATGCAATTAACCCTGATCGACGCTGGACCAATTATCGCCTATTACAATGCCGTTGATTGTTGGCACGATACTGCTGTTGCGTTCTTTTCTGCCTGCACTGGACAATTAATAACCACCGAAGCGGTTGTCGCCGAAGTTATGTGGCAACTACAGTCTGACTGGAGAGTTCAAAATGAGTTTTTAAGTGACATAAGCAAAGGTCTGTTTCAAATTGAGTCGCTGATTGCGAAAGAATTCGAGAGAGCTGCCGATCTAAATCGAAAATATAAAGACCGTCCTTCCGATTTTGGCGATCTATCTCTTGTAATTGTGGCAGAGCGTCTTGGAATTACAGAGGTAGCAAGCATTGATAGCGATTTTGATATTTATCGACGCTATCGCAAGGGCGCTTTTACTCAAGTATTCTTCACCGCGAAATCTTAGAGACTATCGAAGCGGCTTTTTCATGACCGTATAAAAGCGTAAAGTGCTAACCTTGGCTTGTAACACGGAGGTACCCTTTCTCGATGCCGCACATGGGAATAAGCCTTAAAGGATGTCTGCTGATTGTCTGTCCACTGATCATGCAAGTGTTCTTGAGTGCCGGACTCCTTTCTCTGGAACAGGCAGCGCTTAAAGCCGAGGAAGAAGAACGGAAATCAAAAGAAATTCTCGTTCGCATCACCGCCTTTGAGAAAACTAATTTCGACATGATGCAGTCCACAATTTTGTTTTGCACATTTAGAAAAGATCAGGCAAGAAAAAAAGCCCTGGCTAAATTCGAAGAGCTCGATTGGCGCTTCAGCGCCCTGAACCAGGCTTTACGGCAGCAGCCCCAGCAGTCCGAAAATCGCGCTGCACTGAGCCTTTCACTGACCGAATATAAAAATCGCTTTCGAGAAATTCTGAAAATTCTGGGTCAGGGAGATACAAGATCTGCTGCAGTGCTTGCTCGAGGGCTGCGAGACATAATGTTCATGGAAAAAAACAATTTGGCTCTGATCAATGAAAAGATTGTCCAAATCGAACAAAACCGATTAGCTAATTTTCCTCAATCATCTACAGACTTCAGAGATAGCCAACGCCGCCTCATATTCACCGGAATAGGCCTCAATTTCCTGGCGGGCCTGATTGCCTCTTTCTTTTTCTTCAGAAACATCGCCTCTCGCATTGGCAAGATCTATGCCGATACCAGGGCTTTTGCCGCTCAAAAGCCAATGCAGCCGCCTCTGCCGGGTAGAGATGAGATAGCACAGCTAGATCAAAGTTTGCACCAGATGGCCGCAGCACTGGCGCTCTCTCAAGAACGGGAATCTGCTGTACTGTCCAATGCTGGCGACGTAATTTTTTCTCTCAACAACAATCTCACCATCAGCGCCGCTGGAGGTGCAAGCGAGAACTTATGGGGAATGCGTTCAGAAGATCTGCCCGGCAAAAGATTAATGGCACTGGTGGAAAAGAAAGACGAGGTTCAGGTAAGCGAACTTCTGCAAAATCTTGGAGCCGGGCAAAATATCCGCTTCTTTGCCACACTAAAGCTGCCGGCCGGCCAGGGCTTGGAGTTTCAATTCAATGCCAGCCGCTCCCAAGATGGTAAAATGATTTATTGTGTCGCTCGTGATGTATCGGCTGCCAGGCGCATAGAGCGAGCCAAGCAGCAGTTCGTCAATATGCTCAGTCACGACCTTCGCACTCCACTTGTAAGCCAACTGACGTTCCTCGATATCCTGGCTTCCGGTGCCTACGGCGAAATGACCGAGAGGGGCAAAGAACGAGCCATGGCGGTAAGCCGCAGTTTAGGTTCGTGCGTTAGTCTGGTCAATGATTTTCTTGACATTGAACAAATGGAATCAGGTAAACTTGACTTGAAAATTCAGCCTTGTGAATTGACCAAACTGGTAATTTCGGCTCTGGATATAGTAAGCGAATTGGCTCAGGCACGCGCTATCGACATAAAAGTAGAGGAGCTTCCCGCAATCGAGCTGCCTGTAGACGACAGGCGCATTGTGCAAGTTTTGCAAAACCTTTTGTCGAATGCCATCAAATACGGTTCAAGTAAAGGCGGCTCAATCACAATCGCCTCGCATTTGGTAGCAGAAGGAGGCCAAGATTACGCGGAGATTTCCATCATCGATCAGGGTCCTGGAATAGCCAGGGAAATTCAAGGAAGAATGTTTGAGCGCTATGCTTCGACAAACATCGATAGCGCTGGTTCTCATGTGAATACATCTTTGCTGAAAAATAGCGGTCTGGGCCTGGCGATTTGTAAGGAAATTGTGCAAGGCCATGGCGGCAAAATCGGCGTGGAGAGCAAGGAAGGTCATGGCTGTAAGTTTTGGTTTAGACTACCGCTTTTAAGCAGTGAAAATAATAAATATGGCAAGAATTCTATTAGCTGAAGATGATCGGTTAGCTGCACAATTATTGAAAGATTTGCTTGAAGGCGAAAAACATTCGGTGGATCTCGTGCATGACGGCGCAGAAGCACTGTCGATGCTTAGCGCTTACACCTATGACATACTCATCCTCGACATCGAAATGCCTGAAACCGACGGACTCTCTGTACTTCAGCAGTTTCGCAGTAAAGGCGGCACCAATCCGGTGCTCATTATTTCCGGCCGCGGCAGTGCCATGGACAAATCACTCGGTCTTGACCTGGGAGCGGATGATTATCTAAGCAAGCCCTATCATGCTCAAGAACTGTGCGCGAGAGTCAGGGTGTTATTGAGGCGCAATTTTCAACTGACCTCGGATATTCTGGAGCTGGACGACCTAAAACTCAACACGCGCAGCGGCAAGGTAAGCCGCGGCAGTGAGGAAATTAAGCTGTTGCCGAAAGAATACCTCTTGCTTGAATTTCTGATGCGCAATCAAAACCAGCTATTTTCCGCGCAAGAATTACTCAATAGAGTTTGGCCATCCGATTCGGAAGCCACAGCAGTCGCTGTGCGCAGCGCTATTACAAGAATTCGTCAAAAAATCGGCGACGAAGAAGGCTGCCTCCAGTCCATCTACGGTCTCGGCTATCGACTGGGCAAGAAAAATTGATGCAAAAAACTACGCATGTTTCAATCATCATCTAAACTGATTATTGACTTGTCATTTTGAACAATAATTTTGAGACCTGGCCTCAGCCTGCGCATGCTCGAAATAAAGCGCGAATCATTACCCATAGTTGAAAGACGCAACCACAAAAGCCCGTCAAATTTCGCCAGAACGGCGCTGCTATCTTCTTTTAAGCCGCACTGGAATACGCTCAACTCGTTTAGTTTGTTGAGCCGGCTGAGTTCTGCGAGATCCGCCAAACTCATCTTTGCTCTTCTAATACTTAAAATTCTCAAAGGGGACAACTTTGCGATCAATAGATAATCGCTAGGGAGCAAGGGCGAATTAGCAATAAAAAGCGACCTTAGACCAGGGCAGCTTTGAAGTTTTTTCAGCATTGGTGCAACCGCTGTGCCCGCTGACCAGTCGAAATTCTCCAGCTGATTCCAGCAATTTGCTTTTGCCAGAATGGCACTATCGAGAGCGCCGCCTTCGGTGGCAGTAAAGCTCTTTAATTGGCGAAACTTGTTCAAAGAAGCAATACAGTTAGAATTTAGTTGCGCCGAACCGGCAAAGCCAAGAGATTTGACACCGGGAATACTCGATACTGCTGCCAAAACTTGTTCAAATTTGTCGCTGCCGGCGATAGAAACACTCTCTACGTCCCCTTCTCGAAAACGAGTTAAATACTGCGGGTATTTTGCCACCACCGGACTCGGCTCGAACTCATTTTTAATTTCTGCGGGCACGCGAAGGGCACCAGTGGCAGCGAAGCGGTATATATGCTTATCGGAGCTATGGCTGAGATAACCAATGGTTATGTCGCTGGGGAAACGAAAGCTTCTCCACTTTCTACCAGCCACGATTTCTATTGCTGAATAAGGCCTAGTCTCCCTTTCAGAGCCAGTCGGTTCGCCGGTAACCTCTTCGGCAAAACCTACAGCACCATCACTGACCGAACCCGGCTGCACGCCAATCTGGTTAGCACCGGTATTCCAACGAGTTTGAGCACTTGGCGGTTGAGAAATGAACCAGCCAAGACCCGCCGCACCCAGAATCAACATGACAAAAGCAGCGGCGCTGATTACGAGCACCAATCTTGGATTGCCCGCCTCGTGATCTTCCTCAACTGTTTCTTGCTCAACTGTTTCTTGCTCACTAAGTGGTGCCGAAGAATAATGCAGAAGGTTTTTGCCCTCCCTGATTCGGCTCAAATCGATTGCCAGCTCTTTAGCAGACTGATAGCGATTCTGCGGTAATTTAGCCAGACATTTCGCTATGGCGAGATCGACAGATGGAGGATACTTATGAGCGGGATCCAGATCAGCCAGCCGGGGCGGTTTTTCGTCTTCATGCAAGGCGACTGTTTCAAGCGAATTGCGGCCTTCAAAAGGGACAAATCCACTGAGCACCTCAAAAAGAGCACAGCCTATTGAATAAATATCGGAGCGCGCATCAACTGCTTCGCCCTGGCATTGTTCAGGGCTCATGTAATAAGGGCTGCCGAAAACCTCACCAGCACTGGTCAAATTTTGCAATTGATCAGGCGAACTGAAGAGCAATTTAGAAATGCCGAAATCAAGTATTTTGACGGAGGCTTCACCATTGGCAGTGCAAAGCATGATATTTGCGGGTTTTAGATCGCGGTGAATGATACCATTGCGATGAGCATAAGCAAGGCCGTCAAGCACTTCAATAAAAATATCCAGAGCCTGGTCTAGACTAAGCGGACCCTCTGCCACAATCTTTTCTTCTAAATTGCAACCATGCATTAAATCCATAGAATAATATGGCACTGTTCTTTCGTGGATACCTAGATCGTACACTTTGATCAATGCGGGATGATTAAGGGCAGCAAGAGTTCTAGCTTCAGCCTGAAAGCGCAACCAACTCTGTTCGTTAACAACTTCTGGCGATAGTATCTTCAAGGCAAACTGTTTTCGTAAGGTGACGAGTTCAGCGCAGTAGACCACACCCATGCCACCCCGACCGATCACTGAGATTATTTTAAAAACGCCACCAACAATGTCACCAGCACGAAAATCTGTTTGTTTAGCTGTCTTCTCTAAAGTCGAAAGCCGTCTTGCGCCTTGCGTGAAGCGCTTTTTCTCAGTGAAGCGATGAGCTGTGGTAGTTCGCTTGTCTAACTCATTGAGTGATTTGGCGCTCTGTTGAGAATCGTGAGAGCGCGAGTTGGAGCCAGCGCCAGCACATTTACAGCGCAACTCTTGAAAAAGGAACGATGTAAATGATCCCAGACGCCTGTTGGTTGGACGGGATTTGCCACAGTTAGGACAGACAGAGTCGGCACCATTACTATTGGTTGGCCGCTGACTGGGGCTCTGCTTATTGCTGCACTGGCAATAATTGTATGGAAAAAAATATGAAGTAAGAGAACCAGCCCGGGCAACTTGAGGCGGTTTACCGCAATCTCGGCAAAGATGCTCGCCCATCTAAAGCTTCCTCAACACAATATTAGACACCTTTCCGCTTCGCCACTCACTATACACGACCAAGATAACCGTCCGCTACATTCCTTTCTGACAGGGGCGACGAGACTAATTTTTAGGAACCCTTGAAAGAATTTCGCAAGCAATCGACTGAGTACACCGCATTTGGTGTCAACAAACTCAATGGCATCGTTCAATATTGCACTTTTAGAGTGATTGACGATAACTTAGCGCTTGAATTGCTGGCGTTTAATTTGAGTTTTTGCTTGCTCAATTTCTCTAAATACTGAAATAGTCCAGCTTACTGCACCGGAGAAGCCACGTTGACCATTGGTTACAGCCTGAAGACCGCCTTTATCGTTGATGAAGCCAACCACTGAATAAAGTGGTTCGAGGCCGAGTCGGTTAGTTGTGCCTCGAAGGCCAAACAAGCCACTACTATGGACCGAGTTTCGTCTTTGCTACGTTGTCAAATAGCTTCTGCTGTATCGGATTTTGGAAAAGTTTTTCCCCGCAAAAGCCCTAGAATTCCAAGCAGTAGGAAGTTATCGCACGGGCGCGTTTACTCAAGTATTCTTCACGGCGCAATCTTAGCTGCCCCCAACGCGCTAAAATAGCCAACTTAATGGTCCGCTCACAAGGAAAGTCATGCAAACCACCGACAAAACTAAAGACACTATAGAAGCGGCTTTTGAGCGCCGGGCCGAAATCAATGCCAAGAACGCCGAAGCAGGTTTGCGGTCTGCCATCGAAGCAGTGATTGCCGGACTTGATAACGGCACTTTGCGAGTGGCCGAAAAGTTGGACGGTAAATGGCAAGTAAACGAATGGGTGAAGAAGGCTGTTCTTCTTTCTTTCCGCACTAACGACAACGTCATGATGACGTCGCAATTTACCAACTTTTACGACAAAGTACCGAGCAAATTCGAAAATTACACAGAAGAAGATTTTCGCCAATCTGGTTTTCGCATTGTGCCACCAGCAGCGGTGCGCAAGGGCGCTTACATTGGGCCTGATGTTATTTGCATGCCGGCATTTGTAAATATTGGCGCTTACGTTGATTCGGGCACTATGATCGACACCTGGGCCACAGTGGGCTCATGCGCTCAAATTGGTAAGAATGTACACTTGTCTGGTGGGGCGGGCATCGGCGGAGTACTGGAGCCATTGCAAGCCAGCCCCACAATCATTGAAGATAATTGCTTCATTGGTGCGAGGTCTGAAGTCGTCGAAGGTGTAATTGTCGAAGCAGGTTCGGTAATTTCTATGGGCGTATTTCTCGGTCAGAGCACTCGCATCTATAACCGTATGACAGGCGAGATTAGTTATGGCAGAATTCCTGCAGGGTCTGTGGTGGTATCAGGCAATCTACCTTCAGCAGATGGCAAATACGGCCTTTATTGTGCTGTGATAGTCAAACAAGTTGATGCTAAAACCAGAAGCAAAGTCAGTATTAATGAGCTTCTACGTTCGGCCGAAACAGAAGAAAAAGCCTGATGTCTGAAACTTTGCAATTGACAAAAGATCTGGTGCGGTTGCCGTCGATTACTCCTGATGATGCCGGTTGCCAGAAATTAATTGCTGAACGTCTGGCGGCTATCGGTTTTGCAAACGAAACCATGCATTTTGGCGAAGTAACAAACCTCTGGTCGCGGCGCGGCAAAGCTGGTCCACTTCTAGTTTTCGTTGGCCATACCGACGTGGTGCCCGCGGGCAATGAAGCTAGTTGGACGAGCCATCCATTTGCCCCAACTGAACGCGACGGCTATCTATACGGCCGTGGCACAGCTGATATGAAAGCCAATATCGCCGCATTTGTCACCGCTCTCGAGCGCTTCAGCAAGACGCATAGTCAATCAGCAGCATCTGTAGCAGTTTTGCTAACCAGTGACGAAGAAGGTCCATCCGTAAACGGCACAGTCAAAGTAATTGAGGCCTTGAGCGCTCGCGGCGAGAAAATCGATTATTGCATCGTGGGCGAACCAAGCTCGATAAACAAAGTCGGCGACATGGTCAAGAACGGCCGCAGAGGCTCATTTAGTGCCCGCATCACCGTTAAGGGTAAGCAGGGGCATGTGGCATATCCGCAGCGGGCGATTAACCCAATTCACACTTTTGCCCCGGCACTGAATGAGCTATGCCAATTGCAGTGGGATCAAGGCAATGATTTTTTTCCTCCCACCAGTTTTCAAATCAGCAACATGAACTCGGGCACAGGGGCTGACAATGTCATTCCTGCCACATTAGAAGCCTGGATCAATTTTCGCTTTTCCACAGAATCGACTCCTGAACAATTGCAAAAAATCGTGGAAGACGTCTTAGACAAACACAAAATTGAGCGCGACATTAGCTGGAAACTCTCTGGCATTCCCTTTTTAACGGCCACCGGCAAACTTTTAAAAGCGGTGCAAGAGTCTATATTGGCCGAAACGGGCATCACCACTGAATTGTCTACCAGTGGTGGCACATCAGACGGCCGCTTTGTGGCACCAACAGGTGCAGAGATAGTGGAAGTTGGATTAGTTAACGACACCATTCACCAGGTCGACGAGTGTTGCCGCGTAGACGACCTGGAAATTTTGAGCAATATCTACGAACAAATTTTGGTGCGGTTGCTTTTGCCGGCTCAAGAAAAAGATTAACTCGACCATAAATAATTCAGGGAATAAAAGTGAAATGGATTATTACAACAGTTATTTGTTGCATGACGTTGCCGATAAAGTCGGTGTGCTTGGCCTGTTGGGTGCTGTGGCGGCTGGGCTGGCGGCCTTCGCTTTGCTTTCAGGGGTGGCACAGTTGAAGCGCAAAAGTTTGCCCAAGGCTTTTCCGGGTGATGCCGAGGCTTTGCAGACCAAATATTTTTTGGCTTATAAACAGCTTGAACATCTGCAAGATGAGGGAGCATTACCTGGAGATACGGATGCGGCCGAACAACTGGCTCGCGGAGCTTTTATTAGTTACAGTCAGTCTTCTCATGGAGCGCTGAAACGGTGAGCATGGAGGGCGACAGAGTGAGCACGTGGGGCACGGTGCCGTTGGGCACAAGCCGAGTGCAAGTGCGCCATATCGTGCTCTATATCGGCGTCGCCGCATGGCTGTTGCCCACCATGGTTGTGACGGGTATTCAGGGCATCGTCTGGTTTGCTTTCAATATTGCCTTCGTGCTGATTCTGGCGATTCTCACCTCAGCTTGCCGCAGCGTGTCGATTCAGCGCCTGGGCACCTGCTTTTTTGCCGGCGGGCTGATGATGGGCCTGACTATGCTGGTTTGCATGCCGCTAGTACCGCTGATTGGCACATCTCCCATTCGACCTTTCGTCACTGTGCCGCTCGAAGAATGTTTCAAACTTCTGCCGCTTTTGCTCTTGCTCTTTCGCGGACGCTCTTTCAGCACATGGACACTGGGAGCCACCGACATTTTACTCATGGGAGCCTGCGTCGGCGCCGGGTTCGCCTTTGTGGAAGATGCTTATGCACATTCTGCTAATCATGCAGCTTTGAACAATCTTTCGGTGTGGCTGCCGTCGTCTGAGCTAATTAACGGACGAGTGATTTCTGGTCATGGTATCTGGACTGGCCTGGCGGCAGCGACAATCGGGCTGGGCTGGCTCTTTCGTCATATGGGCAAAGCCTGGATTGGCGTGGCCGCGGTGGGCCTGGCGATTTCAATAGTCGACCATCTGGCGCTCAATTATAATCAGACACCCGGGGCTTTTCAGTGGGGCGCCAGCTTCTTCAATTTTGTGTCGGCCAACGGCGCACTACCCATGGTGCTGTTTTTGCTTTCGTTGCTGCTTTCAATGACGATTGATTTATTCGTGCAATTGCGCAGTTTGCCTTCAGCCAAAGAGTTCAAACTGCCCACTCGCAAAGATCGCAAAGAGTCGTTGCAATCTCTGTGGGATTGCGTGCTCGATTTGCGCCGCCTGGCCTACGCTCATTTTCGCTACAAGCACTTAAAAGACGGCGCGCGCGGGCCGGCATTATCGCTCACTGTGGCACTATTGGCCAAACGCTTGATCAATCGATATTCGGTCGGGGCACCGGAGCCTCTAGTAAGCGCAAAATTATCGGCTATTCCCACCAGCCCCACCAGCACACCCGAAAGCTCCGATAGCTCTGCTAGCCTCTTAAATACGTCCAAAATCGGCAGCACAAATACTACTGGTGGGGGCAAATCTGGCCTTTCCATTCGCGGCCCCGAAGAGTCGGCCGCAGCCATGCCCAGAGGTCCGGGAGCGGCTGCTCCGCCTGACTTTGGCAAGCTCACGCCAGGTGACACGCGCATCAGCGTGGGCGAGTCAGAAGGCCGCAAACCCAGCATGATTATGCCTTATGACAAACGCAAACTCATCGAATTTCTCGACTTGCCAGACCATTACGAAATCATTGAACAGGTCAGCGAAGGGGGAATGGGAGTGATTTTCCGCGGGCGCCACAAGAGAACAGAAGCGCGGTTGGCAATTAAGGTGCTGCACCCCCATTTATCAAACAACGAAAAGCATTTGCTGCGTTTCGAAAAAGAAGCTCGCACTGCCAGCACCCTGCAGCATCCAAATATTGTGGTGGTGCACGATTTTGGCGTTACCAAAAGCTCAATCGCTTACCTGGTCATGGAATGGTTGGATGGCACCAATCTTGACCCAGTGATCGAAGAAGGTGGTCCTCTGGAGTTGGGCCGATTTTTGACAATATTTTCCCAAGCCACCAGCGCCCTTGCTCACGCCCATCGCAAAGGTGTAATTCACCGCGACATCAAACCAAGCAATTTGATTCTCACCCATAGCACCGAAAACCCAGACTTCATCAAAATCGTAGACTTCGGTATCGCCAAATCGCTAACTGACGAAACCGAAGCGGAGCTGAATTTGACCCGCACCGGTGACATTCTCGGCAGCCCGCTATTCATGAGCCCGGAGCAATGCATGGGCAACAAGATGGACGCCCGCTCAGACATCTATTCGCTGGGCTGCGTCATGTATGAGGCTCTTGTTGGCGTGCCGCCACTCAAAGGCGTCAACGCCGTGCAACTGAGTTACAAACATGTGCACGAAATGCCGAAGCAACCGCGCAGCATCAACAGTAACATTGCTTTACCTGATGTCATGGAGCCGCTTTTGTTTAAGTGTCTGCAAAAAGATCCTGATCACCGCTATGCCAGCATGGAAGAACTTGAAAGCGAGTTGCGCAAGGCGCAATCGTTGCTCGCGCTAGCGGCGCCACAGTAGGTGACGCTATGTTAAGCGTGTCCTGATTAAAGCTTAAGTTGTCACGTAGATCTTGTTCTTGATACGTGATCAAGTAGTCCGTTCTTTTCCACCCAACAAAAAAAAGCAAAAACAAACAACAACACCTGCCAGAACGAACTCACTTCGACTTTCCTCCTGCATGACCGATGCACGTGGTGCACCATCTTGCAGCATTCTCAACACGCGGAGCTAAAAACTCCCAAAAACAGAATATAGGATCTCAAAAATGAAAAGATATCTTCCCGCAATCGCAATCGCGACGGTGGTGTCTCTTTCGGCGGCTGCCTATTTCGGCGGAATGTTCCAGCGTGAACTTCCTTCCGACCTCGGCACCACCGAAGTTATCGCCATGCCGAAAATTCTCCTCCTGCCCGCCGAAGCCAACGAGTGCCAGCGCAGGCGCGTTCTCGACGGTATGGGTGGCGCTGTCGACAACATCGACATGAAGGACGGATACACCAAAGTGGTGGAATTCGCCAAGCTGCCCCGCATCTCTCGCGAGATCGTTTACTACCCGGCCCCCGAACACAAAGACTGCGAGGCCTTTGCCAAAGACGAAGACACTGTTCGTGGTCCGCTTTTCATGGAAAACGTGCGTGATGCCAGTGGCTTCCGGCCGCTGCGTGAACGCAAGTATTCCGCCGACGGCAAGCTGCTTTCAGCCGGCAACCAGATCGACAAAGGCGAACGCTTCCAGACCGACTTCTTCGCCGCCACCGGGCTCACTGTGCGCAGTGAAACCTACAACCTGGCGAAGAAAGAAGTGGAAAGCGAAACGCTTTATCGCCTGGACGGCACGGCCCTCGTGCGTCAGTCGATCAAGCCCAGCGAATCGTCGTTCACCAAAGAGCACTTCATGGAAGACGGCAAGGCTATCGCCTGGATGGAAGTGCGCACCTACGGCGGCTACGAAATCACCCTGATGTATCAGGACGGCAAGCCGCGAGTGAAGGCCACCCGTGGCATCAACTCGCTGTCCATGCGCCAATATCGCCCCAACGGCACCGACGAGCTGCTGGTGCAGGAATGGCAGTTTGCAACCGACGTCACCATCTACAACGAGGCCGGCAAACAAACTTTGCAGACCAAGTGGAAGGTGGACAATGACGCGCCCAAGGACGCCAGCGGCAAGCCGAAGATGTACCTCTCGCACGTGATCGAAGTCAACGAACAGGGCAGAAACCTGCGTCGTTTCGATTTCCGCACAGACGGCACCATCGAGACGGTCACCGTGCACAAAGACGCGGAATTCTGGAAGAACCGGGTGGAATACACCCTCGACAAAAGCGGCCGCGTGATTTCGTCGAAGCCTTTCGACGAAAAGGGTGACGTCATGCCGGTGGTTACCTACGCCAAAGACCCTGGACTGCGCTTCACCGTGCCGACCAGCTACAAGGCGATTCCGCAATACACCGTGCTCGCGGGCATCAAAGCCCACGACGAGAAGATGGCCAACGAGGTCTATCACGGCGGCATGTAAAACTGAGACTGAGCTTCGAACCGAATACACCAACTGAAGTGGAAAATCCTATGAACACGCAAATCCAGAACACCGGAACGTTCATTCGCTGCGAACGGGACATCATTAACCCTGCCCTGATTTCGCCCTTTTCTGCAGGCGAGATCATTGCTCGGTCGGATCAGGTGAAGGTAAACGGCTGCAACGTCACGCCGCTTTCCTTTCGCCCCTTCGGCAATCTCAGCATCGAAGGCGACGTGCAAGCGGCACTGCCGGCTGTGCTCGCCTGGATCAACAACGAAGCCATGCTGGTCGGCAGCGGCTGGTCGTGGCAAGACGCGGTAAGCGAAACTCTTCTGCGCGGCGACTCGGTCAACATCGAGCGACTGCCGGCGGGAGTTATTCTCAACAAGGCCAACACCTGAAGGAAGCTCCTTGAGTTAGGCCTGCTGCTCGGCTGTTAACCTGAAAAACCGGGTGCCCGTTTTCTCTCTTTTGAGAAGCGGGCACCTGTGTTTTTTTCTCAGCTTTGCGACATAATATAGTATAAACGATATCTCAAAAACAGGCTGGGCACATGGGCGGGTGTGTTTTGAAAACTAGAGCGTATACGTTTCAGTTTGGAAAAGACAGCCAGCCAGGGTTACAAGATCTTGAACTAAGAAGCGTGCTTCTGCTCTCAGATACGATTCACTACTTGCCGCCGGCTTTTGCAATTAGATTGAAAAATTCATCGCCTATCATAGAACCGGCCTGGTTATAGATTTGCTTGCCACTGCCGTCAAGCAAAACAATTGTGGGATAACCAGCTACTTGGTATTTCTGCACCAGTGCTTTATTGTCCGGCTGTTCAGCATCGAGTCGCTTGAAAGTGACGCCGCGAAACTTACTCTTCGCTTCTTCGAAAGTAGGCTCCATTTGTTTGCAAGGGCCACACCAGGTTGTATAGAAATCCAGAACGGTTTTCACAGAACCGACGGCGGTATTGGCACCAGAGCTGCTTTGAGTTGCCACCGGCGAGGTGCTGGCACTACTACTTCCGCCACTGGCGATTGAGCCACGAGCACCTGCCAATTGGTTATAACCGGCTGTAGCCATGCGGTTGAGCTGACCGTGATCATTATCCATCACCCACTTATATTCGTTCTTTGCTTCAGCAGAACGTGAAAGACATTGATTACAAAGCGCCAGGTAATAGTGGAAATCTGATCGGGTGGGATATTTTGCCGACAGGGCTTTAAAATCGTTCAGTGCGCCCTGATAATTTTTCTCTGTATATTTCTTTTTGGCCATGGTAAAAGCGTCTGGGGCTGCGAGAACCTGACTGCCCGAGCCAATTGCCACTGCCAGAGAAGCAGCCATCAACAAGCTTGCCACCAGTGCCGACCATTTAGCATTCTTTCTCATTACCCAGCGCCTCACTTAACTGCAGTTATTGATACATCATTCTCAAAGTGGTGGTGTCTCGGTCGCTCAATTTTAAAAGCGGAGACTTGAAATACATGATATCCAGACCCGACGGAGAATGCCCGCCAATACCTAATGCATGCCCGGTTTCATGCAAGGCTAAATTAAAGAGGCGGTCTTTATCAGCCTGACTCATGTTGCTGCCGCTATAACCACTGGTGGTAAGCCTGGTGTAGCTTTTACCGATGAAGTTTCCCTGGCCGCTGGGCTGAGCATTGGTCTGGCCGCCAGCACCGAATCCGATCTGTCCGGCGGCGTTGGCGCGCTGCACAATGATGTCGGCACCATCTGCACTGTTCCACTGCGTCATGCGCACCGGCGAGCCGGAAAAACTACACCAGGTGTACATCGCCTGAAAAATCAAATAGCGCAGGTCGTATGAAAATCCGGATGCTTCGGTGGTGTCGATAAAAACTTTAATATTGCCAGGTGTGGAGAAACGTTGCATGGGCCCATCTTCCATGTAGTTGGAAGAATTCGGATTTTCAGTGGCGCGCCAAGTAATCATGCGCCCCAACTCGTCTTCGTATTCTTTGTCATAACTGACGTTGACCCCGGGCTGATTCTGCCCCTGCTGCACGCATTTTGCATAGTTGTCGTGCGCGGCTTGCCAATCAGATGTCGCGCGCTGATACTGGCCAGAGACATCATTGACTATCGCCCGCGCGTAATACAAATCGGCCAAATTTTGCGCCGCATCGTATGGCAAAAGGTTGATAGCACTGGTGTAATAATTGATCGCCATGCTGAAATTTTGAGCGTCGCGGGCCGCATCGCCTTGTTGCTTATAAGCCTCAGCTTGCTGGTTGTAGCCAAAAAACAAAGCATGACAGGGTTGCGCCCATGCAGCAGTGAAAAGTTGACCGAGCACCAGACCGAAAGCCGCAACTTTAGCCGCCTTCGAGTGCCGCTTAGACTTAGACCAGATTGATGTTTTTTGCGTTGCCATAATTTTATTAGTGATGGAATGTGCCAAAGTTTAGCAGAAGGGTCAAGCCTCAGCCTTGTCAACTAGAGAAAACCATGGTGTTATTTGGCGGCGGCGATGGTAATGTCAAGGAGAGGGTGCCATGAAAATCAAATTGCTCATTCTTACATCGCTGATTGTCGGGCTGGAGGCGCTTCTAGTGTCATTTTCGAACGCTTGCTTAGCCAAAGCCTATTTCGCCTCGCAAAGCGAGATGCTGAAAAATTCCCAGATTATTGCCGTAGTAGACATCAAAAAAGTAGAAAAAGTAGAAGCTGCGGGTCTGAGCCGCAGTTACAGTCAAAAGGCCACTGCTGACGTGGAGCAAACTTTAAAAGGCTCTCCCAGCAAACAAATAATGATTTACGGAGGAGAAGATTTTATATGCGCTCAGTGTCTATTAAAGCCAGGCAAAAACTTAGTGTTTCTCAATCAGGATAACAATTTGCTGATCGGCTCAAACTGGCACCTCTCGGTCAGACCAATTGAAAACGGGCAGCTAGAATGGTATGCCGGCGAGCATTACAGCCCGCAAAAACCGACAAAACTGGAAGACGTTTTAAAGTCAATCAAAGCTGGATTACCCAAGCCAGTAAAACTTTCACCACCTCTTGCTGCTCTCAATAACGCAGACACCGTTGATGACGGAGCAACGGGCGAGGCTGCCGAGCCTTCCCAAGCCTGGCAGGCATATAGAGCGATACTACCGGTGGCGGCACAACATAAAAGCGAACTGGAATACATCGTCGCCATGGGCAAACCAGGAGGACGCATTTACGCAGCCATGCTGCTCCATCACGCTGCCAAACAAGCAGACCAAAAAGCGAGCCAAAATGCAAGCAAAAAAATAAGCGAGAAATCTGTCTCAGTGTCTGCAGACCAGACAAAAGACGCCTTGCAGACGCTTTCTACGTGCAATGGCAGCGTAGTCTATCGTAGCGGCTGCAAAGGCTTTCCCACAGGCATTCGAGAAATCGCAAACAAACTTTCTGGCGAGGGCAAATTCATGAACCTCAAATTGGAATAAGTGCATGTTAGTCAGTGACAAATCAAATTACACAAAAGAGATTGCCTATGCCATTGTCATTAATACACAAATCGACTGCCCTATTCTCTGCCCTTCTTTTTTGCACAATCGGAGCACTACTCATGCTTCCTGAAGCCAAAGCCAAAGCCGCTTATTCATCGCTTGACCAGATGATCCTTAATTCCGAATTGATTGCCATAGTTGACGTAAAAAAATTAGAAAAAGTAGAAAAGAAAGGCAGCAGTTTTACCTTCAACCAGCTGGCCACGGCTGACGTCAATCAGGTTTTGAAAGGCTCGGCACCAAAGCAAATTGCAATCTACGGAGGCGAAAACTTCATCTGCGCCTCATGCCGGTTCGAACCAGGTCGCGTGCTTGTTTTTCTTAATCACGACCACGATATGCTCATAGGTTCAAACTGGCATTTGTCTGTTCGTCCGATCAAAAACGACCTCCTCGATTGGTTCGATGGTGACAATTTTCACACTCTTAAACCGGCGAAACTAGCCGACGTTGTGCAACAGATCAAAAGCAAATTACCAGCACCAATGAAATTAACTGGAGATCTCGCTATTCTGCACGAAGCGAAAACACTAGACGACTCAATAGTCGGCGAAGCTCCCGGCTCATCAAAATCGTGGACAGCATACAAGGCACTCTTACCGAAAGCAGCCAAACATCAAGCTGAGCTGCAATATATTGTCAGCACTGGCCAGCCTGGCGGACGCATTTATGCTGCCATGCTACTGCATCATGCCATTAAAGGTGGTGCTGTAAAAACCGTCGAGCCCGGCGGACCTAATTTGGCTAAAGCCGCACTGTTGACACTGTCTCGCTGTAATGGCAGCGTCGATTATCGCAGCGGCTGCGAAGTAATCACTGTCGGCATCTGGAACGTCGCCTCCAGACTTTATTCTGATGGCAAATATTTCGATATCAAACTTGACTAAAAACGCTTGTCAACCACGGATGTCAAACGTCCCGCAAGGGGCGGTCTCTGGGCACATATAGCAATGCTTAAGCGTAAATGCTATAAAAACTCAAATCTTGCGATTGCTTCGCCATCCCTTGGCAGGCAACGACAGTCGTACAAGTTTCCAGCGCCAAAAGCGAAGGTCAAATGCCGTCAAGCAAATCACAAAATTATTTCGGTCTTTCCGACGATTATGCATCGAAAGACAACTCGCGCGTAGTGATCGTGCCAATTCCTTACGAGACTTCGACGTCATATGGCAAAGGAGCAAAAGACGGCCCTAAAGCCATGCTTGAAGCCAGCCAGCAAGTGGAATTGTTTGACGACGAACTGTGGACCGAGCCTTTTAAAATCGGCATCCACACTATGAAAGCGGTGGAATTAGAAGCCGTTACTACCGAAAGCGAAAATGCTTTCAGCACTTTAGTGGATGCAGTTAAGCCATTAGTTGACTCCGACAAATTTCCAATTTTACTGGGCGGCGAACACTCGCTTACTCTTGGCGGTGTGAAGAGCTGCCTGGAACGCTATCCGAATTTGTCAGTTTTACAAATTGCTGCTCACAGTAACTTGCGATCTTCCTACGAAGGTAATTCGCACAGTCACGCGTCAGTCGGCTTCCAGGTCTACAAAGTACTGCCGAAGCCGATGATGACTCAAGTAGGCATTCGCAATATCAGCTGGGAAGAAGTTGCCTGGATGGAAGAAGAAGAGCCCAACATCAGCATCTTCTGGGCACGCAATCAAGATAAATGGGACGTTGCCGAAATAATCAATACACTGTCTGACAATGTCTACCTTTCCATTTCGATGGACGGACTGGATTGTGGCATTATGCCTGCGACAGGAGCTCCTGAACCAGGTGGTCTGGACTGGTATCAGCTAATGGAATTAATCAAAACAGTCTGTGTGCGCAAAAATGTAGTAGCCGCTGACTTGACCGAGTTGTCACCACTTAAGGGCTTGAACGCGCCCAATTTCCTGGCCGCAAAAATCATCTACAAATTAATTGGTTATCGCTTCGCTCTTGATCTGGGCGTCACCAAAAAATATTTGTAAGTTCTGTTTGTTGGTAGCTTTTTATTTTTCGCTATGTCTATACGTCGAGTAGACAGGCACGGGCACAGCGTTTTGCGGTGGATTTGCTGGGGAGATCATCCACAAAAATTTTGAGTAGTACTATCTAAAATTTTCCACCGCTTGAGTCGTACTAGTAAAAATTTTTCCCAGTTACCCAGCAGCAAAAACCGCCACAAAACCAGTCACAAAAAGTTCAATTCATAAAGATAGCCGCCCGAGGACGAATTCACGGCGCCACAATAAGCGGGTCCAGGCAGGCCCGCTCGCTCAATAGTAAAACTTTCAAAAAAAATCAAACAGAATGCATGATTTTCATTTGCGGTGGAGAAACATAATCGAGCAAGTCTTTGTATCGAATTGGTGGATGATTAAAGCACAAATATAAGATTGATCCATTGCCCCACCTCTCGCGGTCTTGCGAGGACCAGACAGCTGCAAGATAAAGCTGTACGGCTTTTCGGCTCACTCGATGAAAAACTGATTTCACACTTTCGATTACTGTCTCGACGGCTGACTTTGTGCGAGCAGTAAAAGCCAGTTCTTCTTCACTCAAGGCTGGCAGAACTTTCGCACTACCGGCTGAAATAAATTTACCCCCTGGCAATTCAATGGCCTGGCCATTCATTTCCAACATTGTTAGAGCGCCGTTGACTAGACCAAATGAAATGCTTGTCTGCAAAGAAAGCTTTTCGGCCGTAGTCGGAATTTTAGAAAGCAAAGCCCCAATAATCTCTATTGCAGTTTCAAACGCATCTTTACCGCTTTCTGCTCTATTCACAGGCACATCAGCAATTGCAGATGGTGCACAAGATTCGTGAGAGTTTGCGGCCTCAAAGTTCGATGGCTCAGAGTTAGTTGAAGGCATCTCCGCATCTGAGTCAGCGTTCATCCGTTCAATATCTTCCTCCTCAGCAAACGGATGCATCCGTGCCGGAGTTTCGCAGCTGCGTCTGGCAATAATTTCCTGCAGCGGCCGCGCGGTGGTTAAGGGCGAAGTGTCATCCATTTGATGCACTATGGCCAAACTGAGCTTCTTTTGAATGCTTAAAGCAGTTCCGAAATGAACATCTGTAAGTCGTGAAAATGCCAATGCGCTGATCAGTAACCCGGCTTCGCGAATTAAAAAGGCAGTTAAATAAGCTTTGAAGAGCGTTACCCGGTGCAACAAAGTTCCAGACGTAAATGACTTGGTGTCGCCGCAACCGCCACACAGGAAGTGGCGATCACCATCAAATCTATGCTTTGGAGCATTGACGCATTCGCATTTTTTCGGAGCAAGTTGAAGGCTGAGATCATAAAATATGTCCATCGCAATAGCGTCAGTAGGGGCGACCAAATCAACCTGCGCCTTAATCGCTTGAATTGCAGGATCGTTTTCCAATCGTTCTCGCATACTATTCACCTCATTCTACCTATTCTGTTAACGCTGAAAAACAGAAATAAGTTCAATTGAAAATCGCCACTTATCGCGCATCAATCGATGTCCCACCAACTTCAAAAGTACTGTCTGACTGCATTACGAACGATTGCATATTTAAATTTCGACTTTGTTAATTTGCACCTTGCCAAATATGGCTGCTTCGGTTATGGTGGTAACTCAACATAGAAAAAAACAAGAGCGGTAGAAATTGATGAAAAAAGTTTTGATGAATACAGGTAATTCGCCCCGTCATTGACGAGCGTTTTCGGTATCTATATGGTTTGATATTCGCGGCAGCCCAGCGGGCTTCCGGGCGATAGCACGACATTTACTGGGAATGCTGTCTGGCCAAAAGTCAGAGCCTTCAGGCATCCTTGAAAGTCGAGGCGATCGCCCGTTTGTGCGTTATGTTTCCTTATAAGTTTTATGGAGTGTTGGACAATGGACAACATAGTGGAAGTGCGTGGTTTGCGAAAAGAATTCGGCAAAACTGTAGCAATTGAGAATTTGAATTTTGACGTAAAGCAAGGTGAGATACTGGGTTTCCTCGGTGCCAACGGTGCCGGTAAAACGACCACTATTTTTATGCTGCTAGGTTTGATCACTCCGTCAAAAGGATCGATCAAAATCTTCGGCGAAGAAATGCACTCATCTCGAGTGCCGATTCTCAAACGCATGAACTTTGCTTCTGCCTATCAGCAGCTGCCTTACAACATGTTGGTTTGGGAAAACCTCTATGTTTTCGCCGAAATTTATGACGTCAAAAACAGCAAGAAAAAAATTGACGATCTGCTCGAAATGTTCGAGTTGGCTCATATGAGAAAGAAACTTTCGGGTTCGCTTTCTTCGGGTGAGCAAACGCGATTGAGCCTGTGCAAGGCGCTTTTGAACGATCCCGAACTTTTGTTGTTGGATGAGCCGACGGCCAGTCTTGATCCGGATCAAGCCGACAAAGTACGCAAAATTATTGCGAAGCGTCAGAGGGAAAACGGCATGACTGTAATCAACACGTCACACAACATGTTAGATGTGTCTGAATTATGCGATCGCATCCTCTTTATGCAAAGCGGCCAGGTTGTGGCAAACGGCTCAGCCGCAGACTTGCTGGAGAAATTCGCCAGTAAAAACTTAGAAGAAGCGTTCATCACCATGGCGCGTTCTCAACTCGTAGAAAAAGTGTAGGTATAGAAAAATGAATTGGAGAGTAATAAAAGCGCTGATTGTGAAATACATTTTCACCTGTTCGCGCAACAACTTTCGCGTCATGGACATATTCTTCTGGCCGGTGATGGATCTGCTTTTATGGGGATTCGTCACGATTTACATGCTCAAAGTAAGCAATGCAGTGCCTACGATGATCACGTTTTTCATCTCGGCAATAATATTGTGGAATATCCTCTATCGCGCGCAACAAGTGGTCAGTGTCTCGTTTTTAGACGACGTCTGGTCGCGCAATTTGCTCAACATTTTCGCGGCTCCAATCAGTGCCGTTGAATATGTGGGCGCCTCATATCTCGTCGGATTAGTGCAATCACTGGTGGTGCTAGTCCTACTGGGCACGCTTTCGTATTACCTTCACTCGTTAAACATATTGACCATGGGATTGGCTCTCGGCCTGCTTTTCGGCAACTTGATTTTAATGGGCTGGTCAATCGGCTTGATGACTACATCATGCATATTGCGCTGGGGAACCAATGCGGCAGCTCTTGCGTGGGCCGTGCCCGGATTATTACAGCCACTATCGGCGGTGTTTTATCCGGTTAGTGTTTTGCCGGCCTGGTTGCAGCCATTTGCCTACTGTCTGCCGGCCTCGCATGTTTTCGAAGGCATGCGTCAGATTCTTGCCGGTGGTGGAGTCAATACTAACCATATCGTGTCGGCCTTCCTGCTCAATATTGTTTATATGGCGCTGGCGGCCTGGTTGTTCAAGGCCTGCCTTGACGGAGCCAGAATGCGCGGAGCCCTGGTGAAATACGGAACATGATCATAAAAACGAAAAAGGTAAACGGGTGCACTCGTTTACCTTTCCGATTTACTTTAGAACTTGCTTTTCCAACGGCATTGTATCAACCGCTGGAGGCAGAATCTCAGGAACCTTTTCTACTTTCGCTTCCGTTCCTTTTACTTTTATTACTTTCACTTTGGGCTGCTCGACCGAGCAGGCACTGCTCATTCAAGTCTTGATGCCGAGCTTCGGCAAAATCCACAGCTGTAGTGCGAAATAGAGGGCGACAAAGCCCACCATGATCAGCCAATCCATATTTTTTCTCCACAGAACACTCGTTTGCATATCTCTTGCTCACTCGATTTATAAACAGCATAACACCAAACGAAAATGCGAGATGCTTCACAGCGCCTCGCATTCGTAATTAGTATAGAAAAGAAAATTTGGTCTGATCGCTTCTCCTCTTTCATTCGCTCACGGCCTGTACACCCCTGTCAGGCGCCCTTGCGGGCATGTTTGCGAATTTTCTACATCACGGAACCGGTTGCTTCAACAAAGACACCCCTGACTTCGTTAACATCACCGACTAAATCTTGATACACCCCTGCTCTCGATTTAGCGCTTCCGTTGTTTCACATACGCATATATACTGGGCTCTATTTTTCTCGACAGATTTCCAAAAGATTTTTCAAAATAATTATGCAAATGCTCAAAACCGACCAGGAATGGATGCTACTGGCCCTGAAGACTGCCAAAGAAAATTCCAGCACGGCTGAGTTCGAAGAGATTGGAGCGACTGGAGCGGTCGAAGAGATTGGAGCGCTTAAAAAGGCAAAAGACATTCCTGTAGGAGCAGTAATTGTCCACAATGGACAGCTCATTTGCGCCAGCGGCAACCGCAAAGAGATATTAAACGACGTTACCGCCCACGCCGAAATCGTTGCCCTCCGTGAAGCCGCAGCAATTTCGGGCACCTGGCGCTGTCAAAAAGGAACAACTATCTACACTACCCTTGAGCCCTGCCCGATGTGCGCCGAGGCAATTTTGCAGGCCCGCGTGGCCAAAGTAGTTTTCGGAGCCTACGACCCGTTATCCGGAGCACTGGGCTCAGCCTTCAATTTATATGGCCAAAAAAGAATTTATCCCGTGCCTGAAGTTGTGGGTGGCATCCTGGAAAGTGAATGCTCAAATCTGCTCAAAGAATTCTTCGCCCAAAACCGCTCAGACTAAAACGCAGAGAAAAATGCGTAAATTTCTCTGCGATCTTGCCAGGCCTTTTTCAACGCCTTCACCGGTGAGACTTACGGCCCACCCATGCTGATGCCGGTGCCGGCAAACATGCCGCTGGCAAAACCCTGTGCCAGCTGGCCGCTCGACCATAAGTAGGTCGCTTCAGCCTCTTGACCGGGGGTCAAACCATAGACTCCACGCGACCAATCATAAAGATTCCCACCTGGCGGAATGTAACCCATGTAGTCGCCACTGTGGCTGTTGGTCATGCCTACATAACCTGGCGGCAGCGCAGGAGCCGGAACTGGTCCTGTAGATCCAGGCCCCCCCGGGCCCGATCCGCCTGGGCCGCCGCCAGCGTTGGGAAACGCACCGGAGCCACCATTGCTTCTCAAAAAAGGCATATCGCAAGTGTTGATATCCACCGAACCTGTGGACACAGGAGGCAATATCTGACGGCCAGACATGAGCCCTGTTTGCACCGCATTGACAATCGACGACATATCAAACTGAGCGCCTTGGGCGAGAGCCTGATTGGCCGTGTGATTCCCCGCCAGGTTCACACAAACAACAGTCAGGCTAGCTAGTGCAACTTTTACGAGGAGTTTGGGCAAGCTAGCTTTCATCGCTCGGGCCTCAGTGATAGTGCGGGGGAGAACAACTGCAATCTAGTAGATAGCGTTGGCAGAAGGCGGGCAATCTTTTGGCAAATTTTTGGCAAAATTGCAATTGAACCGAATCTGCCATAATCGCGAGCGAGATGTATGTACAGCTTTAAAATTTGGTCTAGCGAGATTTAATGCCCATTGCCCTGCTTGAAATTGAAAATTTGCTAGCTGACGTGGTCACTAGTAACAGTGTCACCAGCAATAGCAGCAAATTCGTTGTCATAGACGCCCGCCCTGAGCCGGAATATCTGCGCAGTCACATACCAGGCGCAGTGAGAATTTCATGGGAAGATTGGTGTGAATGTGCTCCGTCGGCAGCTCCACCAATTTTGCATGAGCCTGGCTATTGGGGCAAACTGGCTAATTCGCAAGAGCGGCTGTTTGAAAAGAAGCTAAGTGACGCGGGCATCAAACAGCATCTGCCCATTGTCGTATACGCCGACTCTGCCAACTCGAAAGGAAGAGAGGGTCGTGTGGCCTGGATGTTTCTATATTTTGGCGCCAGCGAAGTTTACATGCTCAATGGTGGCTGGAATGCCTGGGTCAACGCCAATGGCCCAGTGCAATTGGGCAAACGAGCGCCGTGTTTGCCTGGAGATTTCCGCATCACACTAGACGAAGAGCGGCGCGTAAGCCACGCTCAAGTCTTCAACAATTTAAGCGGTCAATCACCGCTGATGATTGATACGCGCACCGCAGCCGAGTTCAACGGGGATTGCTATGACTATCAACCTGTCAAAGGGCGGCTTCCCAATGCAATTTTATTTCCATTCACGTCTCTGTTTTTACCTGATGGATCATTCATTACTAAAGAGCTCTACCTCGAAATTGTGCCGTCTGATATTTTGACTGCAACAGAAAAGATTTCGTATTGCGAAGTGGGAGTGCGAGCCTCCACATTTTCACTACTGCACGAAATTTATACAGGCGAAATCATTCCAGTATATGACGGTTCTATCATGGAATGGGGCTGGCAGCTGGAGAACAAAACTCAAACAAAATAGATCTGGGGCAAAAAAGAATGACACCACCCACGATGCCAACTATACGAAAGAGTACCCAAGGCAAACAAAAAATAGAGTTGTGAGCGCAGCCTAGTCTAGTCAATTGCCAGCCTCTCGGGGTCGCGCTAGTGAGTCTCACCAGCAGCTTGAGGTCCTGCCTGCTGTGCTTCTCGAGTGGCGCGCCAGCAAGATCTCCCATTTGAAATCCCGCTGGCGCTGCCGAGTGGCACCTACAAAAGCTCTTGCGTGAGCAGCCTAAAACACTGATTGTTACCATTTTCGGCACAAAGCAAAGCCCGGCTCCAATCGTGTAAACTCACGGCACTTTCGGCCCGATTTAGATTCCAGCGAGGAATAGTCAACTGAAACTGAATCTCAATTGGATCTTGGGGCGAGACAACCGACTCCAGACATTTCAGGGCCAGCTTGAGAATCGCTATTTCCTTTTGTGCTTCTGCCTTGCGCCAGCCCAAACGATTGGCCAGAATAAAACATTTGTAAACGAGGTGCTCCGCCCACCGCGAAAAAGGCAGGTACCTCGAATAGATGATGCATAGCGCACTCAACAATACGCCCTCGACAAACATTTGCCCGTGCGAAAGCGGCAGACTGGCTGGGTGATTGAAAAGGGCATGCTCCACGTCGAACTTAATTACAACAAACATGCCAATTTCCAAAAGGGTCTTCAAAACGCTGGCGCCGGCGATCTCCACGATTTTGACCTTGCTTGGGGCAGCGTTACGCGCCAACGCAAACCGGCGCTTGAGGTCGATACCGATGAGAAAAATGCCAACCAAAATCAACGCGTTGGTAGTCACGTGTGCTCCATTTTTTTTGTTGACCATGGTCACGGTTGGCCATGGGTCAAAGCGAGCTACATCTCGAATTCATCTTTGATGCGCATCCGTGGTTCACCCGAAAAGCGATCACGGCCCAGGCTGCTGCATGCACCCAGGCCGGAATTATTTGAATAAATTCTAGTCGCAGTCCTGCATACCGACAAAGACTATGCCGTCGGCACCAACACCGAAAGCAGGCAGGTTATTGTAGATGCGCTTGGGCTTCATTGCTGGCAGACCAGCTTGTTTCGCGAGAACGGCATTCAGGGCGACGATCGGTGCCAGGATGACAGAGAGCGGACGGTTGACGTATTCGTTGTTCATGTGATTGTCCTTTTCTTGGTTCGAGTTATGGCAATTGCAATTGCCCGGTTGAAGTTGTTCAGACAGTCTTACTAGACTGCCGAAATGAGCAGGCGTTCAAACACGCCATTGAAGCGCACCGGCAGGGCGGCAAAGTCTTCAGCGACAGCGCCAGATACGACAATGCGGTCGCCGTTCTCAGGCACTCGCACACGCACTGCCATCAGTCTGACGGCCAAGTAGTCTGCCAGGCGACCGCCAACTTCGCGTGCCAGCCGTTGGCGCATCGTAGTTGGGTAAGAAGCAAAGGCTGGAGCCAAAGCGAATACAGCTTCGTAATCGGCAGCGGGAACAGCGTAAACCGCTCCCCGTTCCAACTCTCCGAAATGCCCGATCACCGAGCCATAAGTCAGTGGCAGCCCCTCAAGTGCCTGGCGAGACTCACAGGTCACAGAGATGCCGAAGCCGTCTCTGTTAAAGAACATTGGCACTCCAGCAGTGCGCACATAGCAACTGTCTACCATGGCTGCTATCGCTCGGCCGAAAACCACTGCGGCTCCATTCGCTGTCAAAGGCGCCTGTAAGGCACTGTACTTCACTTCAAATGCTTGTTTCATATAGTCATCCTTTCAATCTGCTAAAGATTCGTGTAAAAAGCCGGCTTGCAGCCGTCTCCAATTAGCTACTACGGGTTTGACATTGACTACTGCAGTAGGCAACGCCGAATAATCTTCAGCATGCTAGGCAAATTTTCCTTTCGCTTAGCCGTTTGCTGATGCGCGTTCGATCACATTGTCCAGATAGCGCACGAAGAAGATACCGGCGTCGTAGAAAAAGTGAACGAGAATTGCTGCCGGTAGCCCGAACCGGAACATCAGATAGAAAAAGAACATACCGATGAACCACGAGTTCAAATAGCCGAACCAGCCTAAATACTTGTGACCGTCTCTGAAGGCGGCATTAGCACCGAGGATGGCACTACCGGTGGCCCAAAGTGCAGGATTGGTGAGCGGGTCGCTGAGCAAGCTGATGGTAAAGAAGTTTGCCACTGGCCCTAGCAAATTGACCACTAACCATTGAACAACACCGAAACCGGCCCAGCCGAAGAACAGCCAGTTGACCACGATGGCGCTGATGATGCCGCTCAAAAAGCTCAGCCAACGAAAGCAGATCTCTTCAAGAAATCCAGCCATGACGCTGACACCCAGACCTGCGGCAAAGTTCTCTTCAGCTTTACTGTTTTCATACCTCGAATTCTTCGACAAAACGCTCACGGCGATAGTAACTCCCCAACCCCAGGCGAACACGGGCCAAGAAGTGCAGAGCCACGTGGTGACAGTGTCCGTGGAGTGCCAGAGGCTAAACAGAGTGTACGGCGCGATTAAGTTGGGCCAGAAGTGAGTCAGGATGGCCGTCACGACCAAGACCCACAAGCTGTGCCAGAATAATGATCGTGGATCCTCGTCGGAGAGTTTGGCCTGCTCAGTGAATCTGCTGCCCTGCTCTACTTTCTCCTCTTGAACTGATCTTTTGTGCATACTAGTACCTTTCTACTTACAAGTTGATTCGCCAAAAACACATGGCGGCACGAGCGCTCGACTAAAAGCGCCCAATTGGGATGCCAAGCTATCCTTGCTCCATTAGCTGAAAAATTGGTTTAGAACGCGCGCAACCTGTGCCGGGGTTAATCGTGCCAAAATCACCTTTTGCAATGCGGAGGACATTGCCGCTGGTGATGCAACACTGCCGGAATCAGAAGTGCCACTGAAGAGAAATGCACAAGAAACTGCGCCCAGAAAATCACCATGCACAATACTCTCGGCATAGGCGAATTGAACCAGGGCAGCAAACAAGTTCTGATCCATTCTCGTCAGCTGAGTCCACTTTTGATGCGCGGCTTGGTATTGAGCAAGATTAGAAAATCCGCTCATTGCCACTGCCCGCTCGACCTGAGCCTGGAGAGCTCGTTCACTGTAGACTTTCTCCATTACTGCCTCAGCCCGCTGGCAAGCATTGTGCCCGGCTTGAATATCGGCCTCAGTAGCCTGACTATTCTTCAAGATTGTTTCGTAGGCGGCCATGACCTTGATGTAATAGATATAGACTGGTGTCTCTCCCAACTGTAGCGACTGCTCGATACGAGCAAGCTCAGACAGATAGGCAGTCAACTCGCTTTGACAAGCACCAGTAGCGACACCATATTCCTCATCGTGATGGCCAAGCGACTTAAGCAGAATCTCGCGGTACTCTTTGATTTGAGCACGCAGGGCCGGCGCAACAGTGGACATATGTGTGCGGCAACCCTGGCACTGAGCATTCTCGAGGGCGCATGCCAGACAAATAGTCAAAGCCTGGCACGGTTGTCCGCAAGCATCGCATTGATGGCGAGGTGCACTGGGAAACGTGGTCTCACAGGCCGACACCGAGCGAGGCGAATACTTTTTTTGATATGCCGTCAGGCACTTCCAACAGGCGAACATTGAAGTCGTCATCAGAATTGGCCTCTTGTTAGTTGCAGTCCTGCTTTCCGACGTAGCAGACTCCGTCGGCGGCCGCACCGAACGATGGCAAATTCTTGTAGATGCGCTTGGCCTTCGCGGCTTGAGCTCCTGCCTGCTTGGCAAGAACGGCATTGCGGGCCACGATCGGCGCCAGAATCACAGAGAGCGGACGGTTGACGTATTCGTGTGTCATGTATTTTCCTTTTCTTCTTTCTTACTTCGAGTGATGGCAATTGCGTTTGCCAGGTTGATGTTGCTCAGCTAGTCATGACCAGGCTGAGATAGCTGATATAGCTGATACCGGCGACATTGCCGATAGGCTCTTGCTTACACCGCCGACAGATTGAAATTTGCCGGAATAAGGCGCAAGGCCGCTTTCCGCGCCTTGAAAGCGCGCATACTTCGCTCTCCACGCAGTGCGTCTTCCTGTTCGCGCATGCTGTTGCGCAGCCTGAGCGCTGCTTGCATCTGGCACTTGGCCGACACAATGTTGTTTTGAAGCACTGCGGCATATTTATGCCAGGTGAGCCGTTTATCAGCTGCCTGAAGCGCTTTCTCGCAGGCGTCGTGAGCGTAGAATATTGCGCTTGAGGCAATCTTTAACGCCCAGTGGGCACTTTCAAAATCAAGTGTGTCAGCGTTGAATTGTTCAAGGATACGGTTTGACTCTTCCGGACCAGTGGCTGCGCACATGCGGGCATTAAACTGCTCGTCGTTCGACAGTCTTGATTTTGCATCAGTGAGAACGCGCAGACACTGGCTTCCTCGAGCCGCGACGGTGTGAAGGGTGCTGAGACACTTTTCCAGCTCCGTGTGCGCCGGATCAGTAACAGCGCCGCTAATGAAAGGAATGTCCAAAGGCGGAGCGAAGCGATGGGCAGAATAATTGCCGATTTCCAGTGCAGCCGACTTCAGGCTCCAAAGATCGCTTGCACCTCCGGCAATGATCGACTTGTCTTCCGGCGTAAACCGCAAGCTGTTCTCCGCAAGAATTTCATTGATTGCCAGGAGAAAACGAGACAAAAGAACGCAATTGCACTCCCTGGCGTTGTTGATGTCTGACGATTTTGCCGTGTAGTGGCAGTCAGCTGTTAACGCAGGCAAGACTGCGGCAAGCGCCTCAGCCGAATGTACTGTGCGAGCAGCGAAAAATTCGAATGCGTCTTTGGCTGCTTTGTAGTTGCAGAGCAAAGTGCAATACCGGTCGATACCTGCGCGGCGGCGTTTGCACTCAAGTTGCAAGAGCAAAGCCTGGTAGGTCTGATGGTGCGACTTTACAGAGAACAGAGCAGCAGTTGCACGTTTGGCCATCGCTTCGCCTTGATCAAGGTCGCCGAAAATTGACTCGACAAGCGCGTCTGCAGCCGCTCCCTGTTTGCAATCAAACATGCCAGGAATGTAGCTGATCAGCGTGAATTTAGTGAAGTTCATTGGGTTCCTATTTGCCTGTTTGTTTACGGGTCACTGGTTTTCAGGCTCCACGTGACCGCGAAATCGTCTAAGGAAGGCACTCAAGATTGTCTCAGTGCAACCGTTAAGACGTTTTGGTTGGCATCCTCTCAGATGGTTATTGCGCCACCGCATTCAGTGGCGCATCTCTAAAGCTGTTAGGCTATGCCCGCAGCTCGACAATCAACAGCACACATGAGTTAACTCATAGGCATGAGCTGCGCAGGTATCGCTGTTATTCCTGCGCTATCAGAGCAGGGCGATGATTGTAAGTTCCCGTATAGACGAGATGCCAGACAATCTCAGTTTCGCGTCGTGAAAATCTTTCCTCGATCAGCGCCTCCGACATCCTGCGCAGGGGCACATTAGCAGCGGCAGCGGCCTGCACGCCTATACGTTTACCTATAGTCTTGTTCCATCCATAACTAGATACAAGCAGAATGGTGGCTTTTCTCGACTCGGCACGCCTGGTGAGCAGAGTCTTCAACTGGCAAGGCTCGAAGCCCATCCACTGATCAACTTCGTCAATCAGAAGCAGATCTGGCTTCAAAGGGCTATCGTCACCAACCCACCAGTGGTGGTGCGGTCCATGCAGATAGGCAGACGTATGGCCACGGCCCTCGGCGGCTATACGCAAAATCTCTGCCAGTTTGCTTTTACCGCTGCCCTCGCCGCCGACGAAGACGACGTTTTGGCCCTGGTCCACGAATGACGCAGTGGCAAGAACCCGCAGTTGAGTCTCGTCGATTACGTCGTTGACTGCAAACGAAAAATCGGCAAACAGATCGGTATTGCTACCAGAACTAGTGATCATAATATCCTTTGGTATTTTGTGGTCAGTTCGCTTCTACAGCGTGAAGTTGTGGCCTGCCTGACGTACTGCCAGCTCCTGGCGAAAGTCTTTTCCCGGTAAAATTATTTCGCCGGAAGCGGCCAGCACTTGTTTGCACCGCGATAGCACTCGGCCGACTTTGTCGCGCTGCGCCACCTTGCCGAGAATTCCGCCATCTTCACCCATCAAGCGAAAGTTGCTGGTAATCAAAGCAAAGATGCGGCGCTCGTAGAGCATAGTGATAAAGTTCATGAACGAAGTGAGGTCGGTAGCCGGGTGCAGAGCATCTATTGATTGATGCTCAGAAAAAATGTCATCGATGATTACCACAGACGCGCCACCATATTCGGAGGCGGCCGTCATGTGATCATGAAGGAAGTGGCCCCGCGACAAAGCCATTTTGCCAAGCAGCTCCGGCCGTTTGTCAGCCACATGATTAATCACAGCTTCAACCAGATGAGTTTTGCCGTAGCCCGGATCGCTGGTGAGAAACATAATGCGACCGTGGGCAAAAGGAAATTCATCGCTGAGAATTTGGTCTCCCTTGCTAACGATCTGCTCGGCAAGACCCTGAAGACGGGCAACGATTGGCAGTTGTTCTTCACAGTAAAGCTCGAAGCGATCGAAGGTGCAATCAGGTCGCACCTGGGCAAGCTTGTTGTACCAGTATGTCTTTCCAGGCACGGCACTGAGCTTTTCTACACCGTACTTCAGCAGAGCGGCGCGGCGGGTTAAGTGAGTCTTTTCCGGACTTAGCAGAGTTTCCATTTTCTAGGTTCCTTCCTTTTCTTCAAATGAAATAGTCGTCAAAATTTTCAAGACGCCAGTCTCAAAAGTTTTGAACAGAGTTTTGGTTGTTGTTGCTTTGTTGGCGGCTGGGGGTGGAGTGAGTAGTTTGGAACAGTTATTACTTGTTCTAGCGAAAAGTAGAACTCCAATGCATCCCTTTGGCAGACATGTAACCCAATGCTACCCCTTTGTTGTCAAGATAAAATTGCACAGCTGCTACTGGTACGGTGAAAAAATGTCGAAGTGGGCAGTGAAATGGCAAACGGCCAGCAAAGTTTTCGAGAGGCGTCATAATATTTTTTTACGGTCTCCAGTTAAGCCCGACTCGGACCAACCAGTTCAAGCTGCACAACCAGGCAGCAGCTCGCGCATAATTATTTGAACGCATAGAATTTTGCGTATAAACCCTACTCAAGCTGCTTTAAGTGCTTTGATGCTAGCGTACCGGCAGCCTAACATCGATGTATCTAGTCACATACGCAATTTCTCTTTCGGAAGTTTTCCACCACCAACACAAGCTCAATAAGCCATCGCCAAATTATTTGCTCCAGCAGTGCTGAAGCGAATAACAAGGTTGTCTCAGAATAAGCAATGAAGTGAAAGGACCAACATGAAACTACCAGAGCGGACCAAGCTGCCTCTGGCAGTCTTAGTCTTTTCGCTAATTTGTGCAGCCATACTTGTCTGCATTATCAATGTCTGCATTATCAACCAACCTGGTCCACCATTCTTTCGCCCACACAGTCAATTTGCAGTTGGCGTGAATTATCCATGGCGCAACTACGGAGGTGACTTCGGTGCAACGGTCTGGGGAATTCACGACGGTGTCAGCACGACTGAAGCAAGGCGACAAATAGACAAAGACTTTGAGCAAATCTCCGAGATTGGCTTCAAAGTCGTGCGTTGGTTTGTTTTCTGCGACGGGCGAAGTGGTCTAAAGTTCAGCAAGGATGGCGGTGTCAGTGGCATCGATGAGCACGTTCTAGATGACATTGGAGCTGCTATCACTTTGGCTGAAAAGCACAAACTTCGAATAATCTTTGTGCTCCTCGATTTCAACTTTGTCCAGCGCGAGGTTTGGTACGCCGGAATGCGCGTAGGAGGCCATCGCAAGGTGATCGAGAATCTGAAGCTGACTGCCTCCTTTCAGACCAACGCTCTAGAGCCAATTCTCAAAACTTTCGGCAAGAGCACTGCCGTCGCCGCCTGGGAAATAATGAACGAGCCGGAATGGACGATGACTGCCTTCCCATACTGGCAAACGAGTAGAATTGCCAACGAAAAAATGCAAGCATTTGTAGGTAGCACTGCTCTGTTCATAAAGGCACGAGCGAATCAGCCTGTCACCATCGGCAGTGCCACTCTGGAAGACTTGTCATTTTGGACTAATAGCAATCTGGATTTCCTGCAGTTTCACAGCTACCCCGACGCCAAAGTCAAACGCTTTGTTGGCAAACCTGTGGCCGGTCTCGGTTACAACATCCCGGTGGTGCTCGGTGAATTCCCAACCGCTCACACAAAAATCGGCGCCGATGAGTTCGTAGACCAGATGCACAGTAACGGTTATTTAGGAGCCATTGCCTGGAGCTTCCGAGCATCAGACAAATACTCAGATTTAGCCAAACAAGCACCCGCCATTTCTGCCTGGATAAAGCAACATCCGGCAGGAAAACCCTGACCAAGGCATCATTGGTCTCATCAGGCGCTTTTCACAGAAGTTCCTGATGAGCTGCTGACCTTCAATATTTACAACGAAAGCGAAAAAAATCGCAGAAAGTAAAATCTGAACGCACATGCTAGATATTAAGGATCTCAGAAGACAAACGGCTGCCAGCCAGCAGCAAGAATTTGAAGAGGCTGCTCATCAGCACTTCGAGCGTGCTTTGGTGGGACTTCGCCAGGGTCGTAAGCAAACAAGAGTGATGCGTATGCGCCTAGACCCTATCTTTTGCTCCGAGAAGCAACTGGAAGTCACCTTGGCGGGAGTTGCACACAGGGTTTTTGAAATGTGCGCGCAACTGGAGCCCGAACTACTTAGCTGGACTAACTGGGTCGGTTCGCGTGAGGAAGGCTCCAGAGAATCCGGTTTCGACATTGTCTTTAGCTGGCCCAAAGCAGATAGGCAGCAGGAGCTGATAAACAATACTGAAGCCAATGGAGAAATAGCCAGGAAAATCAGCATGGCTATGAAGGATGGACTCGCGTCGGTCCAACAGCGGGTGGCGAGGATTCAGTCCGACGCATTGGAAAAATGTTCGAAGCGGGCGAAAGCATGTCACAGTAGCGCCTCAATTATGGACTTAGAGCCGTATTTGGACTTCGCCTACCCGAAAGAATCGCCCGAGCATGTCGAAATGGAACTGACGCCAGAGTGCCTGGGTCCAGTAGCGGCGACAATTTTTGCCGCGTACGCTGAAGGCAAACCAATTCTGCAGTCGCGAGGCAACCTCGGCCGCTACTCTTGGCACGACCTCATCGTGCACTGGTAGTACGAAGTAATTCAGCAAGTTCAAGTAGAGAGTCTGAACTATTCGTTGAGCATCAGACAAATACTCAGATTTAGCCAAACAAGCACCCGCCATTTCTGCCTGGATAAAGCAACATCCGGCAGGAAAACCCTGACCAAGGCATCAGCCATAGACCGCAACCGCAACTCGGTTAGCCCACAGGAGAATTACATGTCTACTCTAAGCTTTAACGTTCAACAGCTCGTCAGCATGTCTTGCGCCGCCGGCAAGAAGATCATCCCATCTCTGAAAGAGGTGGTTCAAAGCTTCCCGGAAGCTATGCACGCTGATGCGGTGATCGAATTTGACGTTCGCGACCTTGACGGTGATGACCTGGTCAAGCTGACCAACTTTCTCGTCAACAACGGCCTGGCAGTGCAGCGCCTATCGCTGATGTCGAACAGCACCACCCTTCTGCGAGTCTGGTCTGCTAGCCCGAGCATCTGCAGCATCCAGCGCGACATCGTGATGGCGCAATTCGTCAGCTTCCAGTTCACCGACGGCTACCAGTGGCAATCCAAGGAAGACCTGCGCGGAACTCTGTACAGCCTTCCTCGCCGCATCGACACCACAACCTGGATGTTCGGTGCTTACTTCGGTCTAGAAGACGGCGGCCCGCACGGCATCTGGAACCTGGGCACTTTCGTGGTGAAGTTCTCGCAGTCTAACCCGCTGGAAGTCGAGGCGGTCAACCTCTATCACGTCAACGGCACCACGGTCTATCACCAGGTCTCCGGCGCGCGGCTGGCGGAGATTACCTCAGACATTCCGGACTATCTGCTCTAACCATCCTCACTCCGTCTAACAATTCAACTCAATCAACCGATGAACAGCTCGAAGTAAATTTCAAGAAATGGAGAATTCAAACATGTCAGCATCAGACAATGCACAGAACTCAGTAGGCTCGCCCTGGCAACTGGTCAAATGGCCAGTGATCATCACCGGCATTTTGCTTGCC
>CASBPX010000080.1 GCA_949127735.1 Candidatus Obscuribacterales bacterium | reverse complement strand
TTTATAAAGTAGATCTGCAACGCAAAGTTTCAGTGACTGTTCCGCTCAAATTCATCGGCGCTTCAGACGCTGTAAAAGCCGGTGCCAAATTGGAAGAGAACTATCAAGAAGCAAACATCGAATGTTTGCCTGCTGAAATTCCAGATTTTATCGAAGTCGATTTGACCGCATTAGATGTAGTCGAAGCAGCCATTCACTTCGGCCAAGTAAGTTTGCCCGCTGGAATCACTATTCTCAACCCACATGACGAGATTGTGGTCAAAGTTGTCGCTCCTAAGGTTGTTGCTCCAACTGCTAAAGAAGTAGCTGCTGCAGCCGCTAAATAGAGCGCTTCTGACCAGCCTCCCAATTGAGCCAAGCGTTTCTGCTTGGCTCTTTTTTTTTGCGTGCGTTTCGTGTGGTGGTCTGGTTTCAAAACTAGAGCGTATACGTTTTAGGCTCAAACATTAAACCAAGCGTCAAAACGTATACGCTCTAGTTGGCGACAACGATCGCCTGCCTCCTTCAAGGGCAGCACTATCTAGTGAAAAGCCTGGATTTTTTCAGGGGATAGCCGGGTATGCATGCGATAGCCGACGGGTAAAATAACAGCATGAAACAACCAATTTTTGCCAAACCATCCGGTTTGCTCAATGCCGCATTTATCGAAACGCCTTGCCCAACTACCTGGGACAAAATGACCGGCGACGATACGGTGCGCTTCTGCAATCTTTGTAGCCTCAATGTCTATAATATCGCCGCCATGTCAGACAGAGAAGCTGAAGCGGTGCTTGCCCGAGGCCGTGCTCAAGGCAAAATGTGCGCGCTTCTGTACCGCCGTCCTGATGGCACAATCATGACTGACAATTGCCCACGCAGTTTGCGAAAAATACGCGACGCATCAAAGTGGGTGAAATTGAAAATCGTAGCGGCCATTGCATTGGGAATAGCAATATTCTCGCCGGCCCCGGCACAAAGTCAAAATGCTGATTCGGCGAAAAAACCGGTGCCTAAAGAGGCTCCGCCGTCTTTGCCAATGCCCGGAGGAATTGCATTTAAATGGGCCGACGACACGTTTTATAAAGACGAAGTTACTCACATAGTTTTGGCTAAATGGTTGGATGGCAATTCCAATCCACCAACTCCAGTAGTGTCATTCAAGATTGATGCTAAAGGCGTTGCGTCTGAAATTAAAATCGTGACCAGCTCTGGCAGTAAAGACATCGATGATGCCGCTCTTAAAACTATTGCCAAAATGAGCCCCTTTGAGAAACCACCAGCCGGATGTCGGATGCCAATAGAAATTGTGGTGCGCAAGCCTGAAGTAAAGGGCGGGAAATAATACAGTTTGTGATTTTTGGCCTTGTGCTCAGGGTGGTACTCACCGATGGTCACTCTCTGCTGAAAATATCCTGCTCCAATCACTTTTCATATCAACAACAGTCCAACCGTGTTGCTTTGCCTGGTCGAGACCATGATCCAGTCGACCAACCTTAGAATCGCGATCATAAGCATATTCGCGCAAGGCATCGGTGTGGTGCACATATAAACACAAATGTTTTTTCACTCCGGCATCGGTCCATTGCAGCATTTCCAGATCACCGTCAGAATTACCAAACGCGGCTATGGGGCGACGTCCGATGAACTTCTCAATGCCTTCCGGTTTGCCATTGCCGTCGTCAATAAAATCGATTGCGGCCAGTCTCAAAATAACGGGCTTGCCATTATCATCTTCAAATTTTGTTTTTATACTGCTGCCAATTACTTGCTCCGGCGGAATGTCGTAAACACGCTCGCTGATGGCGCGAACAAATTCGATGCCACCACCGGTGACGATATAAGTCTTGAATTTATTATCGCGCAAATACGATAGAAGCTCCAGCATGGGCTGATAAGCAAGTTTCGTATAAGGGCGCTCAAATCTGCCATCTTCAGCAGTGACAAACCAGGTTTTGACTATCTGATCAAATTCAGTGGAAGACATTCCGGCATGTGTGCTCATCATAATCGTGGCCAGATATTTATCACCGCCGGCAAATAGAGCCTTTAGATCACCTGCCAGTGCTGACTTGTACGGCTCCTGGTCTTTCCATTCAGGATGCTGCGGCGCCAGTGCTTTCAATCTGTCGAAAGCAAAAATCAGTTGAGTGTACATGGGCTGTTCCACCCACAACGTGCCGTCATTATCAAAAGTGGCAATGCGCTCGGGCTCCGGCACAAAATCTTTGCCATCTTTCTCAGTCACGGCCTTGACGAAATCAACAATGGCAGATTTTGACTTTCCTTCATTCCATGACGGCAGCGGATCGAATTTAGCAGCCAGGGCCGATGTCTGCGTCAAACCGAAAAACAGCGATGTCAGCGCAAATAAAACGGTAAGCCTGATTCTCAAACGCACTTGATATACTCCTATTTCGATCGCACGCAGCGAAAACCTAAATGATTCGCCGCGGTATTAACTTCACCTTTGCCGCGAGTACCAACCATAAAGCGCGCACAATATTCATCGGTGCACAAGAATGAACCACCTCTGTGCACGCGCAATTGTTCAACTCGCTTTGATAAAGTTACCGGTCCGGTGGGGTTGCGCACTACATCTTTATCGTTAGCAAGTTGCTTATAAAAGTCAGGTTGGTACCAGTCGCGGCACCACTCCCAGACGTTTCCGGCCATGTCATACAAGCCGTATCCGTTGGGCGCATATTTCGCCACAGGCGCGATACCGACAAAACCGTCAGCGCCTGAATCCTTCACGGGAAATGTACCCTGATATGTATTGCCCATCCATTTACCGGCTGGCTTAAACTGATCTCCCCATGTATAGGTGGCACCAGATTTTCCGCCGCGAGCAGCGAGCTCCCATTCCGCTTCAGTGGGAAGTTTTTTGCCCGCCCACTGTGCATAAGCTAACGCGTCCAGATAGGCAACTTGCACCACTGGATATTTCTCTTTGCCTTTTATATCACTGCCGGGCCCTTGCGGATGACGCCAATCAGCACCATGAATAAAGCGCCACCACTGAAACATATTATTGAGTGGTACTGGCTTGCTCGTCGGTGTAAAAACAGTAGATCCGGCCACTAAATTTTCTGGCGGTGCTGTAGGAAATTCTTCTTTAGTAGGCGTAATTTCAGCAATAGTTTTGTAGCGTGTAGCCTTGACAAATTTTTCAAATTGCTCATTGGTGACTTCAGTTTTGTCCATCCAGAAACCATCAACATAAACTCGATGAATGGGCCGCGCGTCGCGGGCCTCGTCGTGGCCACCGCAAACGGTGGCACTGCCTTCACCGGTGCCCATGGAAAATTCACCACCAGGTATCCACACCATGCCTGGTGGCGCCTTGCCTGGCGGACCGGCTTTGTTGGTAATGGTGGGCAAAAAAGAAGCGGTACCGGCTGCCTGAGCAACCGATACCGCATTCATTCCAGTGGTTGGAATAGCAAGAGCAATAGCGAAAATCAAGCTTTGTACGGCAATAACTTTCACTATGCGAACTACCTACCTACCGACCTACCTACTTGCCTACTTAACTACCTGCCTCGAGAGTTCATTTTTTCCATAATCGCTTGTTTAACACTTTCCATATTAAACGAGGCACCTTTTTGCATCGGTGGAAATTCAACGAACGATTGAGCGGTTTGACCAACTTGTTGTTGCACAAGCACAAAGCGCCAGAATTCTGTGGCGAACCAGTTATAGAACCCTAAAGAACCGCCTTTGCTGTTTGGCATTCCCGTGCGCTCAAAAGGATCTAAACGCAAGTTGGTGAGAATGGGCCAGTCGACTTTTTCTGTGGCGCCAAGCCAACCATTGGGCTGGTCAGTGAAGCGATATTTGTAATCATTGACGCGTACAGCACCAAGAGTGCCTTCAGTAAAGTAGAAAATCTCGTGACGATTGGAAGGACCTTTACCCATCAATAAATCGGTTTGATCATAGCCGTCGAGATGCACTTTAAAGGTCTGTCCATTGACTTGCTTACCGGCCTTCAGCTCCTCTTTTATGCCTGGCGCACCAGCAATTGAAAGCAAAGTAGGGAACCAATCAAGCCCTGAAAAAATGCCGTTTTCTATCTTGCCGGCAGGTATCTTGCCTGGCCAGCGCGCAATGGCCGGCACACGGAAGCCACCTTCAAGCGCTGTACCTTTGCCACCGGCAAATGGAGTTTGACCACCATCGGGCCAGGTGAAATTTTCGGCACCATTGTCGGTGCTGAATACAATAATTGTATTGTCATCGAGGCCGCTATCCTTCACGTACTTTTGCACTTCGCCGACTATGTCATCGAGCTGAGCCATACCAGCTTCTTGAACACTCCAGCCATTTTCGGCGGTACGCAAAGAGTCGTATTTTTCAGAAAGATGCGTGATGATGTGCATGCGAGTAGGATTTAGCCAGACGAAGAATGGCTTGTTGTCTTTCTTCGCTTTATCCATAAACTTGAGACTGTCTGCAAGAATTTCGTCGTCAACGGTTTCCATGCGCTTGGGATAAAGCTCGCCGGCATCTTCAATTTTCTGTTTGCCGACTTTGCCCCAGCGCGGTTCCACTGTAGCATCATCAGTATCTGTTGCCCAAGAGTGCACCATATTTCGTGGACCCACACTGGCTTTCAGCGCTTGAGGGTAGTTTCGATGAGCAGGATCTTCCATGGCATCGAGGTGATAAAGATAACCGAAAAATTCGTCGAAACCATGCACGGTAGGAAGAAATCGATTTAGATCACCCAGGTGGTTTTTGCCAAACTGACCGGTGGCATATCCTTGTGCTTTGAGCGCCTGGGCTATGGTAATGGCTTGATCTGGTATGCCTACTAGAGCGCCGGCCTGACCGACAGTAGTCATACCGGTGCGCACCGGTAACTCGCCAGTGATAAAGTTTGCTCGACCGGCAGTACAGCTGGCCTCTGCATAATAATCTGTGAATCTCATGCCTTCATTGGCCAATCTGTCAAGATTGGGAGTTCTTCCGGCCATGATGCCCTGATTGTAGACTCCGATATTTGACCAGCCTACATCATCAGCCATAATAAAAATGATGTTCGGCTTTTTTGCGTCTGCACACATGGCTGCAAGTGGCACAAGTAATGAGGATGCCGCCAGTAAAGCTGCGCACACCGTGATTGCATATTTTTTCAAATCAGCCTCTTAATAAAAGTGGTCAAGACCATTGCGCCCGACGGTATCACAATGATGAGCTATAAAGGTTAGCATATTTAGATATGCGGCAAGTTTAATTCGCCGCATAAGCAATTATTGGCGTGAAAAATGGCGCGAACTGCTAATCTGAGGCCATGGGTTTAATTGTTTTGAGCCGATTATCTTTAGTTGTTATAACTGTCGTACTCGCGGCGCGGCCCGCCTGTGCAGAAGATCAAAGCGCTATATCTTTTAAAGAAAAAATTGTTTCCATCGATCGCCAGATTATGCTGGAATGCATAGAACTGGCGCGCTTCAATATACACTTTCACAACGGTGTCAATCGCAAAAACTTTTCGCAAGAATGGCTTTACCCGATGCAGCGAGAGGCAGGAACAGCCCTGGCTTTCAGCAACACTGTGATTGACATTCATCAACGCTCGCGCGGCTTACACGACCCGTCTCTAATTTCAAAAAATGCCCAAAAAAGCGGAGTGATCTGCGCCTTAACCGGCCAAGCAATCACTGGTAGCAGCTCTGCAATTCAGCTGCTGCAAAATCTCAGACAGGGTGCCATCGCTCGAGGCAAAGGATATTCTCCGAAAAATTCCATAGCCACTGTCAAAGCCATTGAAAATTCCATTAACGAAAAATTGGCACAGCGCTCAAAACTCATTGCATCTGAAATACCCGGCGATAAAGAACCGCTTTACGCCTTACAAGGACGTCTTCTAGAACACATAAAAGATCAGATAGTGCAAGAATTTAAAACCTGGAGTATCAGCTCGAGAAGCACAGAGTGGGCTGAAAATACATTTTATGCCCTTGACTCAACTCAAGGGTTCGTGCAGATGTCGGCCTCGGGTCTCACTCTCAAGGGCTTCAGCGAAAGCGGCCTGGGCGGCAAAGCTTCGATTCTCGGCCTGGTGGGCAACAGCATAGTGATGTTCAACCCCATAGTGAAAAATGCTGCCGGTAGATACGTCACTTACCGACATAGAAAAACGCTGAACAAAATATTTCCTTGTGATCGGCCAGAAGACATCGATCACCTTCTGGCGAAATACGATCTGACCAAAATTCCCAGTATGCAAGATGGTGCAGATCCTGCTTCTGTGGAAGAAAAAGAATTGGCTTTTCTAGTGCGCAGATCAGCAGAAATTGACGGACCACTCAATCAAGAAATTGCTAAAGTACGAAAGCTGCGCCGCATTGCGGATCAGCAAGCTATTTCAGGACCATTGATTGGTTTAACAGGAGTGACGCGCTCGGTACTGAATACGGTGGCTTACTACCAGAATCCCGTTAGCAGAGTAAGCTCTGATTCGAGTATGCAAAAAGCAATCAATTCCAACCAGCTCAACCTGGCCGGTCGTATCGTCCAATCAGCAGGCCAGGCTTATTCACTAATCGACACGCCGTATACGGAACTGCGACACTATTTATACAAACGGTCGCTCAAAAAGGCCGGTAAGTTGCCAGCCCAACGAATGCAACAAAGATTAGCCCTGATAGACGCTTTAGAGCAACGCGTCAAATCATCGCAATTCGAAAAAAGATTATAGAGTTGAAACCAGTTTCTCAGTAGCCACCAGATGCTCTAGTCGCTGCTCGATTAACTGATATGGCATCTGTTTTTTCTTCGACAGTTTATGTTCGTAGGCCATCAATCCCAGTATCGATGCTGCGTTACCGACAACAGCTAAACTCGTAGCAACCGTGCCGACGACAGCACCACGATAATATTGATTAATCTGTTTACGCGGAGCCAGCGGATATTTGTAATAACCATAAGTTCCCAGTACACCTTGAGTGGCAAGCATGCCACCAATAACCGGGCCAAGAGTGCTGGTTTGCAGAGCGACTTTTTCTAACCTGCGCATTACCTTAGTTTCGCTATCGAGCTGCTTAGTAAACAATTGATTTGACTGAGTATAGAAAGCCATTCGGTCGGTTATTGGCAGAGAAGGCATTAGTGATGCAGTGTCGGAAGAAGAAGAAGAAGAAGAAGAAGAATAGTCTTGGAGTTTTTTGCAGCTAACAGCAAAAGCATCAGGATCGAAGGGCGTCATTTCCAAGTCACGAGCAAGACGCGACATGGTGCGCTTTTTTACTATTTTACCGACTGTGGTGCAAATCACAGGAGTGGCAGCTGCCATGGCACCATTGACGATAAAAAGAATATTGGCGGTGCCATTCAAATATGGTTTATCCAGGGCGCAATAAGCGTAACGACTCGACGCGGCCCCCACTGCATTGTAAGAAGCATTCAAAATGTAAAACAAGTTTTGAAAGGCGAGATAGCTTTTGGTATCAGCGCTAAAGTGCGCGTATTCATTGGCAAAGGCATTGCGCATTGCAGAAAGTACTTCACCTTCAGCAACAGCTCGGCTATAGGCCGCATCTGTGCTGTTTGCGGCCACAAGTGCACTACGCTCGGCAATCAGTACGTCAATTTCTTTGAGCTTAGTAGCGACATATCGATCAGCAGTTTTATGATCGAAGCCATCCTTCTTGTTTTTAATCGCTTGAACGGCATTGACTGAAAGCTCAAAAGCAGATGCCGATCCGGCAATTATGGCGGTGGTCATAGCTGCATTTAAACTGCGTTTCAAAGGCGCCTTATTGATTTCGAGCGGCCGCCTGCGCCCTTTACCAAACTCCCTCACCCCAGCTATTTCGAAAGCCAAACCACCGGCTGCCGCAGATTCTTGGGCAGCAAAATAACGCAGTTTTCTAAACTTTGGTTGCTTGGCACTGTGCAGTCTGAAATTAAGACTGAAACGTTCAATTTGAATGCCGGCCAGCAAAATCTTTTTAGTAATGGCTGTGTAGCGCTGTGAAAAAGATTCTCCGCTATCGATTTGAAGAGCAGGTTCCGGCATGGTGGCGATAATCGACCCTGGCTCTACTTCTTGAGCCGACACCGGTGCCGAAAAAACAAAAATCATCTGAGCGATCAGCAGGCTGCAAATTATGCGTATTAAAGCCTTGGTGGAAGAAAATGAAAAAGCGATCAAGGGCGGGATCCTGATAGGTAAAGTAACTAGTCAAGTTTTTTATTGGCGCGTCATTGCTAGTTGGAGACTACATCTGATTTACGGTTGATGGCCAGAGGCGGTATTTTTCTAGACGTTAAGGTGTCTTACCACACCCAAGCGGCAAGCATAGCAGTACCGTGATAAAACTCGACAATAAAACGCTAAGGTTGTTAGATACCGATTACATATAGCGTCTGATCTAACCTTCAGATAGCGGCTCGTTTGATTCAGAGGGGATATTCATGCATAAAAATAAAGATTACGTTCTATTTCTCGCAGGTATGTTTACCGTTTCTGGATTTATTGTTTCTCAACCTGTAAGCGCTCAAGACATGTTGCAAAGAATTCAAAGTCGCATAGAAGCAAGAGAAGAAGCGAGAGATGGCACACAAAATCAAAATGCTCCTGCACAGTCGAGCACACCGGCTTTGCCCGCCTCCAATGTCTCAATGGTCACATTGCAAACTCAAACCGGGCCCACTGGTCAGCAGATGGTGCTAACGCCAAAAGGCTACCTAGTGCCGCTTCCTGGCAGTGGAGTGAACGGAATGGCAGTGCAAATTTTCATGGGATCATCTGGCGGCTACTGGTATGTAGACAGAAATAATCAGCAAGTTGATTTAACGGCCGATGTGCAGAGAATGCAGGCAAATGCAGCCTGCTGCGCAAGCCCCTCAGTATGCTCCGCAGCCTCAAGTGTATTCGCAACCAGTCAATAGTGCAGCCACTACCGCTGCCGCAGCCGGCTTAGGAGCAATGACCGGAGCAGCGATCGCTGGCGCTAATTCTAACTGGAACACAATTCCCTATGGCTCCGCCGTTCGTTATGGCGCAGGCGCCATGCCTTATTACAACCAGGCCGGCAAGGCGGTCTACATCAATAATTCAAACACCGCTAACGTCAATAGCATCAACAGCTATCATGCAGCAGCGATTGAGCAGCAGCAGAACTGGTACAAACAACAGCAAGTTGCTCAAGGTGAAAATTACAGAGCCTGGCAACAACCCACCGTTAATCCGTTCGTCAATGAAGGCGGCATGGCCGCAGCTTACGGTGCCCAAGAAGGTCAACAAGAAGCCAGATATGGTGCCGCCGCCGGTGCCACCGCCGCTCATTACGGCGCTCAAGAAGGTCAGCAAGATGCTCGATATGGTGCCGCGGCAGGCGCCACCGCCGCTCACTACGGCGCTCAACAAGGTCAGCAAGACGCTCGATATGGTGCCGCGGCCGGTGCAGGCGCCGCTCACTACGGCGCGCAAGAAGGACAACAAGCTGCCCGCATGGGAGCCGCTGAAGGTGCTGG
>CASBPX010000079.1 GCA_949127735.1 Candidatus Obscuribacterales bacterium | reverse complement strand
GTGAGCTGAGAGGTTCAAGCCCTGTTCTGGGAGAGGGTGCGGGGGTAGTTCCCGCGCCCCACTCAACCTTAAGTTGTATATTTTTACAACCCATAGGTTGTAAAAATTCTAAGTGTTTTTCATCTGAGTATCACTGACATTGTTATATGCGGGTGTTGACGAGGGGTCACTTCTTATAGCCTTCCTGTTGCAGCCTTTCAGCGGTCCACATGCGAACAAGAGTACCCAAAGGCAATTTGCCAATCGGTTCGCGGCGCACAGACTGGTATGGTCTAAACCATCAAACTGGTAAGGCATTTGTGTGACGCTTGACACGGCTCTGCTAGGCTATAGGTCTTAAAATTGAAATTTTCAAAACAAGTATGGTGTTGCTCTCTCTTATTTTGTTAGGGTGATTATCATTTCATTCTTTCTTCCTTTCATTCTTTCACCCCACCGAGATTTTCAGCCGTCACCACCAATTAGGTAATAGCGCCCAATTCAGCCACGTTTACCAGCACCACTAGTGCTTTTGACAGAGCCAGGCGCTGTTAGTGACAATGTCTTTCCTTTGTGAAGACAGCGAATCGACTCAAGGTTTTCTCTTTCACCAATAGATTCCATAAACTGTGTTGATTGCCAATTTCACCTCGTGTGGAATGAACATCGACCTGGCGCGTTGCGCGCTTGTTTATGGAGTTCCACATCCGAGGAGGTCAGATGCTTGAATTGTTGATCAAGAATACCTACCTGCACAAGTTCGAGGCGCTCAAGCCGCTTCTCGCACTCGTTGCGCTGGTAGACCCGCCCAACATCCTGCAGCATTTCGGCACGACCCAGGTACTGCGCGATCTGCGCAATATCCTCGTTCGTCAGTACGCCTGGGCCGTTCCCTCCACCGAGGCCATCCGGCTCATCGCCCGCTTCTCGCCCATCATCGAGGTGGGTGCGGGAACTGGCTACTGGTCGTACCTCCTCGGTCTTGCCGGTGCCGACGTCATTGCCTATGACGCTGAGCCGGCGCAGCCGTTCTCGACCGACGACTACGCTGAGGAGCCGTACACCGAGGTGCGTCAAGCAACCGCGTCTGATGCGGTTGCCGCGCATCCCGAGCGCACGCTCTTCCTCTGCTGGCCGACGGCTGGTTCTTCGATGGCGTTCGACGCGCTCAGTATTACGCGCGCTCAACACGTCATCTTCGTTGGCTGGAAGGACGATGACGTCACAGGCTGCATGGAGTTCCACGACCGGCTTCGCCGAGAGTGGAAGCTCGTCGAGCAGCTCGACATTCCGCAGTGGCCCGAGATGCGGGATCGGCTCTTCGTCTACCGGCGCAGCGGGAACTGAAGCACAAGAAGGCTGAGCCGGCTTGTCGGCTCGGCCTTCTCCGGCAGCATGTGGCAGGCCATCTATTCAGCATGCGTTGGATGCCAAAAACGCAGTTAAAAGCTGCGATCTAAGCAATCCCGCACTGTGGCTACTTTTCCTTAAGGTTGGTCTATTCGTCCATATAGTTGCCGAGACATAGACGTTTCGAAAATTAGTAGCCCGGTTCTTCGACTGGCCATTTTACGCCGCGCGGCCGCCGCAAATGGAATGGCTGTCCAACCCCTCCAGCTGCCAACTTAGCCTCTCTAGTGTCACCAGCGCCCCACCGGCCAATGTGGTCACGCCTCGGTCACGGCTTGGTCACCAATAGGTCCAGACCAAGCATTATGATTGCTTCAGACAAACGCGGTGGAGCAAACAATGGCTACTAACAATACCGAAATCTCTGATTCGACTACCGACAATGCCAGTCCCAATCCTAAAACAGCTATTGACGTTGCCGCTGAAGCTTACCAGCCTGGTGCCCAAAACAATTTCGAAAGTGCTACAACACAAAATTCGGGCTTAAATTGGTTGCCAGAGACGCAGGTTTTCGAATCAACAGCTCCAGCGCCAGACACGGTGCCAGTTAGTGATTCAAGCACGTTCTGGCCAGTCAACCAAGCTGAATCACAAGTTGCCGCAACCGAGCTTCAGAGCGCTCTTTACGACAGCTGGACTCCTAGCCTGACTTCGAGAAGCGGCTGGAGTTATGATTTTGATGCAGCCTGGAGAATCTTAGAGAACAAGACACCAGAAGAAATCCAAGCAATAGATCAAGCAATCAGCAACAACTATGGCCCCGAGTTGTCACAGAATGGTGAGCGATTTGGCTTAAGAGAACTTGTTGCTTACAATGCCAGTGATGATGAACTTGGCCGTTTTGACGCTCTGATGGAAGATAAACATAGTAACGATGTTCCCCCAGAATATCGCACCACCGGCGATAAACTGATTACACCAGGCAGCGGCATTGTACCCGGAGAAGTAAGCAGAATTGAACTCGGCGACCGTCATTATCAAATTTATGTGCCTAAAAATGCAGACAGTCGAGCACCAGCTGTAGTGGCTATGCACGGTGCGGCAGCTGGAAGCGGAGAGAATTTAGCACTCAATGAAATGGGCATGATAGCCGCGGCCGAGCGCACTGGCAGCACAGTGATATTTGCAGAACCAAAGGTGAGAAACTTTGATGTTGGAACGATCTCTAACACTCTAGGAATGAACGAAGGCGTGGCCTGGAATGTACCTGGTTATAAAAACTTGCCGGCAGCAGAAAACAACTCCTACAGTGATGTTGACTATCTAAACAATGTCATTAACGATGTTCGTGAAAACGTTAACATAGCTGAAACTGTTGGCCTAGCCGGATTTAGCGATGGTGCCCGTATGGCGCAGGTGTTTGCTTCAGTACACCCTGAAGAAGTATCGGCTGTATACAGTGGCCATGGCACTTGGATGGATGGCGATCAACTGCCCACCACACCTGTGCCAACAAAGATTGTTCTAGGCACCGGAGACCAAACATTGCCTATGGCAGGCGGCTTGGGCAATGTCAGCAGCTGGATGAACTGGGCTGTCGATACCAATTTAGCAAGCTCACGACCACTTAAACAAATCGATGTTTGGACCGCAGTCAATCAATGTGATGGCGCGACGAATGTTTCAATTGAACCAGGTGTAACTAGAGTTGACTATCAATGCGAAGGTGCACCAGTAGAAGTAGATGTGTTCGAAAATGCCGGGCATGCCTGGCATGACATCGGCAACTTAGGGCCTCAAACTGTTCAGTGGGCCCTAGGAGAAGCTGATCGCACGCGCAATATGGGCTTAGATGCTCAGACTTTCTTGATTGAAAATTTGGACCATCAGGCAGCAGCCCACTAAGTAGCTAGGGTGAGTACTAAATTCACGATCAATAGAAAGTTTTTCCGTTTACTTCCCGTATTTATGCTCCAAACGATAAACCCAGCGATCAGTTGATGACGCTTTAGTTGATGGAATTACAAGGCTGGAGCCGGTTTCGACATACCTGTCTGGCATGTCAAAAATCACTAGAAAATCGCCAGTGCTGCCCGGTGCAAGCGTGTTTTCAAAAAGGGCTTCGGAGCCACCATTGAGCAGCACAGCTTCTTTGCCGTTGTTGCTCGGTGAGTAACGCGGACCATCAGCGGTTTCGATGACAAAGTCGCTCGTGATTATTTTATGCGGCTCTTTGTCGTCGTTTTTAGCACGGAATTTGAAGATATAGAAATTCGAGCCCTCTGTCGCAGTCTTGCCTTTCTTTCCTGCTCCCAGATATTTTGCTTTTTCGATTGAATCAATGGCGTATTGAACCATATCATCAAGGACACGCGTAGCCTTCAGCTTGCTCACCAGAGGTATTGGCTGCTGACCGGCATTAGAAGTTGTTGTGGAATTTACTTTGATACCAGATTCTGTTTGGCTTGAACTTACCTTTGGCGCATCCGGAGCTGCTGAGCATGATGCTAACAACAGCGATCCAAAAATTACCAATGTCGATTTTCTTAAAATATAAACCTCACTTTTAATTTAGAGCGAAAATGCCATTTCTTTTTTTGTGCGCATCAGAGTAAATTCTAAAATCGAACGATCAAGTTTGATCGAGCCTTTGCGCACCTGCTGTTGAAAGGCATAAGCAGTGTTGATCAAATCTTTTTCTTCGGGCAATGAATGATTGAGCATTTTCAAAAAGCGCGGCGAATCAGTGACCGAATTTTTCAAAGTGTCTTTCAATGATGCTAGCGGGTGCATTTTGATTTCAGCTATCAGTGCTGGTTCATGAGCGACTTTGTTCACTACTTCGCTGAGCTTTTCTGGAGTAATGAAACCGGTCAGACGCAAATATTCATAAAGGCTAATATTGCGTTCAAAATCGGTAGGACCGACAAAATCAAAAGTGTTCAGTGGTGCAAATGATCCAGTTTCCGCTTGCCCTTTAAGCGTTGAAACAGCGTCGTCTAAAGTAATTTCTTTTGCGCGCCCCTTCTTCTGCAAGCTCAAAGCTTTTTCTAAAACATGATCAGAGATCCAACCGTGTTCAGTTAAAACTTCACCCACCATTTTATTGTTAGCTTCGGCAATATCTAGTGCTATAGCCACTTCCGAGTCTTTGATAATTCCCGCTTGTGTCAATAGTTCGCCCAGCAAGAAATGGTCTTTTTTCAAACTGCCGATTGGTTCGCGTCGTACAGAATCACGAATTAAATTGAGACCCAGGTCAATTTCTAAACCACCTACACGAATATCGTGCTGCAATTTTAAAGTTGATCCAAGGGCAGTTTCAGATACGCGATCAAGCAACAACAAAATGCGACCAAGAGGAAGCCCCGAATATTTGCTCACTTTTAAAAACTTGTCGATTTCATTTTCGCTGACCTGGCCTGAGCCGACTAAAAGTTCGCCCAGTCGGGCTCCGCGAGTAGCGTAGGCATCGACACCGAGAGTTACTAGAGCGTCGTTAAAATTCCAGTTTTTGCGCTGCACAAGTTGCAGGGCATTGCGCGC
>CASBPX010000078.1 GCA_949127735.1 Candidatus Obscuribacterales bacterium | reverse complement strand
TCTTTAAGGCCGGCAATAAATTCAATTTCGCGGAATTGCGATGATTGAAAACCGGAAGCAGGATTGAGTTTGTGTCGAAATCCGAGAAAATCTGTGGGTGACATAGTCTCAAGTATATGAATTTGCTGCACCAAGAGGCGCATGATCGCCACGGCTCGGCGCATAAAATGAGTAGCGCGGCGCACTTTATTTTCCTTGATCAAGTTAAGCACCAGATCGAGTTCGTGAATAATTAGTTTGAACCATAATTCGTAAGTCTGGTGGATGATGATAAACAGAGGCTCATCATGGTGAGCCGGGTCAGATTGGCAGACTTGCAGCGTTTTAAGCTGCTCAACCATAAGGTAACTGTTGTAGTCTAAAGAACTGTGGCCACCAGTGGTAACACCACCAAATTGCGCTGATTTGTTCTCATCCATTGGTATTGTCTCCACGATTTGCTGATTACGGACCGGGCATGAATTTTGGTGTGGCAGGCGCCGGGACCAGTGACGGTGCTGGAACAGGTGCAGGAGTAGGAGTAGTTTGCACAGCAGGAAGAGAAGTTTCCGTGCTGGTCGATTCTTCTTTAACTGGAGCTACAGATTCTGCAGCAGATGAATCAAGGTCTTTTGTTTTCGCCGGCCTCAACTTTTGGTCTGCCTTTTGATTATCTTGACTTTGCTTTTCTAACTTTTCCTTTTTCTTCTTGGCTGGCTTCTGAGCAGGCTTTTCGACTTGCTCAGACTCGTCATTTGTCTTGTCCGGCTTATCTTTTTTCTCGGGCTTGTCTTTCTTTTCTTCTTTCTTGTCTTTTTTCTTGACTTTACTCTTGAGTAATCGTTGTGCCACTGCTCCTGGTGCTAAAGGTAAAAAGGCAGTTCTGTCTAATTCCGTTCCCTCGGCCAGTCTTAAGAAGCTTTCCGGATTCTTGTCTGAATATTGAAAAGCCAGCCTCGAATTGATCATCACTTTTCTGGCTTTTTTAACCAGTGCTTCATATCTAATCATTAGTGTTTCAACAGTAATGCCCTGAGTACTGACATGAAAAAGCTTGAACTGACAGGGGTAAACGTCAAGCGGTGGACAAGCAACAAACCAGACGTTGCGCTCGCGTTGAATCTTGTTCACCGGCACATGCCCGCTGATGGCCAGGCGCACGTCTTGACTGCCCCCGAGGATTTCCCGCGCCGAAGCGCCCTGGGGCACAGTATATTCTTCAAATGGTGGTCCGCCGTCGTATGGTGGAGGCGCCAGCAGAGGATGGTGGCTGACTACAATTGTCATTTTGCCTTTATTGGCGGCCAGATCTTTTTTCAGCCAGGTCAACTGGTCGTCGCTCAGTTCACCGGTTTCACTATTTGCCCGCGCGGTATCAAGACCAATTAAATGGACACCGCTGGCAGGGTCTGCCGACCAGTACGATTTGTCTGAAGTAATACCGCGCCCTTTAAAGTCAGGCCCGTAAGTGCGCATGCGGTCTACGGCTGGCGGCCCACTAACATCGGTTTCTCCTAAGACAAAATACCAGGGACAACTAAGATTCGACATGATATCGATAAAGAGTTGCCAGAAGGCCTCGTCGCGGCCAATACCTTCTACTTGATCTCCGGCGAAAATAACAAAGTCGACTTGCTGCTCGTTAATACTTTTTACAGCGTCTTGAAGAAATAACTGACTCTCTTGCAAAAGTTTGATGGTATCAGGCATACCATTTGCCAGATGGCTGTCGGTAATGACTACGAATGAAAAAGGGGCGAAATTGAAAACCGCCTGGGCCTCCGATATTGAGGCCAGCTGACCAAAAAATGTCAGAGCACCAAGGCTGGCCAGAAAGCTGCGCCGACTGACTTCCGTTTGTTGATTGGCCTTAGAGTCTGGTTGCAAAAAAGTATTTTCGACCACTGTTTTCGTCAACTCTCTACTTTTGAATTAAGGTAAGAAGCTCTGCCCGCAATAAAGCATCTTCCTGATAACAACCGTGTGCGGTTGTAGTGATGGTTTGGCTGCCCGGTTTTTTCACACCGCGAAGAGCCATACAAGAATGCTCGGCTGCAATCAAAACGAAAACTCCAAGCGGGTCTAGTTTGCTGATTAGAGCGTCAGCTATTTGTGCCGTCAGGCGCTCTTGCACTTGCAGTTTTTTTGAGGCAACATCTACTACCCGTGCCAGCTTGGAAAGGCCTGTGATTCTACCTTCTCGTGGCAAGTAAGCAATGTGCACCAGACCATGAAAAGGCAACATGTGATGTTCACAGGTGCTGCTAAAAGTTATGTCTTTAACAAGCACAAGACCAGCACTATCTTCCTGAAATTCGCAGGTGATTTGAGATGCCGGATCCGTGTCCTGACCAGCCGTTAATTCCACCATCATGCGGGCTACGCGAGAGGGAGTGTCTAGCAAACCAGCCCTGGTGCTATCTTCACCCAGTCCGCGCAAAATTAAGCGCACGCCCTCTTCAATTAATGCTTTATTGGTAAGCAGCCGCTCTTGATCCAGGTCAGCTTGATTATCTGAGTTAAAGCCCAGTCTCGGAGCGGAAAAATTCGGCATCGCTACTTCTTTAGCGCTCGAGCACGTGGCAACCGTAGCCATCGATTTATATTGTTTCGATTCCATGTGACCCCTGCGAATTTAATTCTTGACTACGCGGTAAACGCTCGCCTGTCGCTTTTGACAACCATATTAAATCTGTAGTATATCGCCTTCCACCAAGTTCTTGCCCAAACGTTTCATTCTCTACATATAGAGAAGCGCCTGCCGTCTGAGTTTTTGGCCCTGTTTCAGTTTCGTTGTTTGGCGTTATACTCTAAATCTTTCAGTTGACCACTTATCGCCCGCCAAAGAGGAAGGAAGATGACCGCTGCCACAGTCATGCAACTAGACGTTCGTCAAATCAAAGAGTTGATCCCACACCGCTATCCATTTCTCTTAGTCGACAGGGTGACTGAAGTAGAGCCTGGTTTGAAAGCTAAGGGTTTTAAAAATTTGACCGCCAATGAGCAGTTTTTTGAAGGTCACTTTCCCGATCGGCCGATTATGCCCGGCGTGCTAATGGTGGAAGCCCTGGCACAACTCGGATGCATCACAATGCTTTTAAAAGACGAAATGAAAGGCAATCTAGGCCTCTTCACCGGTATTGAAGGGGTGAAGTTTCGCACCATGGTCGTGCCCGGCGACCGTCTGGACCTTGAAGTAGAACTGATTAAAATGAAAGGGCCTGTTGGGAAAATGAAGGGTATCGCCAGGGTAGGCGACAAAATAGCCTGCGAAGGCGAAATTAGTTTTGCCATGGTCAAGCCATAAAAGCATATATAGGTACACAATCACATGACCATCCATTCAACTGCCATCATCGGCGATGGCGCACAGATTGCGAACTCTGTTGAGGTGGCACCATATGCGGTTATTGGTGCTAATGTCATTATTAAAGCAGGCACCAAAATTGGTGCTCACGCTGTGATTGACGGTCACACTACTATTGGTGAAAATTGTCATATCTTTCCTGGCGCCTCCATTGGGCTTGAGCCTCAAGACCTGAGCTATAAAAATGAACCCACTGGTGTGATCATGGGCGATCGTTGCACCGTGCGCGAATATGCCACCATTCACCGCGGCACCGGTGATCGTTTTACCCGTGTTGGTGATGATTGCTTTTTGATGAACTATTCCCATATTGCCCACGACTGCCAGGTTGGCAATGGTGCCATTTTTGCCAATGGCGCTACTCTTGCAGGGCATGTAGTGGTAGGTGAGCGTGTAGTAATTGCCGGTTCGGTGGTAGTGCACCAGTTTGTTCGCATTGGACGTTTGGCCATGATCAGCGGTGCTACCGGCACTCGTATGGACGTTCCGCCGTTTGCTATGTGCGATCAAAGACCTCTGGCCGTTACCGGGCTTAATCTTGTTGGTTTGCGCCGGGCAAAAATTGGTCCTGAAATTCGCAACTCTATTAAACAAGCCTACAAACTGATTTACCGTTCTTCTCTCAACAACTCGCAAGCACTGTCGAGAATCGAAGAAGAGTGCGCGCTTACAGACGAGATAAAAGAGATAGTCGATTTTTATCGCACCACTAAACGCGGTGTCATCAAAGGAGCTTTTACAGCAGAAGGTGGTATCGCCTCAGCGGTGGAAGAATAAGGTTCAATCTCGATTAGTGGAATCCCATGATGTTTACAAATAGTTCGCTGCACCGCCCAGTATTTATTCAATGATTACAGAAAAATTGCCACAGGCATCCCAGTCGGGCTACCGCAGTTTATTTCGCAATCGTGAGTTCATGAGTTTGTGGATTGCTCAGGTGTTTTCGCAATTTGCCGATCGCGTGGTTTTTGTTTTATTTGTGGCTATTTTAACTGCCAATAACGAAGCCACCATCGGCGGTCGCCATTTTGAATCGGCCCAGCTCACCAGTTATCTCTATGTCGCTTTTACCATTCCAGCGGTCTTACTCAGCCCCATGGCCGGTGTTTACGTCGATCGCTGGTCAAATAAAGCGGTGCTTGTGCTTTCTAATTTATTTCGCGCCGCCTGCATTTGCCTGGTGGCCACTCCCTATGCAAAAGCATCTCCTGTAGCTGCATTCTCTCTGGCTTTCGTAGTCTCAATCGGTTCGCAGTTTTTTGCTCCCGCCGAGTCTTCGTCCATTCCTAGACTGGTGAAAAAAGACGAACTTTTTCAAGCCAATTCTCTATTTTTTACCACCATGATGATTGCTCTCGGTTTTGGTTTTGCCATCGGCGAGCCGATCATCGCCGCTACCGGCATTGGTAAAGCACCCTTTGCGGTGGCCGGTGCTTTCGTGGTGGCGGCCTTCTTCTGTAGCCAGATCACAGATAACAAAAAGGTCTCAAAAACCACCGATGTCTGGTGGGAGGAGCTGAGATTCGGCATTGCCTACATAGCCAACAACAAAATGGTCTTCAGGGCGATCATGAAAATCACATTTCTATTTTCGACCATTATTGCTCTCACCCCCATTTCTGTGGGTTTGACCCAACAATTGCTCAATCTTGAAGCGGTCAAATTTGGTTATATCATTGCCGCAGCGGGAGCCGGTATGGGCATAGGCAATTTTATGGTGGGCCATTACTGCAGCAAAGTTTCGCCGGCCCTACTCGCCTATCGAGGCTTTATCTTGCTCGGTTTGTTTTTGACTATGCTGGGCTCACTGGGCTTTTTGCAGGATGCGATTATTCCACTGCTCGGATTTGGCATGGACAAAATTACTTTCCATGGAGCGCTGATGGCCGTTCCCCTGACAATTGTGGCCCTTCTGGGAGCATCTTGCGCCTTGATTGCCGTGCCTACCCAATCACTCTTGCAAGCTGCTGTACCTGAGGAGCTTCGCGGAAAAGTTTTTGCCGCTCAGAATACGGCCATGTCGGCTGCGTCGACCATTCCGGCAGTGTTAATTGGGGTTTCGGCCGATAAAATGCCAGGTGGCGTATTTACAACGCTATTTCTGATCGGCCTGCCTACCTTGCTGGTGGGCCTGCATCACCACAGTCAGACCAGCAAAGAAATTGCCTCTGGTGCGAAGCTTGATGAAGCGGGCAACACACTGAGTTAAAAATGAGGCTGCACCGGCCTGGTGCGATACCGCCAGCCAGTGGGCCTTGACCACCGCTATGTCTGCAAAAGTGACGTTTCCTAATCTAAACATTTGATCAGGTGTTGCCTTGGTGGTTGCCATGTGGCGACATTCTTATAGACTATAGATAAGTCGGAGCTTCAGAAAGCGGGCGACAACAGCGGAATCCATAGCGGAAGAGCATGCGTGCGTAATCGAATTGTACTGGTATTGATGGTTGTTGGCGTGTGGGTGGCCCTCAAGGCGATCGACAAGTTTTTTACTGGGCCTGAAGTGCTGTTCATTTTATGCGGCGTTTTGAGCATGATGATTGGACATACAATCTGGCTCTTTTCCGCCCAGGCACGTCATCATAAGAAAGTGCTGGATCGGCGCAATCTGGGTTTGACCAGTTCTGAGGCAGCTAAGCTCTGGCATCCTTATGTAGATGTGGTGATTTCGGCCAAAAACGAATCGCGCGTAATTGAAACTACGGTACGTAACCTCTTTCAGATCAATTACGATGCCTATTCAGTCTGGGTGATTGACGACTGCTCCACTGATAAAATGCCTGAGATTTTGAAAAGTCTTGAGCTTGAGTTTCCTCGCTTGCGCGTGCTTAACCGCGTCCCCGGCTCCTGCCCTGGTAAATCAGCCGCCTTGAATGAATTTTTGCCCCTTTGCAAAGGCGAAGTGGTTGCGGTCTTCGACGCCGATGCTAATGTCGATCCTGAATTTCTCAATATTATTCTGCCTACACTCGAGCCCGCTAACGTTGGGGCTGTGCAGGCTCAGAAAAAGATGTATGAGAATCAAAAAGGCATTCTGGTGGAGTGCCAGGCGTCAGAGTACGCCGTTGATACATACTTTCAGGTCTCCCGTGACCTCATCGGCGGTGCAGTGGAATTGCGCGGAGATGGTCAGCTGGTCAAGCGTCAAGCCCTGATCGATGTGGGCGGCTGGAATAACAAAGCGATTACAGACGATCTCGACTTAAGCATGCGTCTTTTGGTTAACAACTGGGATATCGGCTTTTGCCCAGAAGCTATTGTTTGGGAAGAAGCGGTCACCAGTCTGAAAGCTTTGATTCGCCAGCGGCGCCGTTGGGCTGAAGGCAGCATTCGCCGCTATCTTGATTATATTTTCCCTTTGAATTCGCCTACGCGTTTATCGCTGGTAGAACGCCTTGATACGCTGGTTTTCACCGTCTATTTTGTGGTACCGGCGTTGATGACACTGGAGATCGCTTCCGAAATTGTACACATCGCCACAGGTGTGCCCACATACGGCAAGTTCTTGGCTTTAATTGCTATGGCTATCTTTGGTATCAGTCAAGTCAATTTCCTCATTGCCATGCGTATTTATCGCGCTCCCATGTCGTTCCTTAAAGCTCTAGGTCGTAGCTTTTATGTCACCGCCTATGTGTATGGCCACTGGATGCCTGTGATTGTGGTTTCTTTCTGCCAGATTCTTTTCGGCAAGCAAGTCTCTACCTGGCATCGCACCGAGCATGTCGGTGTAGCTGATTCAGTATTGAAAGTCTAAATTTTTCAGTAATTCAATTGTGGTCTTACGGTGCGGACTCTTGCTAGATTCGAATTACCGCTTGGCATCGCATTTGGTGCCAATTCAATTCATTACCCTTTGAAATGTGGTCTTGGTGCAAGCGAGAATGGCTCATGAGCTTGACCTAGCTCTATATTCGTTTATATTGATCTCGTGCCGAACCAGGCTTAAACAGATATACCGCTTGAAAAGTGGTGCTATTCCAACAAACTTTTTACAACTCAATTATGGCGGCGAAACGCTGTATATTGCTGAGTTGCAGCAGTCAAGGTGTAAAAACGGAGCGCATTAAATATGGACCTTGGGGAATAAATGAGTAAAATGGTGATTGTCTCGGGCCGGGTTGGTCCAGGATTGGTCGAATCATTCGAAAAATGATTTTCTAAATTACGATTGCTAAGAGTTGGAGATTTGCATGCTTAAAAAGATAGCGTCCTCTTTAATAC
>CASBPX010000077.1 GCA_949127735.1 Candidatus Obscuribacterales bacterium | reverse complement strand
CCATTAAACATTGTAATTACGCCGTAATTACAATGTTTAATCGTCATTCTTTTGATTTTGCTGAGCCCACGGTGCTAACTCAGCAGGCAAAAGCCCCGCACTCCAAATGAAGGCGGGGCTTAACAGCTTTTTGAACGGTGAATTACTAGGAGCGGCGCTTTCTAGCTGCTTCAGCTTTGCGCTTTCTTTTCACGCTGGGCTTCTCATAACGCTCGCGGCGTTTGATTTCCGACAAGATTCCAGCTTTCTGGATCTTCTTCTTGAAGCGCTTCAATGCGCCTTCAATGCTCTCGCCCTCGGCTACTCTGACCTCTGACAAACGAATTCACCCCAATTCTTTTCTGCGAAATAACTAGTTATACAAAAGATATCCGAAGGCACATCCTAGCATTGCATCGCAGCGTCTTCAAGCGCTGGTGGGCTTCCTGCGACACTACTTAACTAAATAGAGCGTAAGGTTGGCTCGAGCGGCGGCCGTCTCAACAAAATTGTAAGGAAAAAGCCCGGTTACCCGGGCTTTTCATGTCTAAATTCAGATTGAAGTCTACTTGCCCTGCGACTTTTGAATTCTGGCGCCATCAATGGTTGTAGTCTGCTCAGGAAGCATCTGGTCGATTTTACGACCTAGCAAGTCATGAGTTTCGTCAACGCGATGCTCGAAGACCTGGTGATAGAACTTGGCACTGGCTCTTTTTAACAGCGGAAAATCATAGCGGCCATTGTTTTCATTGAATGAAATAGAGGTTGGCTTGGTGGTGTCCATGCCGTTAATAACCAGATTGAGAGTTTTCGTACCCGGCCAGCCCACCAGGTCAGCACCGGCGCAAATGCACAATACAGCGCATAAGAAGAAGGAAGGACCCATGACCATGTGAGCCAACATCCCTTCTTTGGTCTTAATCAAAGAGCGTTTGCCCTGGGGAAGGTGGACCAACCACGGCGAAATAATGGTGAATGGCAAAAAGCCAGACCAATAAGTAAAGCGGCCAAGTACGCTGCCCAGCCAACCTTTCCATATAAAGGAAATGCCGACAGCAATTACCAAAAGACCGAGAATGATGCGAACGATTGGCTCAGATAGAAAACTCATTGAATTTGACTCTTTACTAAATGCAGGATTGAAAAACGAAAAACATCTAACAAACTACTTTTAGTATAGAACGTTCTGCAACTTTGACTAGTTCGAATTCGTAACAGGCGGGGCGTATCTGCGCATGAACCGGTCAAAAGTCCGATACAATGAGCTTTTCGTCTCAATTTGTTTCGATTACGTCTCAAAGAGAATGGTGTTCAGGGGGATTCATCGTGGCTAGCTCGGTTCTAAAGCGAGATCACAAGTGCGCACAAGTAAACGCCGAAATGGCAGGGCAAGATGTCTGCCTGGCCGGTTGGGTCAACGTGGTGCGTGATCTGGGTGGAATAATTTTTGTCGAACTTCGCGATTCTACGGGCAAAGTGCAGCTCATCGCCGACCCGAATAAAAATAAAGCGATTCACGATCAGTTCGTTGATTTGAAAAATGAATTTGTCATTGCCATTAGAGGAAAAGTTGCAAAGCGACCTGAAGGCACAGCCAAATCTGAGAGCGGTAGCGGGGCCATTGAAATCTATCCCGACCAGTTCGAACTGCTGAACACCTGTCGACCCCTGCCTTTTCAACTAGATCAGGGCGATAAGGTAGATGAAGCTTTGCGTTTGAAATATCGCTATCTTGATTTGCGCCGCCCTGAAATGAACTCCAATCTGGTGATGCGCCACCGGGTCAGCCAGGCCATTCGCAAATATCTTGATCATGAAGGCTTTATCGAAGTCGAAACTCCAATTCTTTGCAAAGCCACTCCTGAAGGGGCTCGTGACTTTCTTGTGCCCAGTCGCTTGAATCCAGGCAACTGGTACGCGCTGCCTCAGTCTCCCCAATTGTTCAAGCAAACACTGATGATTAGCGGTGTGGACAGATATTATCAAGTTGCTCGCTGCTTCCGTGATGAAGATCTGCGCGCTGACCGCCAACCCGAATTTACTCAAATCGACATGGAATTTTCTTTTGTCGACGAAGATGAAGTCATGCGTGTGACTGAAGGTTTGTTGGTTGACGCTTTCAAATGCGCAGGAATTGACATTCAGCCGCCCTTCCAGCGCTTAAGCTATAGCGATGCCATGGGTCTCTATGGCAGCGACAAACCCGATTTGCGTTTTGATCTGGCCTTCAAAGATTTAACTGAAGTGGCAAAAAACTGCCAGTTCAAAGTCTTCAAACAAGTGGCGGAAGCCGGCGGCGAACTGAAAGCCATTGTGCTGGAAGGTCGCGGTGAAAGCTCATCGCGCAAACAATTAGATTTGTGGAATGAATATACAAAATCTGTAGGCGGCAAAGGTCTGGCCTGGATTGCTTTTGGTAATGACACCAACAGATCTTCCGGTTTAGACAAACATTTATCTGTTGAAGAAATTCAAAAAATCAAAGAACTTTGTTCTGCCAAGGCCGGCGATTTGGTTTTGATGATGGCCGATACTGCTAAGTCAGTCGCCAACGTCATGGGCCGCTTCCGTTTAAAACTGGCCGAAGAACTCAATTTAATTGACACCAACATTCACAGCTTGCTCTGGGTCGTTGATTTTCCTTTGTTTGAATATGATGAAGAACAGGGTCGCTTGATGGCAGTGCATCATCCGTTTACTTCTCCTCGCCTTGAAGATCTCGATAGCCTGGAAACTGCGCCGGAAAAAGCGAGAGCGCGCGCTTACGATATCGTTTATAACGGTTGCGAAATTGGTGGTGGGTCTATACGTATTCACAGCCAGGAACTGCAGTCTAGAGCCTTTGCCGCCATTGGTCTTGATAATGAAACTGCCAGCGAAAAGTTTGGTTTCTTGTTGGAAGCGCTTGAATCTGGTGCCCCTCCCCATGGTGGCATCGCCCTTGGTCTTGATCGTATGATCATGCTTCTTTGCGGATGTAAATCAATTCGTGACGTTATTGCTTTTCCAAAAACACAGTCTGGTGCCTGCCCTATGACAGGAGCACCATCGCTGGCTTCGCCTGAGCAATTGAAAGAGCTGGCAGTTCTCAACGAGCCACCTAAAGCAAAAGTGGCCACCACTCTCCGGTAAAAATATGAGTGAGACCAAAAGCAGTAAAAAAAGATTGGTGGCACCAAAAACTGCCGCTGTTTTAATTTTGCTTTTGGCTCTGGTTGCACTGCCTGGTTGCCAGCATATTCGGCCCACAGCCTCGTCTTTTCTCATTCGCGGCAATGAGTATTTTAAAATGAGTGAGTACGAAAAGGCCGAGCATGAATATCGTGAAGCCCTTTTGAGCGAACCAAAAAGTCCTACGGCTTTAAATAATCTGGGAGTGATTGAAAACGAACTGGGAAAATATGACGAGGCGATCACCACGCTAAAAACCGCTATAGAAGTGGATCCTAAGAACGCCATCGCCCATTATGTACTCTCTGAAGCCATGGCAAAAAAATCTATGTTTGAGCCTGCCTTTAATGAAGCAAAGGCTGCCATCGCTCTTGATTCCACCGAGCCGCGTGCTTATTGCGCTCTGGCAGAAGCGGCTCTGGGTCTTGGTAATTTACCCACGGCCATTGAAGCTTATCGCAATGCTTGCAAGTACGATGCTCACAACGATAAAAATCACCATAAATTGGCACTGGTTTTAGGACTTTCAGGCGATATCGACGGCCAGATTAAAGAAGAAAGCCGGGCCCTTGAAATCGAATCTGAAAATTATGATGCGCGTATTGGTTTAGCGTCTGCTTTAAATAGTAAAGGACAACGTGCTGATGCCATTGCCGAATTGAACAAAATTCTTGATAAGCATCCTGATAACTTAGAAGCCCGTGCTGTACTGACAAAAATTGAAAATCCAGCGCAAAAGACCCAGCTGAAAAACTCGACAAAAAAATAACTGCATAAAATCTTGCCGAAAAATTGAACTTTCTTGCCTCAAATTCCGTTGCTACTAATAAGGGCAATTTTTGAGCGGTTCAAGTAAAGGAGAGGTATTTTATGTTTGCACGTGTGTTCTCCGGTGCGGTGCAGGGTGTTGACGCACATCCAATCGAAGTAGAGGTCGACTGCTGTCAGGGGCTCGGCACAATCAGCGTGGTCGGTCTGCCTGACGCTTCAGTCAAAGAAGCGCAAGAGCGTGTTAAGGCGGCAATTAAAGCCTGTTCCTTTTTTATACCTCCGGGTAAAAAATGGGTAGTCAATCTGGCACCTTGCGACATTCGCAAAGAAGGCCCCGCATACGATTTACCGATTGCCACCGGTATTCTTGTCGCCACTGGCCTGATGCCATTTGAAAATATCGCCGACTTCTGGTTTGTGGGCGAGCTATCTCTCAGCGGGTCGGTGCGGCCAGTATCAGGTGTGCTGCCCATTGCCGTGGCGGCGCGCAAGGCCGGTGCTAAAGGCATAGTCGTGCCGGAAGGAAATGCCGAAGAGGCCGCACTGGTTGAAGGTTTAAAAGTTTATCCGGTTTCTCACTTAATGCAGGTATTTAAGATAGCCGAGAATCTGGAGAACGGCACTACATTTGGTGGCGCCAGTCGCGCTCAGTTTGCCCGTGCCGCATCGCGCGTTGTTCATCATAAAGATTTTCGCGATGTTAAAGGGCAGGGCGCCACCAAACGCGGCTTAGAGATTGCGGCAGCCGGTAAACACAACATTATGATGGTCGGTTCGCCGGGCTCAGGTAAATCGATGCTGGCGGAGCGCTTGCCAAGTATCATGCCGCCGCTTGAATTTGACGAAGCCATTGAGTTGACGAAACTCTGGAGCGTGGCTGGTCTGCTCAAGCACAAAGAAAAAATTGTGGCGGAGAGGCCTTTTCGCAGCCCCCACCACACGGCTTCAGCTATAGGTCTTGTTGGTGGTGGCGCTCATCCTAAGCCTGGCGAAATTTCACTCAGCCACCTGGGAGTACTCTTCCTCGACGAACTGACTGAGTTTCCCCGGGGCCATTTGGAAAATTTAAGGCAACCGCTGGAGACTCGCACCGTGATGATTTCCCGAGCGGGTCAGACACTTACCTATCCTGCATCTTTCACGCTTGTGGCGGCCTGCAATCCCTGCCCATGCGGATTTCGCGGTGACCCTGTCAAACACTGCTATTGCACCTCGACGCAAGCGGAGCGATATTGGAGCCGGCTGTCTGGTCCATTTTTAGACCGCATAGATTTGCAGGTAGAAGTTTCGCGCATATCTATAAATGAATTGACAGGTAATATCAACGAAGAAAGTTCTGCCTCTATAAAACGCAGAGTGGAATTGGCTGTAGACAGGCAGCGATTGCGCAATAAGTCGCGCAGTGCCGTTGGTGGATTTCACTTTAACGGCACACTAGGTCAGCGCGACGTGAACAGATTTTGTCAAATTGATTCTAAAACCAAAGAAGTCTTAGCTCGCGCTGTGGCGCAATACAGTCTTTCAGCCCGTGCTTATGATCGCATTTTGCGCCTGGCGCGCACAATTGCAGATTTAGGTGATTGTGAGAATATCTCACAAGAGCATGTCAGTGAAGCTGTGCGTTATCGCTTACCTTTGAGAATGATGCATTGAGGAAAGTTCGCTAGAATAGAGCTAAATGGATTCAATTGTTGATGGCATCTACATAATTGGTGGCAGTGCTGTGCTTGCCGTGGGCGGTATGTTCATGGTGCGAAAGCGCATTTCGAGCGAGTCGCGCAAGGCTTGTCACGAGGTCGGTGGCGTAATGCTGGCCATTGTCGGCACGCTCTATGCCATTGTCGTGGGCTTGATTGTAGTCAGCTCGCAAGCCAAAGTTGATACGGCCAAGCAAATGGCAGTAACGGAAGCAAATATGCTTTCTAATATTTTTCATCTGGCTAAAACCTTTAAAGATCCTACCAGTCACAATATTTGTCAGGCAGTTTACGAATATTCGGTGATTGCCGTCAATCAAGATTGGTCGGCTGTCGAAGAAGGGAAAATCAAAGAAGGCACCATTCCTGCTTATCAAAAGATCTGGCACGAAGTGACACACTATAATCCTTCCGATGGAAAGGAGTCGGCTTGCTATTCAATTATAATAAGCAATCTTGAAGAACTCTCTGCAGCCAGACGTTTTCGCATGGTCTCAGCCAAGAGTCAGCTTTCACCAGTGCTCTGGTCGGTACTGGTGGCAGGTGGTGTTTTAATTGTGCTTTTCACTTATTTCTTCAGCCTGGAAAGTTTGCTGGCACAAACAATCATGACCATCTTCGTGGCAATTTTTCTCTCAATGAATGTCTGTGTAATTTATATTTGTCAAAATCCTTATCGCCCTGAACTTGGTGCCAAAGAAGCTGGTTTTGGCTTTAGTTTTAACAGCAACTGGTTTAAATTAGCACCTCAGGCAAAGCAAGAATTGGAGCGGAATCATGAAATGTAAACTGGCTCTGGCTATACTTCTTGCACTACTTAATACTTCCGTTGCGCAGGCGCAGTTTATGCCCGGGAATGCTGGCGAAAAAACTGTTGATACCGTACCTGGTGCGATGCCCGGCTATGACATCAAAGACCGATTAGCTAGAGTCGATCAAATGGCCTCAGAGCGAGTGGCCGAGCTGGGTATTCCAGGATACGCCTTAGTCGTTATTGCTAATGGTCAAGTGGTCTTTCAAAAGTGTTATGGATTTGCCGATTTGCAAAGTCGGCGCCCTGTGGATGGTGATACCGTATTTGGTTTAGCCTCAATGACCAAAACATTTACTGCCATTACTTTGCTTTCGCTGGTAGAAAAAGGTTTGATTAACCTTGATGATCCACTGGCTAAATATCTTCCTGACCTCACTCCGCCTTACGAGAACCTCACCATTCGGCAGCTTGCTTCTATGACAGCAGGTGTGCCGACGGTGCTCTCAAAAGAAGTGCGGTGGAAAGATCAGTTGCCCATTCTCGTCAATACGCCTCTGCAATCGCAACCCGGAGCCGAATTTCACTACTCCAATTTTAGTTATCGACTGCTTGGCTCGGTGATCGCCAGAGTGACTGGACGCGATTATCTGGACGTGGTGCGCGAGACCATTCTTGGGCCGCTCAATATGAGCAGTACCGCCACAACTTTTTTGTTGCGCGACACCGGGCGCGTGGCTCAGGGTTATGGCGATGGCTCAGGTGAACTGCGTGCCATTGAATATAAAAATCCAGCAGTGGCGTACTCGGCTGGAATGCTCGCCAGCACTCAGAACGACATGATCAAATACGTACTTGGCATGCTCAATCAGGCGATCTTGCCGCCCAATCAATACCAGACGCTATGGACAATTCGGCCCCCTCTAAGTACAGGCCAACCATCACCATGGGCCTTCGGTTGGAGTTCTAATACTTCTCAAATGAATCAACTTAAGCTGGCAATGAACGGCGGAACCGCCGGCGTGGCATCAACCGTCATGCTTTTGCCCCAGTCAAAATCTGCCGTCATCGCTCTATCCAATTTGCGTAAACCGCCGGTTTATCAAATTGCTAAAAAAGCTTTTGCCATTGCTTTTGGCCATGAAGACAGCGAAGAGCCCAAAGAGGCTGTCAACAGCACCGATAGCGGCGCGGATTAATTGCGAAATCAACTCTATCAATCAGCTCCTGACAAGGTTTCACAGGTGCCACATTGTGGTTTGATATTAGCTGAGTATTCATGGATGTTCGATGAAAAAAGTTAAGAAGATACAACTGCCTCCCGGATGGACTTTTAGCTCAGCTAACGGTGACGATTACGAAGCAGGGATAGATGAAAAAGTAAAACACAGCGGCACTCGCTGCGTTTATCTGCGCTCGGTGGTAGACAAGCCGCGGCCACTCGCTTATCTCAGCCAGGGCTTTTCACCCACACCTTATCTGGGTAAAAGATTGCGCATGTCGGCCTGGGTCAAAAGTAACTGTGATGGTGGCAAAGTGCAGCTATGGTTGCGCATCGCCGGCGATTGGGCCAGCACCAGCAACAAGCCCAATTGTTTCGACAATATGGAAGACCGCCCTATCCTCGACGTCACTGAGTGGACGCAATATAAAATCGTCGTAGAAGTTCCGGACTCATCAACATTTATTGATTTTGGTTTGATGTTGACCGGCTCCGGCGAGGCCTGGGTAGACGATTTTTCTTTCGAAACTGTTGGTGATGAAGTGGCTCTGACCAATAACGACAGTTCGAAAATGGAACCCTTTAATCTAAATTTCGAAGCATCCAGGTAGAGCATTTTGTTTTCGGAAAACGCAAAAAAGTACGGCAGACTCAAGGCGGCGGCAATTTATGCGACAGCTGTGGCATGTTCGCTGGTAGTTTCTCTGGCAGTTGCTGATGCCAGAAAGCCTAAAAATGTGCCCGTTGCGCCTGAAATCGAAATGTCCTCTTCCAAGCTTAATTTGCGCGATGAACAAGTGCGCGTTTTGAGCTGGCTAAATCTCAACAGAGCGGCTTGCCTTGCTGCTGCCGACGTGGCTGTTACATTGCCAGCCGACCGTGCCACTGCTGGTGAGTCTCCTCTTGGTGCTGCTCCTTCTGCCATGGTCATGCCTTATCTTCTACCGGTGATGGACGCTCCTCCGGCGGTTTACTCTATTTTGCAGAAAAACAAAATTGTGCAGACTGTTTTTGATATTGAAGTTGACCCAGCCGGACTGGGCAAAAATTGTATTCTTACTTTTGAGAAGCCTAATAGTGGTCTGTTGCGCGAGCTGAGCAAATTTGAACATGCTGATTCTCATTCTGAAATGGGCGGCGAAAATAGCTGGCGCAGTGACGGCAAGATGTGGCATGTACTCGGCTTAGACGCGAGCCACGTGTTGATCACTACTCAAGCAAAAGACCATCATGCCTCCAAGCGCATTCGTTTTAAGGCGGCGGCGGCGGCCGCCGGAGCCGGCGAAGCTAATGCTGGTGAAAGCGATTTGAGCTTTATACCTGAGCGTCTCAAAACACTTTTGCGTGGTATCAGGAGTAGTGCACAAATCTGGCAGGTGCTTGACACCAGTATCGTACCAAAAGAGAGCAGCGATAAATTTATGAGGCAGCTGCAAGAGTTTGCTGCCAGCGGCACAACAGTAGTAGAAGTAGTGGATAGCACTTGCGGGCTCAAAGCTACTATTCATAGCTCTGAAAAAAGCGCTCCTGATATGTTGCGCCGCGAGCTCAGTGACTTTAAAGAGCCGGCTGAATTCTCTCTGGCCCAGGCGACACCCGAAACTTTTACGGTCACCGTATCTGGTGACGACACTCGAGCTCTCAAAGCCAAAGTATTTCTGCTCTTGCTCTTAGGACCACTTACCGCTATTTAAGAACGGGTCTAAGTTACCGACTGCCGCTTTTGGAATGACCAGTTTTGTAATTTCAAGAATGCCATTTTCAAAATTGACGCGCGGATCAAATAATTCGTTGTTCTTGTCTTTCATAACCAGGCCGGCGCATTTATCGAAGCCGACAATTGACAAATCTCCGTGACCGTTGCCATCTTTGTGAGCCCTGGCCATGTGTTTCCTCCGCTGCGCTTGGTCAGTCTTAGACAATGCCAGCATAAGAGAAAATTGTGGCAATTTATGGGCTAAGGCTTCCGTTCAGCAAGAGGTTCGGAAAAACGCAGATATAGTTTGTACATCAGACCCGCCAGCATTATGCTTAAAAGCGTTGAGGTCATGCCGCTTACAGCACTGACCACAACTAACAGTGGCCGAGCGGCGCTCAATTGAGAATGCTGCAGCATGATGCCCATGTAAGGCATCCAGTGTCCCATTAGCGCGATCACAAATGCCGGTCCAAGATAAAGGCATACCTGCCAATATTTGCCTTTGGTAATAGCCCAGCTACGCTCGAGAGCCTGCAAGGGGCGATGTCCTTCTACTGCATAAATAGGTAAGAACAGGCTGGTTCTGGCCATGATGTACAGCCCTGGAAAGACCAGAAGCATCAAACCTAAACCAATAGCCATGTTTTGAATGTATTCGCCAATCAGATAGAAAATCATGGTCTTTATGCCAATAGTGGCAACCAGCGCCGCATTACGCGGTGATGCCAGGTAAGCCACATAAAAAAGTTTCAAAATTGGCACTATGCCCAGAGATACTGATGAGATCAGATAATAAGCAGGAGCGAGTTCAATTGATTGAGAATTTTGACAGGCCGAAACTCCGCTACCCACTGTGCAAATTGCCAGAAAGAGCCATTGCGTTTTCAGAAAAGGCAGTGATTCAGTAAATAGTTCGCGCAGGTCGTGAATGACACTGGGTGCATTTTTGCCTGCAAATTTGTAAGCCAGCCCCCAGCTGCCCAGAGCTAGAATCGGCAGAGCGGTACAAAAAGCGGCCGCCACGAAATTTTCACACATTGATGACCCTTCCAGACTTCTTCTAAACCTGTTCCCGGACTGTTCCCGAACTGTTCCCGAACTGTTCCCGAACTGTTCCTGAACTTAGCGCCTCTAGCGATTATTCCCCGCAGCATCAAGAATCATCTGACTCAAGCCGCTTTCTTTTTAGTCTTTGCTCGAGTTTTAGTCTTTGCCTCGGCCTTTGGTTCCGCCTTTGCCAGTGTAGCTTCCACCTTTTTATCTTCTTTCAAAATTTCGTAGCGCAGTTGAACCAGGCCGCTTTTGAAGACCTCATAGGTGACCAATTTCAGGTCGCACTGCGCCTCCATAGAAGACACCAGAGGAATGCCCTTAACCAGAATTTTGGGATGCACAGAGACTATTAATTCATCTACCAGTTGGTTGGCAATCAGCAGTTCACTGATTTCGCGACCACCCACCAGCCAGATCATGCCACCCTCTTCTTCTTTCAATTCTTTGACCACCACTTCAGGCGGGTGAGTCGTGTATTCCAACCCTTCGTAAGGTGACAGTGTGGCCATGCGCGAGAAGACAATGGCGCGCTTCGAAGAATATGGCGCCTCTTCAAAAGTTTTGGCTTGATCGTAAGTTTTGCGACCCATAATCACAGTATCGATATCTTCGTAGAAAAATTCATAGCCATGGGCATAGGGGTCAAAAAGCCAGTCAACTGAACCATCTTCACGGGCGATAAAACCGTCAAGACTGCTGGCCACATATAAAACTACTCGACGTGACATTGCTCCTCCAGAAAGGTAAATTTCAAATTTAGTTTTTAGTGATTTTAACCATTAATGTGGCCGCCTCATCTTCACAAGCGGTGCTCCAATCTTTGCGCTCTTTCAATTGTTTAATCAGCCCTGAATCTTTTGGAAAAAGTATCCAGTTGATTTTACGCAATTCCAGAAGCTGATGCCAGCCTGGTCTGGTTTCGCAAATGATGCCATATTCGCCATAAAATTTTTCGCCATAAAAGTCGGCGCGGTCATCGATATAAACAGGCATACCAAGTTTGTAGCGAATCAGACCACCCCAGTTATCAAAATTAAATCCACCCACTGCGGGCAGTTTATGGGCGGCAATATAATCAAGAGTTTTGCTTGGTGCCAGTTTGTCGTCAAAACCGGCTTTGAGCATGGCTTCCGGCCCCTGCTGCGGTGTGGCCAGAGCGATGATAATAATGATGATGGAATAGAGCCATGGCAAAAGATGCATATTTGATTTTTTTTCTTCAGCGTCAAAGCCTTGCGCGCCTGCAACAAACGATTTAAGAAGAGCCGGTGTTTTAGCGGCATTAAATTGGAAGCCGCTGTATAAAATTCCCAATACAGGTAAAACGACTATGACAAAAAGCGGCATGTGACGCACCGCCGATAGTGCCAGATAAGCAAAAATTATAGTCAAAGCCAGCGCCGGCAAGCTCAGTTTGTTTCTGCCAAAACATAAACCAACTGAGGCAAATGCCATTAATATCGCCAGGCAATAAGCATGAAAATTTAAGAGGAAATTTGGCGGTTTAAATTCGTCGGTTTGGGCCAGAATGCTCGTGCCGTGCAGGTATTCGCCAATATAGTGATACAGAGTCAAGCCATAAGGGTTCGCCAGGCTAACTAATAGCAAAAGCATCAGCAGTAGTGCCAGCTGCCCGGCTTGCTTTAGTTTGCCCTGGCGCAGAGATTGATTGTCGGCAGTGATGCCGCGCAATAGAACAATCAGTAGATAAAGTCCGGTGATGGCAAAGGCAAGCAAAAATGCCGGATGACAATTGACCCACAGTACCATGTAGGGCAAGAGCCAGGCAGCAAGCCATTTAAAACTGCGCTTGCCACTGTAAAAAGCTTCCAGTCTGGTTGTGAAAAGATAAACTCCCCAGAAAGTAAATATGTGTGGTCGCACCAGCCAGTGAATGGCGGCAGTGAGTAAACCTACGGTGGAGAAAAAGAGGGCGAGTAGAAAATTGCTGCCGCCTTCTCTCACCTTTTGATAAAGGGCCAGAGTAAGCGAGGCAAGGGAAATGGTGACTATCACAGCCAGAAGATTCAAGCCACCCAGATGCACCAGGCCAGCCATGAATAAATCAGATAACCATTCGTAGGCTACCCAGTCTTTGCCGGGAAATGTGTAAGACAAAAAATCCTGATGGGGAATGGCATGATCAGCTAATATTTTAAATCCGGTGGCTAGATGCCAACCGGTGGACCCATCGCTAAAAATAAAAGTGGGCCGCATAAAAAGTAAAAGCTGACACACGCCTACAAAAAGCAGGTCGCCTACATTAGGCAAAAAAAGCGCTGCTTTACTTTCCTGCGGCGGGTCTGTTTCTGAAATTGCATTCGCCATTAGAAGCCGCTGGGTTTGGCCAGAGTGGCACGATTGACTTCGTCTTTGGTTTTGCGTCTTTGATCGGCCAGTGCTTCTGGAGTATTCTCTGCCTGGTTTTTAATTTTGTTTATGATTGTCAGTTTTCGACCACGATAGGTTGCTAGTTTGACAATATCGGCATATTCAAAATGCTTGGCCGCTTCAAAAATGGCCACATAGTCACTTACTGTTTTTGCCTTGTCTAAAGCCGCCACAAGAGCCTCACGCACAAGGTGGGGCAAAGCTATAGTTTCGAGCTTATTGGCAAGAGCGACTAGTTCTACTGCCGTGGTTTGATCTTCAATCAAGTCTTTTGCCGCTTTTTGCGAGAGATGATCAATGCCTAAATCGTGCGCCTGACGTATAAAATCAAGAGCATCTGGTTCGTTGCTGATTGTGCTGTAAGCTTTTTGCAAAGCCAGATGCACAGAATCAGCATTGGCTGCGGCGTGCGCCTGGTGAGCAACCGCCATCAAATCGGTAAAAGAGTTTGTCGATGTGACTAGCTTATCGGTGGTGTGCTTGGCTAAGTCATACATTTCTGCTTCTCTGGCATGTTTGGCCACAGCCATTATTTCATCATTAGTGGTGGCCAATGACATAGCACGCTCTACTGCCGGACGTTTCATTTTGTTGGCCATGCCACCAAAGCTGCTCAGTGTTTGGATAATAAACAAACATCCTTGAGCATCTGTGGCTGAGGCGGCGGCTGATTGCACAGCTTCTTGGGCCTTTGAATAGTTTTTTGCTTTCATGGCGCTGACGGCGCGCTGTAGTGCTTTTTGACCTTCTTCAGGCAAATTAGAATCAGGGTAAGCGCCGCCTCCCGCTGCTTGCGCATTTGGGGCCGCGAGCAGGAGCAAGGCTAGAGCGATAACGATTTGTTTTTTGTAGGTCATGATTTTTGCGCCGGTTCGATGATTTTAACGGTAAGCAATTGCCACGGTTTAAATTTAAGAGTCAAAGATGCGTTTATTTCGCTCATGGGGCTGCCGTCAAGCTGGTGCAAACTGATGCGCTCGGCCCCTTCCAATTTAGCAGACTGTTCCCGGTTCGACACGTTGAGGAGCCTCAGAGTCATTTTGCCCGCTTCATCTATAAATGAAGCCATAATTTTTATGGCATCATTATCGAGAGCGAAGAAACTTTTACCCAGGGCCGCAGCCTTGCCATTCTCGGTTTTGCCCGCTGCTGGTACGAGAAAAGCAGTGAGGGGCTCTTCGTAAATTTCTGCCAGACTATAGGCTTCGGCAAAATTTCCGCCTGCGTGGTGATCTTGCTGCAATGGCGCCCAGCCGTATGAAACGTGGTTTTTACCAGGGCTATTGGCGCCCGGTGTAGCGATATTTGGTCCGGCGCCACCGCCTCGAGTGCGCAAGCGATTGCGCGAGAGATAACTTACTGCCCTGAGCAGAGTAATAGCAACGTCACTGCCGGCGGCACCATATTCGGGCAAGCCATTATTGAGGAAGCAATAGTTGTGAGCGACAAAGAACCGCTGGCAAGGGTAGCGGTTGAGGGTGCCTTCGTGACCAAGAGGCACAAAGGCTTCTGTGGAGTAAACCGGGTTAAGATCAACTTTTCGAGCCACAGCTCTTTCAATTACGCTGTAGTGATTTTCGCTGAATGTCTTGGTCAGTTTCTGTGGGGTAGAAAAAACAATTTCCAATCTGTGATCGCTAGCTTTATTTTTGAAGCGAGTATCAAAATAGACTATTGGAACATTTGCTTTAAGTGTAATTTCAGTGACAATCTTATGCTTAATTGTTTTGTTGCTGCGTTTTAAGTTAATCAGAGCTGGCGCGCTTTCCGCTTCACCCTTGCGCCTTTGTTGGCCGGGGTTTTTATCTAGCTTTAAGCCTTCAGGCAAATCAATTTCGTATTCTACAAAAATGGAAGCTACCAGTGGGCCAGCCAGCCCCGGCGACACTGACACTACTTTCGCTTCCACCGGTTTGTCCATGGCAATAGGATCATAATTGTATGTGTCGCCACCATCGCCGGTGTCAATTAAGCGGTGACCGAGCTTGTGTAAAATTGTTTCTGCTTTGTTCTCTTTAACTAGCAGTTGCCCTTTTTTATCGAGGTAAACCGAGAAGAACTGGTTGCATAGCGCCAGGCCGTCGAACCCACTACTGTAGTCTTTGATTTTACAGGCCGCTTTTGACTTGCCGTCAAAAGTTGAACTGGCCGTTTTTAAATGTGTGATTGAAAGCGGTGCCATGTTTTCTGCATAAACAAAAGCATCGATAAGTTCGATATTTTTAAACAGTGGCACACCAGATAATTCTAAAAAGGCTTCCGTGGCTTTCTCTTTGCGCACCACTTGAAGCCCGTCGGGCACTGTAATCTCACCAGAATAATATTCATCATCCAATACGGCCAGGCGAACGGCCACAGGCATCGAGACTTTATTGCCGCTGGTATTAACAGTGACAAGAGTATTTGGTTTTTCGGCAGGGTCCATGACGGTCATGGCATTTAAACCAAGACGTGCGGTTTTCAAATCTGGTGCCAGTACTCTAATTAAAGCTTCTTGAGCCTGGCGATAAAGAACCGCCAGCTGACCGCTTAAGCTCTTGCTGCGTGCCTGCATTTCATCGTGCACTTCATCAATGCTGCAACCGCAAATGCTGTCGTGCGGATGATTCTTTAACAGTAATTTCCAGCTAAAATCGAGCTCGTGTTGCGGATATTCGATAATGCCGGCCAGGGCGGTCATGGCCCGCAGCGGTTCAATTTTTTTCAGCAGGGCATGTTCGAGCAGGCGGTTTTCGCGCTTAAGATAAAGTCTGGTCGAAAGCACACCTGCAAGCATGTAAGCTCTTTCACAAGCAAAAGCCGCGGCATTGTCACGTAATTCTCCCTGCACCAATTGCAGCGGATTTAAATCTGTGGCGAAATCTTTTTTTGCTTTTTCAAAAAACTGTTCAAGGCTAACTGTGGTGGCAGTCAATTTTTTGTCGCTACTAGATAAGGCATCGTGCAATTGGGCTTTGTAATCGGGTGGCGGCCGCAGGTGATCGCCACCCACAGGAACCAGAGCTGCTCTCATTTCTGGCGAATAAGTGAGAGTTTCGTCAGCGACAAAACTGAGCAAATAATCAGTCAATTGATTGCTGCTTACGTCTTCGTGAAAGGCTGTCTGATAGTATCCTCGCGCTAATTGATGGGCGAGCACTTCTGAACCGTCTGCACTCTGCCAGAGAAAAAGCGGTCCGTTTGTCAGTGGTGGCACGCCGCGCCAGACCACGGCATTGTCTATGCCGAAGCCTTTGAGAATGCGGGGTAAGTCGGCACTGTGACCAAAAGTATCTGGGCAATAGCCAACCATGGCCGCTCCGCCCACGGCTTCGCTTGCCTTAATGCCGAAATTTAAATTGCGCACTAAGCTCTCACCGCCCACCAGGAGCTGATCGGCCAGCACATACCAGGGCCCGATGGAAAGTTTGTTTTGTTGCACCAGAGTCGTGATGCGTGCAGACAGGCCCAGCCCTGGCACCATTTCTTCCAGATCTTCGAGCAGACAGGTCTGGCCATCGAGCATGAAACTCGCCAGTTCGCCGCTTTCTAGTTTTTCGATGATTGAGAGCACCACTTGAATCAGCTGAGTGCGGTAAGCACCAAAGCTCCAGTACCACTCTCTATCCCAGTGTGTGTGCAAATAGAGCAGAAGCTCCCGCGGTTTTTCTTCAAGAGAGTCTAGCTCTAGCTTTGGCTCGATTTTATTTTCCGATGTGCTCGTCTTCGGCATGGTTAACCTCGCAAAAGACGGGCAAAGTGGCGTTTCGATTCGTCTAAAGCCTGGTCGAGAGATAGTTCGTCGCCTGCTAAAAATTCATCGTCAAATTGCATTGAAAAACTGCCCATATAGCCATACAGTTTTAAAGCTTCAATGACCTGACGCCAGTCTACATGACCTTTTCCGGCCAGGCGATAATTCCACCACAATGGTCCGAAAGTGCCGCTGTCGGCAAGAATGGTGCGATTAATTTCTACATCGTGTGCCACCACATGATCGATAGCGCTGGCGAAAGCAGAAAGATTGGCCAGATATTCAATGCCCTGCCAGAGACAATCGGCCGGCGAATAGATGAGCCCGAGGCCGGGGCAGGAAGAAATAAGCGTGCGCCATTCTTGTGGATCCATGGCCCGCCATTTTTTTAAACTGACGCCGCGGTATTCAGTCGGTGTCGATAAGCGTAAAAGTGGTGTCACGTTGAAGGCGGCCAGGCTGGTTTGCAATGCTGGATAAAGCTGGGCAAATGCTTCTGTCCAATTGTCGTCGCTGTGTGGCTTGATAAAGAACGACACTTTTTTGCAGCCCAGGTTGCCTGCTACGTCAGCCAGTTTTTCAATCATAGGCAAAAATTCTTTGACTGATTTTTTATCGCCGGCGTCAAGGCAATAATCTAAATTGAGACAGGCAAATTCGACGTCTTTTTCTAAAGCGGCCTGGCAGGCTGCCTGAAAAAACTTCTTCTCCTTGTCATCTGCTTTCTTATTGGCCTTGGCCGGTGCAAATGGAGCAAAGGAAAACTCCACGGCTTTGATGCCTTTGGCGCTTGCCAGCTCGATAGCTCCATCTAATCCGCAACCAAATTTGGTGGCATCAAAACATAATTTCATTGGCTCAAGTTTAGCATTTGACCCACTTCTTTATGAAGACCGCTGTTGCCAAGATGAGGCGACTTAGAGGCTATTGAGATAATCGCGGCGCACCATCGGGTCGGGAATATCATTGAAGTCCATACGCACCATTTGCTTAACGCCAAAATTGGTGCGGCGCATCACCGACACTGTTATTGGTGTATCCGGTGAACCCACAATCAGGTCATAACACTGATCTTTGCTCAAATTGCGGGTGGGCACTCCGTCAACCGCCACAATCATATCGTTCACTTGCATACCGGCTTTGGCCGCAGGGGTGCCGCTGAACACCGTGTTTATAACGGCCGGGCCGTCTATGGGTTTGAAGAATTTGACACCAATAATGCCAATCGACTGCGGAATGGTGAACTCTTCTTTGAGCTCGAAAGCTTGATTTTGCGCTTTGAGTTTAATGGCCCGTTCTTTGTCTTTCTGTGCTCGTAACATGCCGTTGAGCGGATTATCGGCGGGTTTTGCGGCAGCGGCGCTGAGCTTTTTCGCTTTGCGTGGGGGCGGGGCAATTTTGGCCGACCGGTGCTCGATAGTACCTTTAAGGGTGGAACTAGCAGAAGCGCCGGCTTGTTCTAGTGAGTCGAGTTTGGGCACATCTGGCTTGAATACTGGTTCTGCCTTAGATTTATTGTCGGTGTCACCAGCTACTGCAGCGTTAGACATTGCCAAGCAAGCCAAGCAGGCCAGGCAAGCCACGCAAGAAAATTTGGCAATTAAGCCTCTTTTTTTCTTGGCAACTCTCGTCAATTTCCGCATTTGGCCTCTGCCTGGAACACAACCATAATTACATTCTAGTTGAGACTTGCAAAAAATATGTACCGTGATTTCACTGTGTTTTCACCGTGATTTCACTAGGCACGGCCACGGACTTACTGCCTGTGCGCCAGATTATCTGGCAATTTGCTTGCTTAACCCTACCTACTTATGAAGCCTAGCTTAAGCTCGGCCAGAAATTGGCAAAGGCCGTGTTAACCTCAATCTCTGGTCGTACCTTTTGTTTGTGGTCGGAGGACATGCTCGTGAGCAAAGTTACAGTTGTAGGAGCCGGATTTGTGGGAGCCACAGTGGCCCAGTATCTGGCAGATAGAGATATTGCAGATGTGTGCCTGGTAGATGTTGTAGAAGGCATGCCCCAGGGTAAAGCTCTCGACATGATGCAAGCAGCGCCAATCACCGGTCATGATTGCGAAGTGGTCGGGTCGAATGATTATGCCGCTACTAAAGGTTCTGACATCGTTGTAATTACCGCCGGTATTGCCAGAAAGCCTGGAATGTCGCGCGATGAACTGCTCAAAATCAATGCCAATATCGTTCAAGGCGTTGCTAAAGAAGCGATCAAGCATTCACCAGATGCCATTTTCATCACAGTTTCCAATCCGCTTGACGTGATGACTTACCTCACCTGGAAAACCACAAAATTGCCTGCCTCGCGTGTTATCGGTATGGCTGGAGTGCTTGACTCGGCTCGCTTCCAGGCTTTCATCGCCATGGAAACCGGTTTCTCAGTACAAGACGTTCGCGCTATGGTTCTTGGTGGACACGGCGACTTGATGGTTCCGCTCACCCGCTTTGCCACAGTTAACGGCATACCAATATCTGAATTCTTGCCACAAGCCAAAATTGACGAAATGACCAAGCGCACTCAAAATGGCGGAGCAGAGATTGTCAATTTGCTCAAAACCGGCAGCGCTTATTACGCTCCAGGCCGCTCTGTAGTGCAAATGGTAGAGTCGATTTTGAAAGATCAAAATCGTTTATTGCCATGCTGCGTGCAAGCTGACGGCGCTTATGGTTTGAAAGATGTCTATATCGGCCTGCCATGCGTGCTGGGTAGAGAAGGCTTGAAGAAAATCGTAGACCTGAAGTTGAACAAAGAAGAGCAAGACGCGCTTAACGCCTCTGCCAAGTCGATTAAGGAAAATATCGACCTGATGAATCAGCTGCTGGTTGCCGTTTAATTAATTTGAAGCAGTAATCTAAAGAGAAGGGGGCCAGCTGGTCTCCTTCTCTTTCAGCATAAATGCAAGTTTTGTCTCAGTCTTGCTCAAGCTGAGCGGTTCTAAAGAGAACATGCGGATATAATATTGTTCGAAGGTCTGGTGAAACCATCAGAAATTTGTGTTTTGAGCCCCATTCAGGTCATCAGTGATACCACATATGAAACCAACTGCGCGCTTTCCTGTTTCGCTTTTCACCAGTACCGTCTTGCTGGGTAGTCTGATTTTTTCTTCCAGTGCTTACTTGCCTGCAGTCGCACTTGAGACTTCTCCGGCAGTTACGCTTGGCACGCCAGAATTCAGCATTGATGGCGATGATAAAGAACACGAGCGTGAGCGCAAAGAAATTGAAGCCACTTTCGCCAACATCGAAACACTTTGGAACGCGCATAATCTCGACGGCGTCATGGCCAACTATGCCGATGATTACATCAATAATGACGGCCTTGATAAAAAAGCCGTTCTCAAATTAACACAAGAATTTTGGAAGACTTATCCTGACGCCAAGTCTGTTTCGAAGACTAAACAGATAAGAATTGAAGGCCACAATGCCACAGTAGAATCACGTGACATGGCCTCAGGCACCACTGAGAAAAACATGCCTGGTGTTGGCATGGGCAGCAAGGGTGAACTGCAATCTCTTTCTGAAAGTCAGACTTATTTAAAACGTTTTGGTACCAGCTGGAAAATTGTGGGCGATCGTATCGACTATGAAAAAGTCAAAGTCGCATTCGGTCTGGCCAAACAGTTGAACGCGGTATTTACCGCGCCTGAGCAAGTAAAAGCAGGCAAACAATATTCGGCCCGTCTTGAAGTCAATTTGCCTCCCGGTCTTTTTGCCGTGGGTTCGATCACCAGCCAACCACTGCGCTATCCGCAACCAACTCCCACTGATAGCCCTCGCCCACTTGAACAGCCGGTGCTCGAGCGCGTCATGGGCGCTAACGCTGAAAATCGCAATGAACTGCTTACCGCCACAGTAATTTTGACTAATCCCATGCGTACATCAGTTATGGGCGTATCTTTTCTCACACGTAGAATGAATGTTATTCCAGAGCATTCACATGTAAAAGATGATGTGCAAGTGGCTGACAATGACGCCAAAGCAGAGCTGAAAAGCAGTGCCGACAAAACCGATAAACTTGATAAGTCAGACAAATTAGATAAGTCAGATAAAGCTGATAAGACAGAGAAGTCTACCGAGAAAACTTTAGAGAAAGCTAGAGAAAAAGCAGTAGAGAAATCTGTTGACTCAGTGGACGGAAAAATAGATAGCGACGATAAAGGCAGCTCCGGTCAAAGCGTAGACAAAAATATAGATAAAAACGCTGATAAGCCCGGAGCCGAAGTTAAAGATGATTCGGCTGAAATCAAAAACAAAAATAAAAAATGAATTAGCCATTATGGCTGGTGCAGGCACAATCGCCTTTGTCTTTGATCGACTTTCTAAAATCTGGGCTCTCAGTCATTTGACACAAGGTCAGATGATGCCATTTCTGCCAGGTCTTTTGCAGTTCAATTTGACTATGAACACTGGTGCTGCTTTTTCACTGGGGCGCGGTAATGCGCCGTTGATGACTGCCATTGCCTGTCTGTATACTGCCGGCTTTTTGGTCTGGGGACTGACCAGGGTTTATAAGGCCGAGCGGCCTGCCGTTCTTGAGCGCATTGGTGCAGGGCTGATTATAGGCGCGTCTTGTGGAAATTTATATGAGCGCTTTGTGCAAGGGCAAGTGACTGATTTTCTTGAATTTTCTTTTTTCTCCTTTCCTATTTTCAATGTGGCCGATGCCTTAATAGACACCGGTGTGGTGCTGATTATTATTCAGTTTTTGTTTTTAGATGGAAAAAGCAAAAATGCTTCCTAAAGAAGACGAAGAAGAGCAAGAACAGCAGTTAGACTTAGATCTAATAGAGCTAACTTACAGTGCATCGCAATATGATCGCAATCGTCTAGATCAATATTTGACGGGGCAAACTGAATTCAGCCGGGCTCGGGTGCAAAAATTAATTGATGACGGTCAGGTAACAGTGAATGGCGCCAGCGCCAGAGCCAGTTTGAAATTGAAGGATGGCGACACTGTGATAGTGACGGTGCCACCACCAGAGGTGCTGGCGGCACAGCCTGAAAATATTCCCCTGCATATAGTTTTTGAAGACGAACATTTGCTCGTTATTAATAAAGCTGCCGGTATGGTCACTCATCCGGGGGCCGGAGTAAGCAGCGGCACTCTCGTTAATGCGGTGCTGCACCATTGTCAGGGCCGGTTGTCTTCAATTGGTGGAGTAATTCGCCCGGGTATTGTGCATCGGCTCGATAAAGATACGAGCGGCTTAATCATGGTGGCAAAAACAGATGTCGCCCATCAGGGGCTCTCTCAGCAACTGCAAAATAAAGAAGCCAAAAGGGTTTATCTCGCACTGCTGGAAGGAGTGGCAACAGCCGACAGCGGCAACGTTGACGCACCTATTGGCAGGCATCCGGTTAAGCGCAAAGAAATGACTATTGTCAAAGCCGGCGATCTGCAGTCAAAAGCTCGGTCAGCTCGAACCCATTATCAAGTAATGAAATTTTTTACCAAATATTGTCTGGTGGAATGCCAGCTTGAAACCGGACGCACCCACCAGATTAGAGTGCATATGGCCAGCCTTAATTTACCGGTGGTCGGTGACGTTGTTTACAATAAGAAAAGCTCGGGCAGCCTTGAAGCCCGCCACAAGCTGGGTTTAGTAGGGCAAGCCCTACATGCCGCCCGTTTGACTTTGCGCCATCCGGTGTCTGGTTTGCTGTTAGAATTTCAAGCTGAGCTGCCTCAAGATTTTGAGCGTTTGCTGGCCAAACTAAAATAGGGTCTTTCGAATTATGCTTCCCAAATATTTGTTTATTACTCTGGCAGCACTCTCAATTTTATTCACACTTTTCTTCATTGCCACCACTACCGCTATCACGGTGGCCTACACCATTGCTGGTGCGGCATTGCAAATACCTTTAGCTTTAATAGTGCTCAAGTTTTTTGCCCTGGGGGCTGTGACTGTTTTTTGCATCTGGAAAATTCGTTCGAAAGAATTGAAATCTGAAGCCAAGCAATTGCAGTGGCAAACTCAAGATGCCAAGCTTGCCGTGGAAATTCAATCTGACAAAGAAAAACAGCTGGAGGCCAAAATTGCCACGCTGGAAACCGCTCTCAGTGCTGCTCTTAAAAGAAAAGGCTAAAGATGAAAGACAAATTGGGCACAAATATTCTTGCTACCCTTTCAAGCCTGTTGCTTACTTGCATTGCTGGTGGTGCGCATGCTCCTGCTAATGCAGAAACCAGGGCTGAAACCAAGCCAGAAGAATTTGCCGAAGCACGGCAAGTGTTTGAACAATATAAAAAGCTTGATCTCGCCAGCGACGTTAAACTAATTGAACTCTACGCCCCTGCCGCTACTATTGAAGCCGGTGTCGAGCGCGAACGCGGCGACATTCGCTGGCAAAAGCTTGACCGTGATGGCCTGGCCAAAGAGATAGCAGCAGCATTTAAAGATGAGCACTTAGGTGCTTTAAAGAATGAAGAAAGCTTTGGCCATCCTAAATTTAAAAAAACGGAGCTGGCGGGCAAACCGGCAGTGGAAGTAACTTTTCACGGATCGAGCGGCCATGCTGGTGTGAAGATGACGTGGTTTTTACAGCAAGACAAAAGCGGCAGCTGGCTGATTGTCAACGAAAAATCAGTCACTTACAACAAGCGCAAAGCTCAGCCGCAGTAAAGTTTGCGCTGAGAATCTACCTTCGAAGGTAAATTTTCTGAGCCCCCCGATTACTGGCACCCGATTACTCCGACAGGCCACCGCCAGGTTTGTGAAAGTCGGAAGCTTTTAAACCATCGATGAACGATTTGAATTGTTTAGCTTCTTCTTCATCTTTTTGATGGTCCGCCGCTATGGTGCCGTCAGCCACCACCTGAGCCGAGACAAAAATCGGCACTTTGGCCCGCAAGGCAATGGCAATGGCGTCAGAGGGTCTGGCGTCTAGAGGTTTGGTTTCATTGAGCTTCTGGCTGGGGTCGTTGACTTTGATCAAAATTGTAGCGAAATAGGTGCTTGAGGCCAGTTCGTTGATTTCAATGCGGTCGACCTTGTAACCCAATGTAGTAATGGTGTTGAGCAGTAGGTCATGGGTCATGGGCCGTTCCGGCTTGTGATTATTCAGGGCCTTGTCAATAGCCGAAGCCTCGAAAGGTCCAATCCATATGGGTAAAGCTCGTCTCTTGGTGGAATCGTTCAAGACAACTATGGGTTGTCCCGTGCGGCCGTCGAAGGCGATTCCATATACAAACATTTCAATCATTAAGTGAAATTCCCGGTTTTGGACTTTTCGCGAATTATTCTCTGTATGCCCAGTTTGAGCTATTTTATGTATGCTACAGATAAATTCTCTAGTGAAAACCCTGACTGCTACTGGCTTCACGCTTATTGCGCAGACGTCTATAGTTGCTTAATCCCCTCTACACCGGGCTGGGCAGGTTTAAACAGCTCAGGTTAAGAGGACGCAAAGCGCCATGCGAAAGTTCCGCAGTATTGACAGTGACGGCCCGCACATGATGAACTAGTGAACCTTGGGCCCCAGGGCTCAAGTATCCTGAACTGAAAAATTCACCTGATTTTTCGACCATTGGCCGCCGATACCTCAAATTGGTCCTTGGTTCAAAAGTCCTCCAGAGCAATCTGGTCCGGTGAGCAGTTGTAGAGGAATGTCCGGATGGCGGAATTGGTAGACGCGCACGCTTGAGGTGCGTGTGGTGCAAGCCTTGAGGGTTCAAGTCCCTTTCCGGACAAATTTTTATTCTTGAGCGCGTCAGGCTAACCGTTGCAGTCATATCATTGATATATGATCAGCACGTCCAGGTTAATCACTGATTGTCGTGCTTGCTAATAATTTTATGGGGTCGGGAGAATTGATGATGATAGTTAAACGGGCACAATGGCCACACACCATGGAAGACATTGTCAAAGCACTTGATGGGGTTTGGGGGCTTATTGGCGCCGATGGTGTAAACGGAAACCTCTATCGCTTAGAAAAGAGCCTGCACGAGCCGATTGTGTACACTTTGACGGAATATCGCGGTGCTGACGAAAGCGACATTGTCAGACGCGAAGAGTATGTGGGCGATGATCGCATCAGCGCCATCAATGTATTTGCTGCGGCGATTGGCTTTGACTCTAAAGCTTAGCCCCTAGACAATGCCAAAATCTGAGCTGAATTATCTGGGCATCATTATCCAGGGCTCGCTTTCAGCCGGTCTGGAGATGAGGCTTGATACGGCTCAAAGTGTAGAAGACCTGCGTGTCGGCCGATTTGTTGTGGTAGAAGGCGCTAATTCGCGTTTTTTCAGCATGCTCACCGACGTCACGCTGTCGGCTGCCAATCAGAGCATTTTGCTCAACCCGCCTCGCACCGATGCTTTTCTCATGTCGGTGCTCTCTGGTGTCACTACTTTCGGCACAGTTAAGTTGCAACCGATGCTGATGCTCGAACAGGGCAAAGGTGACAGCGAAGGCGACGGCCGTGAGTTGCGGCCGGTGAAAACTATTCCCTCACATTTTTCTCCAGTCTATGAAGCTGACTCAGCGGATTTTGCTCTGGTTTTCGGTGAGGAAAACGAAAGCGATCCGCACAACGCTCACTTTAATATTGGTCGACCACTGAATATGGAGACTCCGGTCTGCATTGACCTCAATCGTTTTATCGAGCGCTCCAACGGCATTTTCGGCAAGTCGGGCACCGGCAAATCGTTTTTGACACGCATATTTTTGAGCGGCATCATCAAGAAAGATCTGGCATCTGTACTGGTTTTCGATATGCACAACGAGTACGGTTGGCAGGCCATGTCTGAAAGTAAATCGGCACCAAGAGTGAAAGGCTTGAAACAGCTTTTTGGCTCTCAAGTGGTGGTGTTTTCGCTTGATAAAGAGTCATCGCGAGCGCGCGGCATTCCTGATGCTCGCGAACTCAACATTGGTTATAACCAGATTGAAATTGAAGATCTCGATTTACTCAAGAACGAACTTAATTTGACTGAAGCATCACTGGAAAACGCATATATTTTCAAAGAGAAAAATGGTGCCGATTGGATTTCAGCACTGCTCGATATGTCTGGTGACGAAATAGAAGAATTTTGCCAGAACTTTAAGGGTCATCCAACTTCACTAAAAACACTGCAGCGCAGGCTCAATACGGTGGTGCAGAAGATACCGTATTTGAAACCACGGGTTGGTCATAACTATATAGAAGAGATTCTCGATCAAATTGCCGCCGGCAAACACGTGGTGCTCGAATTTGGTCGGCAGAATAATTTGCTTTCGTACATGCTTGCCACCAACATTATTACCAGACGCATTCACGCCGAGTACGTGCGCCAGTCTGAGCGATACATCTGTGATCCTGAGCGAGTTCCGCCGCCACGCAAACTAATGATAGTGATAGAGGAAGCGCATAAATTTCTCTCGCCGGCAGTGGCTAAGCAAACCATATTCGGTATTATCGCCAGAGAAATGCGTAAGTATTTCGTCACTCTTTTAATTGTCGATCAAAGACCTTCAGGAATCGATCCGGAAGTGCTCAGTCAAATTGGCACCAGGGTCACCGCATTACTCAACGATGAAAAAGATATCGATGCTGTATTCACCGGGGTATCTGGCTCAAGTACTCTGCGCACAGTGCTGGCTCAGATGGACCCTAAACAACAAGCACTTGTGCTGGGCTATGCAGTGCCCATGCCGGTTGTGGTGCGTACTCGCGCCTTTGACTCTGATTTTTATAAAGCGGTGGCGGATCTCGACTGGATTGGAGATTTAAATACCGCGCCAGAGGCAATTAAAGACGAAGTAAATTTGCGTGCCGGCATCGCCAGCAAAGAACTGTTCGGCTGATTTTGAGTTCTTAGGAAAAACACCTGAATTTACCGGGTTTTACCACTTGTAACTGGCTTCCAAATTAAGCTACTCTAGGCTCTATGGCACAGCCCGATGAAGATGATCCCTACGCAGATATTGGCATTTCCGACACTGAAGGAGAGGCTCAAGACAACTTCGTCGAACAAAAAGAACCGAGCGAAATGCTCATGTGTCTCGTGCTTGCCTCTGCTTATCTCGGCCTGGCCAAATATTGCTGGACGCCGCTGCTATTGGCCAAAGACTGGAAACTTCTGATCAATATCGAGGGCTTTTTCCTTGGTATTGCGGCTTTGTCAATTATGGTTGGTCTCAGGCCATATCTCACGCCTTCGAGTTTACAACTCAGTCGTCACGGCATCAAATATCGCGGGCCTTACTGGCCGCAACGTAAAACAGTTAACTGGCAACAGGTATCGAAAGTATATCTTTCGCCTGAGCTAATTTTGGTGCTCTATCATCCGGTTATGGGTGAAAAGCGGCTCTGGCCCTTGATCATCACTTCGATTTACCTGTCTGATCGCGACCGCATCGCTAAAGTTTTCATCAAATATTTGCCTATTCAGCCGATTATTCTTTCCAGCCCGGCATTGCTTTCGCGCATCGTCATGCTGCTGCTCTTTTTGGCAGTAGTAATCTGGCTTTTAGAGATGCTGATTGTGCAATAAATTGTGGCTGCAGCCGCAACTATTTGTCAAAAGTAAGATGGCGTAGGTAATCAACTAGATTGTCCAACTCTTGATCGTTGATGACGTCTTTAGGCTGTGCCGGCATCATGCCAGAACCTTTGCGAATATATGCTTTCAGTTTTGCATCGTCCGGAAAATGCTCGGAGAGTGTTTCCAGGCTCGGCCCCAGATTGGCTCTACCGCTGGGATGGCAGGTGTTGCAGCTGCGGAAAAACAGTTGTTCGCCGTTCAAATTGGTAGAACCGGCCTCAGCTCTGCGATCTTGCGATTGTTTCACTTGCTCGATACGCTTCATTTCTTCAGACATGACGCAGCCGTCCAGTAAAACCGCTAGTGAGAAAAAGCTCAGCACCACTGTGAAAATGCGACGAAATGACATGAAAATTCCTCTTGGCAGCTAGAGTTTACCGCACTTTAACATCCTACTTTATAACTGTTTTCAATCGTCTAGAGCAAGACCAGCACTGCATGCGGCTAAAACGTAACAGAGCGCAAAAACGTTTGTAGAATTCGCTTAACATTGTATTTACCTGACCGTTGTAGAGTATCTACAGAGGCGGAAAATAACCCGCTTGGCGAATGAATTATTCTACAGAATACCAGTAGTTTGCCATCGAACCAGTCACTTCGCTAAATGGAGCCATGCGTGAGTGACTGCCTGCCCTTGAGGGCCGTATCGAGCTCCCCTATCATTAAAGCGGCAGGGAACATGACACCACCACAAATAACTAGACTCGATCCTCCAGCAAAACAAGGCCCTCAAGAAGCCGAAGAGCGCATTATTATTCGCGGCGGTAAACCGCTTCGTGGCGAAACCAGAATATTCGGCGCTAAAAATGCCGTTCTGAAAATGATGGCAGCTGCCCTTCTTGCTAAAGACGTCACCGTCTTAAGAAACGTGCCTAACCTCACCGACGTGCATATGATGGCTGACGTGCTTCGTCACCTCGGCGCCGTGGTTGAAATTAGCAATAACGAAGTTAGTATCGATGCCACCAACCTCACTGAAATTGAAGCTCCATACGAGCTCGTCAGTCAGTTGAGAGCATCATTTGTTGTGCTCGGGCCACTCCTGGCTCGTTGCCGCGAAGCAAAGGTTTCGTTGCCTGGCGGATGTGCCATCGGCGAACGCCGTATTGATTTGCACGAAAAAGGCTTGAAGTTACTCGGAGCCGAAGTTGGAATCGATCATGGTTATGTTTACGCTTCAGCGACAAAATTGACTGGTGCGCGCATCTACCTGGACAGACCAAGTAATGGTGCTACTGAAAATATCATGATGGCAGCGGCTCTGGCTGAAGGTCAGACCATTATCGAAAATGCTGCTCAGGATCCTGAAATTGTTAACCTGGCTGATTGTATCAATGCCATGGGCGGCAAGATTACTGGTGCTGGTACCTATCAAATCGTTATTGACGGCGTTCCGCAAGAAGAAATGCATGGCGCTGTAGTTGATACCATTCCAGACAGATTGGAAGTCGGTACTTTCCTTTATGCCTGTATGGCTGCTGGTGGCGAGATCATCATCAATGGTGCTAATGCTCATCACATCTATGCCGTGATCAGTAAAATTCATGAGATGGGCGCTGAGTGTTCCATCTACGCACCAGACACAATTAAGATCAAAGTTGAGGGCAGACTGAAAGCAATTGACGTCACCACAGTTCCTTATCCTGGCTTCCCAACTGACTTGCAGGCACCACTGATGTCTGTGTTGGCAGTGGCAGAAGGCACATCTATAATGACTGAAACCATGTACGAAAATCGCTTCATGCAAGTGGGCGAGTTGCGCAGAATGGGTGCAGACATTCAGTTGAAAGCTAATTCGGCCATCGTCAAAGGCGTGCCTAAGCTGATGGGCGCTGAAGTCAAATCAAGCGACCTGCGCGCTGCAGCCGCTCTCATCATTGCTGGTCTCGGTGCTGATGGAGTAACTGAAGTGACCGGTTTGAGTCACCTTGACCGTGGTTATGACAAGCTCGAAGAAAGACTACGTGATCTCGGCGCTGACGTCTGGAGACGCTAATATCCAGGCAGAAAGCTCTTCAGGTTAGATTGGGTCTCCTTCAATGATAGTGATGAAATTTGGCGGCACTTCAGTGGGCTCGAAAGAGCGCTTTGAGCAAGTGTATGCCTTGATTTCAAAGGCCAATAGCGAAGACGGACCGCCACTGGTGGTGGTATCAGCAATGTCAGGCGTCACCAACGCTCTGATTGATGCTGCCAACCAGGCGGTGCGTCGCAATATTGATGGTGCTCTGGCCCAAATTGAGATGATCAGGCAAAAGCATATTGATGCTGTCAAAGGGTTGCTCGACGCAGACCGTGCCCAGGCCTTGCTTGACGATCTGAACCCGCACCTGGCAGAGCTTGAATCAGTTTTACGCGGCATCAACTATTTAGGCGAACTCTCAAAGCGTTCACTAGATGTGGTGTCATCAATCGGCGAGTTGCTTTCCTCTCGTGTGTTAGCCGAATATGCAAGCAGTCGCGGTGCGAAAGTTAAATGGGTAGATGCGCGTCAGGTTCTAATCACCGACGATAACTTCGGCAAAAGCAATCCGCTCTGGGCAGAAGTTGAGAAGCGCGCCCAGTCTGTGATTGGTACAGCTACTGCTGACGGCTTCATTGTTATCACTCAAGGTTTCATCGGCTCAACCTTAGACGGTATCACCACTACTCTGGGTCGCGGTGGTTCAGATTATTCCGCTTCGATTTTGGGCGTAGCTGCTAACGCCAGCCGCATTGAAATCTGGACCGACGTAGACGGTATGATGACTTGCGATCCGCGCATCGTGCCGGAAGCTCAAGTGATTTCGCAAGTCACTTTTCAGGAAGCAGCTGAGCTTGCCTATTTCGGTGCCAAAGTTTTGCACCCACTGACGATTAAACCAGCGGTAGAGAAAAATATTCCTGTTAAAGTGCTCAATACAATGCGACCCGACAGCTCGGGTACGCTGATTCAGGCCAATTTGGAAGAACTTGAAGCAGGCAATGTGCCGCTCTCTCAGCGCATCTGCGCCATTGCATCGAAGAAAAATATTACGGCATTATTCATCAGCTCACCACGCATGCTAATGGCTCATGGATTTCTTGCCAAAGTCTTCAGCGTTTTCGATCGCCACAAAACATCTATCGATTTAATTGCCACCTCTGAAGTGTCACTGTCTATTACCATCGACTCAACCGAAAATCTTACCGCCATCAAAGAAGATCTGGCCGAATGGGGCGAGATCAAAGTGATGAACAACACGGCAATTGTCACTGTAGTCGGGCGCCAGTTTCGCGGTAGTAGTGGTATCGCCGGTGAAGTATTCTCGGCTATGAAAGATATAAATATTTTGGTAATTTCAGGCGGTGCATCTGAGATCAACTTGAGTTTCCTTGTTCTCAACGAAGATGCCGATAACGCTGTAATTCAGCTGCACAGACATTTCTTCGGCGTTAAAGTTTGAGTCTAAAGAGTAAAATATGAAAAAAATTGACCTGCGTAGCGACACAGTTACACTTCCGCCGCAAGCCATGCGCGATGCCATGTATAAAGCTGAGCTGGGAGACGATGTTTACGGCGAAGATCCCACAGTCAATTTGTTGCAAGAGAGATGCGCTCAGCTGTCAGGCAAAGACGCGGCTTTATTTGTTGCCAGCGGCACCATGGGTAACCTCACTGCGGTGCTCAGCCATTGCCAGAGAAGCGATGAAGTAATTTTGGGCTCTCGCTCTCACATTGCCATCTGGGAGCAAGCAGGTGCCTCGGCTTTTGGTGGCGTCAGTCTGCGTACAATTGCCAACGAAGCTGATGGAACCTTGTCGCTCGAGCAAATCAATCTGTGCATTAACGAAGATGATCCACATCGCACACAAACAAAACTAATTGCTCTAGAAAATACTTTCAATGGCCAACCTTTGATGCCCGCTTACATGCGCATGGTCAAAGAACTGGCTCTACAAAATGGTCTGGCCGTTCACCTTGATGGTGCCAGGTTGTTTAATGCCAGCCGGGTGCTCCTGGCCAGCATTGAAGAATTTACCACCCATGTTGATTCGGTGCAGTTTTGTTTTTCCAAAGGTTTAGCTGCACCCGTTGGATCAATCATTTGCGGCAATCGTGAGTTCATCACTAAAGCAAAGCGTGTTCGCAAAGCTCTTGGTGGTGGCATGCGTCAAGCTGGTGTACTGGCTGCCGGATGCTTGTGGGCTCTCGATAACATGGTGGAAAGATTGGACCTTGATCACGCCCTGGCCAATCAGTTAGCCGATGGTCTAGCCCAAATACCAGGCATCAAAGTGGCCCCCGCTCAGCATCGCACTAATATGGTATTTTTCGAAAGTGACCGCAACGATTTATCGCGCGCTGAGCTGGCGAGAAGATTGCGCGATGTTGGTGTGCTCGTGGCGGTGGAAGGTCAGCTTGGTATTAGGGCGGTGACCCACTTTGGTCTGACTGTTGAAGATATTGAAGAAACTATTGTGCGCGTGGAAAATTTAATGGCTGTATCTGCTGCTGGCGCTGCTGTGCATTAGTGTTTTGGCGTGGTTCTGGTTATCTGTTTTCACTGCCTAAGAAATTTTACAACTGTGCGCCCTGAAGGCGCGAAGGAGGATTTGATGTAGAAGTTGAATCCAACATAGCGCCATGCTGCGCAGGAGATGGAGGTGGGCCCTCCGAAGTAGCT
>CASBPX010000076.1 GCA_949127735.1 Candidatus Obscuribacterales bacterium | reverse complement strand
ACTGGGAGTTGTTTAAACGGGGAGGAAGCGCAGCAGATGAGTTTGCTCACCCAATGGCAGGTGCGGCAGTAAAAATACAGCCGGCCTGAACTGCTGCTTAATCTACCTTGGCAATGCGTTATAACTCTGGCTAATTTGGTATGGTACAGATACACACCCATTTTTCAGTCCAAGTTATCTAACTAAAACAAGCCCGAAAGACCAGGATACATGATAGAAAGACAGGCAACAGCTGATGCCCTCCCTACACTTTTGATAGGGGCGAACATAGTCACACAGCCAAAACTGGATGAGGCTATGCTCACGGCGAAAAATTTAAACGTGCCACTGGCACGAGCGCTCGCCATGCTCAATTCGGTGAGCGAGACCACTATGAAAGTGGTTCTTGAAGCTGAGGAGCTGGTGCGATCTGGCAAAGCTACGGTTGATCTGGCGCTCAAAGCCCTGCGACTGGCGCGGCAAAACAATATGACGATGGAAGACGCCATCGGTGTTCTCAATTCGGTACACAAAAAAACTCAGACAGTGCAGAGCATTGCCAATCCGCTTACCCAACTTTTGCTCACTACTGAACTGATCAATCCCGAACAATTGGGACGGGCAGTGATCAAAGCGAAAGAGACGGGCATGCAAATGGGCCGCGTACTGGTACTAAACCGCGACCTGTCCAGCTGGATGATGAATGCTGCCTTGACAGCACAACTTTTAGTTAGAGACGGCAAAGTAACTAAAGACCAGGCGACTCAGGCGCTACTCACCGTTGGCAGACGACGCATCAGCATTGAGCAAGCACTTTTTGAACTGGGCCTTTACTCAGAGAAGGCCGGGCAAACAGTACGCATAGGCGAGCTGGTTCTAATGGCTGGTTTTCTATCTGACGGAGACATGCTTGAGTGCGTGGAAATTGAGCTGGTTAAAGAAAAACAGTTTGGACAAATTTTGCTTGAACAAGGCCTCGTCACTCACGATTTGCTGGAAGCTGCCATTATTTTGCAAGATATGGTGGCTAATGCCACGGTTAAAGCCTTCCAGGCCGCCGAAGCCTTGAAGCAAGTGAAAGCGCGTGGAGTCTCGGTTTATCAAGCCATCGCTGAAAACTATTCAGCCTCGCAGGCCTTGCCGAAAGAATTTTTACCGGCCGATTTACTGGTGCAGTCTGGCTTGATATCTGCCTTTGAAATTGAAAAAGTTGTAGACGTAAAAGAGAAAAGTGCTATCAAAGTCGGCAAGAAAGTTTTGTCTACCGGCGCCATCAGCGAGCCTGTACTTTACACAGCACTTCGCACTTATTCGCTGTACAGTCAGGGCTTCATATCAAGCGAGCAAGCGGTTCTATCTCTAAATAAATGTAAAAACGAGAACATCACTCTCGACGAATCGCTGGCGAAACTTGGTTGGAATGTACCGGCGCGTATGCAATGGATATGGTGCTAACAAAAATTAGTTTGCCAGCTTTGCTTTTAGCAAGCTTGGGTCTGTTATTGATCAACCAGGCTAATTCGGCCATAGCAGCTGAAACTGAACCTGAACCTCTGGCCACCGGCATCAGCAAAGCGCGCCCAAAAATTGGCCTCGCCCTTGGTGGTGGTGGCATGCGCTCGGCTGCCTGTGTCGGTGTGCTCAAAGTGCTCGATGAAGAAGGTATTCCTGTAGACGTACTGGTAGGAAGCGGCATGGGAGCGGTTGTTGGCGGGCTCTATTCAGCCGGCGTCACACCACAACACATTGCCGAGCAATTCACCGATAAAAAACTGATGAGCGCTTATGTTACGGTGCCTCTTAAGCTCAGGGTATTGGTGATACCACTTTTTTACACACCGCGAATTTTCGGTTACGAACCTTATGACGGCCTTTATCGTGGTAAAAGATTCGCCTCATATTTAAATAAACAAGTGCCTGAAACAGAACGCAATATCGAAGATCTGAAAATGACATTCGGCGCGGTGGCGGTAAATCTAATTGACGGTAAGACGGTCACCATGACTAGAGGCAATCTCGGCAAAGCCTTGCAAGCAAGTGCAGCCATACCCGCTTTGCGTAAACCAGTGAAGCTGCCGGATTTCAACAACGGCTTGTTCGTAGACGGCGGTGTGCTGGTCAATATTCCAGTCGCGGAAGCGAAAAAATTAGGAGCCGACATTGTTATTGCCGTCAATGTAGACGAGGCGCTGGCCCCGGCCACCGACAAAGACTTTCACAAAGTGGGCAGCGTCAGCCACCGTGTTATCACCTTGCACTTTAGAGAAGTTGACGCCGCTCAGTTGGCTAAATCTGACTATGTTATCAGACCAAATGTAGATGGCATCGGTATGATTTCAACCAAGCCTGACGACGCCAGAAGATGCATTCAGTCGGGTGAGACCGCTGCAAGACGCTCTATTCCAGCTATTCGCGAACTAATCGAACGCTATAACTCAACTAACCCGTAAGGGCAGTGTCGAGGCTGAGTTTTTTGGCGTGACTTTCTGGTGCGTCAATTTGCATGTAATTTTCCAGACCACCTTCGAGCAGTCTTTTGACATCATTGACAAATCTTGCCGCAGGGCCACCATCAATCATACGGTGGTCGAAATTGAGTGTCAGAGTCATCATTGGCCGCACCACGATTTTACCGTCGCGCACTACTGCTCTTTGTTCAATTTCACCAATGCCAAAAGTAGAGGTAGAAACACAAGGAGGAATAAGCGCTTTAGCGCCCCATTTTCCAATGGAGCTGAGGCCAAAAGTGGCACCAAGATATTTCAAACGCACAGCCGGATAACGCATGCCCATCCAGAGAATGAGCCGGCGGACAAGCCATGGCATCTTGCTGAAATTGTCTTGACGAGTGAGGTGTTCCATTGACGACATATCAGAATCAGAATATTCCTTAAGCTCGGAAGCAATCTCTTCTACTGATTTAGTATCTGGATTTTTGATGGCACCAAAAAATACGGCGGGCTGCTCACCTACATAACGTTCGACGGTGAAGCCGGCAACGATATCGTTGAAAGTGACTGTGCGACCCCAGGGGAGCGTAGCAGTGCGGCTATCAGGATGAGCCCTTTGGGCAATGGCAATGGCTTTAAGCAAAATGGCGGTTACAGTGACTTTAGAACCCATAGATTTCAATTTGGCTCTAATTTCTTCCACCCAGGTCATATCAATATCAATAAACAGATAGGTTGGCACTGCATCTTTATTGCAGAAAGTGACCATATCGATCACGTTCCATCTAGGTTTTGGAATTGAAGAGAGTGAGAAGCCTTTGCTTTTTTTGTCCATTATTTTATTCCGTCAGTGTCGAGAATTGAGATAGCCGACTAGACATTAACCTGGTGATCAAAGTTGCCTGCCGGTGCAGAGTTCGGCCGGGGCCTCAGGTCTAATCTAATTATAGGCTACCTCTTGGCTTTCTAGAACTAATCTCGTGGTAAGTAACGACCCTTCCAACGGCCTAAAAGCCCGAAATAGGCCCAAAACGCCAACAATTTCTGTAATTTAATCTTGCCACGGGAGTTATGGGCCCTTTTAACGCTGTGTGTCTTCTTCTAGAGGCGCCAAACCTTCAGGATCGGTCAGCTGGCTCTCATCGCGATCTTCCATGGCAGTATCAAAAGCTGACCGGTTGTGATTGCGGTTGGCAGGCACATTTGTCATGTTCGCAGGCAGACCCTGCGAAAGAGACTCTTTGTCAGTCCCGTAGGTCAAAGTCGCACCATTAGCAGAATTAGAGTTAGTAACGGGAACGGGAACGGGATCTTCACCATTCGAAATGCTGGGCAGATTTCGGTTTTTGTTGCCCAATCCAGGAATAAAATTGGCCATGCCACTGCCGAAAGTGGCAAACGGATCTGAGGTCGAGGTCGAGCCAGAGCCATTTTTTACCGAAATTTTGCCGCCTTTGCCGCCATTGGGAATCTGCGATTCGACCATTTTTTTCAAAGTCTCTTCGCGCCGCTTAATTTCTTCCAGACGCTTTTCCAAAATTACCCGCTCTTCGCGATTTTGACCAAGCTGAAATTCGCTTTCTTTTTTCAATTCCAAAAATTTAGTGTAAGCAAACCAGCCACCGATGGAGAGACACATCACCAAGATGCCCACAGTCATTTCCAAAAGTTTGAAATTGCTTTTCTCTTCAGGCTGCGCAGTTGTGACGTAATCGAGCTCATCTTTCATCTCCAGTGCTGATTGATAGCGCAAATACACGTCTTGCTGCGTGGCTCGGCTGACGATTAAATCAGCGGCTTCAGAAATGTCTTCATCAACATCACGGGGTGAGCACACGGTGAGCGCCAGCGGTTCTTCGCCAGTGAGAAGAAAATACATGGTGGCGCCCAGGGCATAAATATCAGAACGCGGATCGGCACCACCCCAGTATTGCTCAGGCGGAGAATAGCCCTGAGAAACCACATGGGTGTTGTCGCCATCGTCTTGATATAGCCGGGCGATACCGAAGTCAACCAGTTTGACATTGTCTTTAGTGTCAATCATGACGTTGGAAGGTTTCAAATCGCGGTAAATAACGGGCGGATCGTGAGCATGCAAATAATGCAGTACTTCACAGATTTGCTTCGACCAACCAAGCACCTGGTCTTCAGAAAAAGGCTCTTCTCTTTCTTTGAGCATATCCTGCAGATTATGGCCTTCCACATACTCCATCACCAGGTAATATTCTTCGTCTTCACGGAACGAATCGAGTACCAAGACGATGTTTGGATGCTGCAATTTGCTCAGCACTTTGGCTTCACGTAAGAAAAATTGCTGTGCTTTTTCTTTGTCTTCATCGCGGAAGAAATCATCGCGCAAGCGTTTGACCACGCAGTTGCGATTGTCGAGATTAAGGTCACGGGCCAGGTAAACAGTACCCATGCCGCCCTGACCAAGATAATCGACCACCTGCCAGCGACCGCGCAAGACAAAAGGCCCATCTTTTTGAGGGTCTCTGTATGGCAGTCCACTATTGCTATGCTCGAAACTAGATGGCATGAAATTACAATTCTGAATTGGTTCTTGAGTACTCTTGAGTACTTCAGTATAACAATCTTTAATCTATTACAAAAGCCTGTATTTCAAGCAAAGCTGGCGAAACAAATCAAGTCCTTGATGGTGTTCGGCAGAAAAACTGTAATCGAGCTCGCTTTTAAAATAACTATCAAGAGCAACTTGTGAGAGTCCAGTGCGCCGTATGGCTTCGGCCAAGACCGCCTCATAATCGTCATTTAGCCCATGGCGGAGGCACTGATAGAGAAAATCATTCAGTCGCTCAAAATCATCAGAATTAGCATCGCACCAGGTATTGCGAGCTGCCCAGACGCCAAAGACCATCGGCAGGCTGAAGCGTTCGAACCACCACTGTCCGAGATCTTTACGCACGAAGCTCTCTTCTTCACCGCTTGCTCTAATGGCAAGGTCCGCTGCCAGGGCGTTATCGCCAATCACTACGCAGCCATCATATTCTTGACCGGTTGGCATGGCATCGCCGAGGGCAGACAGGTCAGAAACAAAGTCAATGCTACGCAAAAATTCTGCGCCGCCAAATTCTTCGGCCAAAAGCACCTTAACAAGATTATTTGAGGTAGCAGACGATTTCGACAGGGCAATGCGAGAGCCAGTGAGCTGGTCTAGCGGCCGGCGGCTGAAAAAAAGCACACTACCAACAGCTCCACGGCTGGCAATGCAAAGGCGGTCAAACAGCCTGAAATCACCATTTTCAAGATAATAATGGGCACTCATAGCCCCCAGGTCAATTTTATGGCGGCCATAAGCGCGATTGAGCTCACCGGGCGTATCCATGACCAGGTCGAGGTTTTGCGGCTTGCGTCGCAGAAAGGGCAAGGTAATAGGCAAACAATTGACGTAGTCAATTTGACCGAAAAGCACGGGCTGCTTCAGCAGAAAAGGCTTCTCAGGAATTTCCAGTGACAAAATAATTTGATTACAAAAAAGGAGGAGTGGACCTTAGAGTCTTCTAGTATATTTCTTGCGGCCGCACTCCCTATTTCAATTATGCAGGTCTAATGCCGGTCGTCAAGAGGAGAAGGATAAATTGGTTGCCGTAACAACAAAATCAAAGCCCCTGCGCATGATCGACTTAATTTTGTCTAAAAGAGCTGGCCATGAGCATACTGCAGCTGAAATTGACTTTTTAATCGCCGGTATTATGGACGGCAGCATTCCTGACTATCAGCTAGCCTCTTGGCTTATGGCGGTTTGCTGGCGCAGCATGACTCTAGAAGAAACAGCATTGCTTACCGACGCCATGCGCAATTCAGGACAAGTACTCGACCTCTCGGCCATCGGCCCGGTTATTGGCGATAAGCACAGTACAGGCGGCGTGGGCGACAAAACAACACTGGTCTTCGTGCCGCTTCTGGCCGCTGCCGGAATACCAATGGCCAAATTATCCGGTCGTGGCCTCGGTCATACCGGCGGCACCATTGATAAATTGGAAGCCATTCCCGGTTTTCAGGTTGATATCAGCATCGACCAATTTATCAAACAAGTTAAAGAAATCGGCATGGCTATTGGCGGCCAGACCGCCGAACTGGCTCCAGCCGACGGAAAAATTTACGCCCTGCGCGATGTCACCGGAACAGTGGAATCAATCCCACTCATCTGCGCTTCAGTGATGTCGAAAAAGTTGGCTGCAGGAGCAAATTTCATCATTCTCGACGTAAAGTGTGGTCGCGGCGCTTTTATGGAAACCGAAGAAAAAGCCATCGAATTGGCTCAAGCTATGTCTTCGGTGGGCAGGCTCTTAAAACGGCCGGTGACGGCCGTGGTGACCGATATGGAGCAACCACTGGGCAGAGCCGTGGGTCACACAGTAGAAGTAATCGAAGCGATTGAGACCTTAAAAGGCAACGGTCCTGACGATTTGACAGAACTCTGTCTCGAACTAGGATCGCTGGCGCTTGTTCACGCAGGCAAAGCCAAAGATCAAAAACAAGCGAGAGTTGCGCTTCAAGCTCTTATAGACAGCGGCGAAGCGCTCAAGTCATTCGGCGTGTTGATCAGGGCGCAAGGTGGAGACGATAAAGTCTTGACCGACTATTCAATTATGCCGACAGCTAAACACACTAAACCATATATGGTGCCTGGCTCTGGCAAACAATGGTTGGAACATTTAGACGGTAAAAAAGTGGCGGAGGCCTGCAAACTGATGGGCGCCGGTCGCACGAAAAAGGGTGACCCTGTAAACATGGCAGTAGGTGTGGTCTTAAATATCAAAACCGGCGATAGCACCGAAGGTGGTGCCACAGCAGCAGTGATTCACTACGACACGGAAGAACAATTCTCTGCGGCAGCTAGCAAACTGGCGGAGGCTTTTACTTTTTCCAATTCATTCGTAGAAAAGCCCAAGCTGATTAAGGCCAGCGTCTAGGTGACAACCCCATCTACAAGATTGCGCACCATCAGGCTCATACCTTACGGTGAGTTCGATGCCGCTACAAATATGGCCATCGACGAAGCGCTTTTAGAATTGCACCTGGCAGGAAAAACTCCTGCCACATTGCGCTTCTATGGTTGGCGGCCGGCAGCAGTTTCATTCGGCTATTCACAAAAAGTAAGCCTGCGCACCATTGAAAAAGTGCACGCCGCCGGATACGACGCGGTACGCAGGCCAACTGGCGGTCGGGCGGTTTTGCACGAAGACGAACTTACTTATTGCTTTATCGGCGCCGGACCGCAAAAAGAAAATCTGGATTTTAGACCGGCCGCAGAGCTTGAAGATTCTTTCTGGCTGGAACAAGGTAGCCCGTATCAGGGATTTTTGCCTGCCACCATCAATCAGGCATACAAGGAAATTTGTGACGCTCTAATCTTTGGCCTCAATGAACTGGGAGTAAAGGCCGAGCTCGGTCGCGCTAACAGCGAGTACAAAGATCTGGAAGATTGCTTTCAGGCTACAACTCAAGCCGATTTACAGTTTGAAGGTAAGAAAATCGCTGGCAGCGCCCAGTTGCGGCGAAAGCATGGCGTGTTGCAACATGGCTCAATTATGATCAACCAGTCGCAGACAAAAATGTCTGAGATATTTGGTTTAAAGTCTGGAGAGTCTGGGATTTCTGGTGATCCTGATCAAGATGCCAGCGCTCGTCATTGCAATTTAAGTGAAATTCTTGCCGGTGAGTACAATCGCACTGCCTTGGAAGAAGCAATTGGTCGCGGCTTCACGCGCAAGTTCGACTGTCATTTTGCTGTTTATGATTTAACTGAGGAAGAAATGCAGTATGTGGACACACTCAAGCGGGCAAACAGTTATATGCTTTAAAGAAAAACTTCAAGTTTTTCTTTAATCAATTTCAATAGTAATTTTATGCCCCAGGCCATTCCCCAAATCGTATCTCGATTACCAGGTGAACTTGACAGAGTACCTGTATTTCACAGCAATAGCCCTGAGCTTGTGCTGAACTCGGGCATTCTGCTTTCGACATTTCCCGCCACTGCAAAAAAGTCAGCGCCAGCACATTTGAACTATGCGGTGGAAGGAAAATTCGCACTATTTCTCCATCACTCCACCGACAGCGGCAAGACGGTAAAACCCCAAACACTGTATTTGGGAGTGTTATTGGGCAATGGCAGTAACCAACCAATCACAGTGTCGATTTTAGGTGGAGCAAGCTACGCCACTAAACCTGATGCACCATTTGTGGTGTTAGACCCTGTGTTAGCCAATGACGACAAAATTCACTATGCCGGCCCCGGCGATCGCGTCGCCCTCACTATGCTAACTGACCAGGATGATCAAGAGTCCAAACGAAATATAGTGATGCAAGCTGGAGAGGTCAGGCTTTTCAAAAGCTTTGATTTGCCAAAAGGCTTTATTTTGACACCGCTAAATGGTCGTACCGGCCTGTTTTACTTCAATGCTGACGGCCCTGTTCATTTGGCCGTAGTCTCAGCCTTTGCTGAGCCCGGCTTATTTTTTAGCGAGCGGCCGCCTGAAGCTCAGCGTTTTAGCGACATCTTAACTGAAGGCAGTCTCGTTACTCCACGCGATAAAACACCGACTGTACCTGGTGCCGGTGGTGACCTTATTTATGGACGAGTGGCAGGGGTAGCAGCAGGTGCAAGCTGGAATGGCACTATTGCCAATAATGACGCAGGGTCATTCGACATTAACGTCGGTCAAACGTTTTCTTTTCCTTTAAGCACCGTTACCGGTGGCACTTTAGGAACAGACCAGATTCAATCGGCACCATTACTTTGTCGATATGATGATACGGCTTATCAATCACATGGTAATTTTGGCGTTTTTTATAAACTCAAATTGCCGCTGCGCAATGCAGACAGCGTGCCGACTATTATCGAACTGGCCTTTCAGAGTCCGCTAAAAAATTCCAACAGTAGTGTCAGTTTAAAATTTGCCAGCCAGTCAGAAAAAACGGTTTTTCGCGGGACGGTTAAATTTGAATGGACTGATAGCGAGCAAGTTTCACAAACTAGACTTTTTCACCTGGTGCAATATCAGGGAATGGTTGGTCCGCCACTACTTGAGCTAGCTATTGCACCGGGACGGTTGCAGTTGGTCGATTTTAGTATTATCTATCCGGCAGATTGCACACCACCGCATGTTTTAACTGTGAGCGCAAAAGCGAATTAATGTGAGTACAATACAGGCTCTGACGTGGCTCAACTATAGCGATCAGATATCAACATGATAGTATCCTTGGTCACCTTATGGAGGGTAAAATCATGGGTTGGCTCGACAGATTATTTGGACACAAAGATGCACAGGCCCCAGCCGAACAGGCTCAGCCACAAGGCGCCAGCACTGCGCAAGCGACCATTCCACCAGAGCGTGTTGGCCTCAACGGCGAATATGATCAAAGTGGTCTGGCCAAGCGCGTGGCACAGGCTTTTGATCAAGCTGATTTTCAAGATCACCAGACTGTCTGGATTGCCCAAACCGGCACAACCGTAGTCTTGAAAGGCAAATGTCCAGATCAGGAATTGCTCAACAAAATGGTAGCCGCAGCCAGAGCCGTGAAAGGCGCTACAGCTGTAGAAACCAATCAGGTTACAATCGGAAAATAATTTCCCCTTTTGAGTAGAGGCGCGTCAACTCGGGCGCGCCTCTATTGCTTTAAATAAACGAACGCGCCAGCGAGCCAAACGATGTCTTAAATATAGGCAGGCTTAATTTGAATACTCCGTCATCAAGTTGTTCAAATTGCAAATGCTGTGGATCGGCTGGGTAGCTGAAGCGCTTGGCGCCTCGACCGTGAGGGTTGCGGATAGTGACCATGTTGCGCGCAGGGTCGAAGCCGATAATGGTATAGGCGTGATTATCGATTACAAGATGAGGTCCACTTCCTTGTCGACCAGAGGTGCCGCATACAACCGGACTCTGTGAACGAACGGCGCCGCCAATAAAGGCAGAAAGTTCATCGATGCCACATTCATAGGGATGAATCAGCTCGCTTTTGCCCCCAGTAATCGATGCCAGACCAATCTCCAATCGGTGCTGATCATGGTCGAGCCCACGATTCGCCGGAAACTTTTTCGTTTCCGCATATTCAATTAAAGACGCCCACAGCGCCTTGTTTTCAATTCCGGCTGTTTCTAAATCGTCTTTCGTAACTACGTACTCTTGACCGTCACCAGGAAAACGCACCAAATATGTACCTTTTTCGCCATAGCGCACCATATTTGCCAGGAGCCTTTGACCGCGCGGCAACATGGCCAGGGCCGACATAGAGGCCTCAAACCAGCAATTAGGATAATTAGATTGATCGATGCCGTGGGCACCCTCTTTAGCAATGTCTTCCGGAGTAAAGACAAAATCCATTTTTTTGCCGACTTTCACTGGGGCAATACTCGGAGTAGCAAGAGCAGAATCACTAGTCACACCGTCCTGGGCTGTAACAGTTTTTGCCGTTGCCGTTGCCGGTTTGCCAAACAATTTGTCTTGTGTTTTTGCGTGTTCTAGAGCGGTCTTACAGCAGCCTGCTTCCGCACTATCGGGGAAATTATCGACTATGTATTGAAAAATTTGGGTCGAGCGCGCCGTGCGACTGCTTTCGCGATTGGCTAGAGCTGCATAGTAAAACAATCTGGCACTAGGCACGGCAGCGGCATGAATCAGTGCTTCAAAAGCATCGGCCGACGCACCATACTGTCTTTTGGTATAAAGGGCCCAAGCCGACTCAATTGAAAGAGGGCTTGTCGTGCTCATAATGGGCTTTGCAGTTTTTGACCCAACCACTGGCCCAGCGCTATGGCAAGGCAAATCTGCGGCAACAATCAGTGCCAGGGTAAATGCGCATTTCAGAAAATTATGAAAGTGTTTGTTGTTGGAAAAGTGCATAAGTTTTACAGTTACCAATTCTATGTTATCACGCACTCCATTGCGTAGTTTCACCACTGACATTTAGAGAAAGGCCCTTATAGTTAAATCAGCACTGTATTGATGGCAAAGGATTCCGAGTATTATGGCTGACAGAATCGACTTTACTAAAAATCCCGACTTAGACTTCCACTCTAAGCTTGACTTGCCTCCACTGCAGATGGATCTGGCCGGCAAAGGCGACTTTAAAAACGAACCACTGTCATTGTTATCGATAACCGCTGAACAACCTAGGAAAGAAGTGTCACTGCCGTCTCTTGAAGCAAAAGCCACATCGTGGGCCAACGACTCAATCACCAAGATTTATCAAGACGGTATCTTCAAGGTGCTTTCCAACAGCACCGGCGACCGTCAAATCGGTTTGAAGTTTTTAGAGCCATCAAATGCTGAAGATAAGAGGTTACGTATAAGCGGCGGCAAAGAAAAACTCGAAGACAAATTTGGTCTTTCAGTACAACTGCAGATCAAATTCTGAGTTAATGACCAGGCCAGTAGCAATTGTTCCAAGTTTCAGTGTAGTGGTGCAAAAATAACTTTTTGGCTCTCAGTCAAAATTTTGCCGGCCTGTATAAGGCTTGTTTTCGGAAATGTAGCTTTGAGCAGGTCTAATTCTGACGTAGAATATTTTGTTCCAGGCAAATCAAGAGAATGCAGCTGTAAACCCTTTAATACTAATAGGTCTTGAACAGAAAGGTTCGTATCAGTCAAGTTTAAAACGCGTAGACTCTTCATGTCTTTGAGATTTGCCAGACCCTTTGCAGTTATATTTGCTCTGTTCAAGGTCAACAATCTTAGTTTTGGTAATTTTGTCAGCTCCTTTATGGCACTGTCCGTAACACCACAACGTGAAAGACGAAGTACTTCTAGATTTTTAAATTGAGATATATACGTAAAAGCAACTGGTGTAAGTGGATTAAAGGTAAGGTCCAATTTGCTAAGCCTCGATAAAGGCTTTAGTTCCTTAAAACAGCGACCTTCTATTTCATTACAACCCAACCCTATAGACTCTAAATTAATCAAACTCTTCAGACTAGTTAGATGATCATCTTTAAGCTCCGCCCCGACTACTTGCAGCTGCTGTAATCCAGTCAGGTGTTTTAAGAAGGGAATTACTTTGACAACGTTTGCCAGAAGTGAAGTGCGTCCGAATGAAATAGCGTAAAAACTGTCTGGTGCAACTGTCCTTAATGCCTCTGGCTTTTCGAGCACTTCATAGGACGGTATCAGGTAAATTCGCACGTCTCTTGGAATTGTGAGTACTCCCTTTGCTTCTCCAAGGAAGCGACCGGTTCCTTGCATATGTTCGCCTGTAGCCTTATAGGCATAAACTTTACCGATGGAAAACTGATCAGTAAAAACTAATTGCCGTACAGCTTCTTTGCTCAGATTTTTAGAGTATGCAATGTTGGGCTGGGAGATAATTAGACAGGCAAGCGCCGCATACTTAAATACGTTTTTTAACATCATCGCTTCCAACTTAGTAGCCTTCGCTCAAGCAAATCAACAAGGCTGGTAAGTAAAAGCGAAATGACCACAAGTGCCACCACTCCGACATACACTGTGGCCATATCATAAGTACCTGAGGCACGAACAATCATTTTGCCAAGCCCCTGCTCAGCCGAAATAAACTCACCAATAAATGCTCCAAGCAAGGCCAGGCCGATATTGAGCTTCATGGCGTTTATTACCCAGATCAGTGAATTGGGCACAACCACGGTGCGGAAGGTCTGCATTTTGGTGGCGCCGAAGACCTGCATCAGTCGCAGATATTTTGCATCAACAGTTACGGCTCCCTGATAGGCCTGCCCTGCTGCCACCACAAATGTAGCGATAAAGGCCAGGGCAATTTTTGAGACAATACCAATGCCAAACCAGACGATGATGATTGGTGCCAGAGCAAAAATAGGAATTGCTCCTGCCGCCACCATATATGGCTTAGCCACTCGAGCGACAATTCGCGAAGCCCACAGTGAAAGGCCGAGGCAGGCACCAGATAGAGTGCCCAAGATAAAACCAATGGCCGCTTCAAAAACCGTCACAGCGGCATTGCTCAATAGCTCACCGTTTGCACTTAAACGCAAAAATGTCTGCCAGACTTGAGTGGGGCTAGAGAAAATAAACTGGTGTTCTTTGCTATCTAAAGTATAAAAGTACCAGACAGTAAGCAAGCATAGCAGCGGCAACGGATACAAAAACCAGACGATTTTATTTTCCAGGCTAACTTGCTTCATATGCGATATTTGATTTAAGTGCCGACCAAATTTGATGAAAATAAATGGCAAATTCAGGCGTGCCACGCACGTCTTCAGGTTCGCGCTCTTTTAAATCGACAATAAATTCGCCGCTAAATTTTCCATCGCGATCCATAATTAGCACACGGTCTGATATGGCGATGGCTTCGTCAATATCATGGGTAACTAGAATTGCCGCTTTATTCTGCTTTTTAATCAACCCGTAAAACTCACTTTCCAATCGCAACTTAGTGTAAAAGTCGAGAGCCGAAAATGGTTCGTCGAGCAAAATCAGCTCCGGCCTGAATAAAAGCGCTTGAATAATGCTGACGCGCTGTCTCATGCCGCCGGATAATTCACCTGGATACTTTTTTACGATATCAGCACTGAGGTGAAAACTTTTCAAATAGTCTTGCAAACTAGTTTCAATGGAAGCCTTGAGGTGATGATGCAACTCTGCCGCCAGCCGCAAATTATGACCGACAGTGCGCCAAGGGAGCAGGGCATCTTCTTGAAAAATATAACCCACAGCATTGTGTTTATGGCCACCAGCAATCTTGATAGTGCCGGCCTGTGGCTCGAGCAATCCGGCAATTAAATTGAGCAAAGTGGTCTTGCCACAACCGCTGGCACCAAGAATTGAAACCAATTCTCCCTGACGCACAATTAAATTGAGATCACTGATAATACACTGCCGCTTTTGCTCTTTAACGTAAGCAAAAGACAATGCTGAAACAACAAGTGCTTGCCCTAAATCATTTGACATTCGCAGGAATTTTCTTAACGAATGACATGTCAACGTTATCTTCGTAAGAGCCAGGGCCTTCGATGTCGCCAATTTCGCGCCTGAGTTTGATGGCATTATTCCAGGCTTCGGTGTTGAGCATGGGCGATTGAGGCACAGTTTTGCTTTCGCGCAAACGGTTGAGCGCAGCCTTGATTACCGACTCAGAACTTTCTGGAAATTCTTCTCTGGCGACGGCAATGGCTCCATCTGGATCGTTATGAATAAATTGCATGGCTTCATTTAAAGCGTTAACTGCCGCTTGTATTTGCTCAGGATGTTCTTGGCAAAATGCGTCAGAAACAGTCAGCCCGGTAAAGGCAAACTCACCGACTTTCGGCTCATAGACGACATGGGCACCGTTCTCGATGGCAGTTGAGACCACCGGCTCAATTTCCATTGCCAGGTCGGCCTGATTGGCTTTTAACATTGGTATTAAGGTGCCGAAGGCACCTTCAACAATGGTGGCCTTAATCGGTTTGCCTTGATTTTGCAATAATTGTTTCATCACGGCATAGCTGGTAGACGGTGCCGAATAAGTTGCCACTCGCGCACCAGATAAAATATCACTCTTTGTGGAAGGCTTATATTTGTCGCCAAATGCAATCACCCAGAATGGTGCACCACTGACCACCGATGCCACCACTTTTCCACCCTGACCGCGCTCTCTAGCAATGGCTGCAAATGTGGGGTCGGCCACGCCAAACTGAGCGTTACCCGTAGAAACTGCTGTAAATGTTTTTTCGTCACCGCCGGTGGAGACAAGCTTAACGTCGAGGCCGTTTTTGGCAAAGAAACCTTTTCTTACCGCGACATAGAGAGGCATGTAGAGAAAGACGTGACCAAACTGAGCGATGGTAACACTCTTGCCGGCATCACTCTTGGTATTCTCGGTTCCCTTGGCGTTTTCGGGGCTGCCACCGCATGCCACCAGCAGAGTACAAAGGCTTAAACTGATAGTTGCGCACGCAATCGTACTAATATTTGCGCGGCCGATAAGAGCTTTCCAGTTCATGCAATTGCTCGCTGTAGGGTTATATAGCAGCCAGCAATCATACAATATACGAATGCCCAATATAAGAATGCCCCATCGGTCACTACAACCAACAGGGCATTCTTTATTCAGCTTTTAAAGCTTGTTTTAAGAGATTGGACTGTCTACTTTTTTAAGTGGAGCACCACTTATTGCGACAGCCGGTTCAATTCTTAATAACGGCCTCTGCCGCCACCGCCGCCGCCATCGCGGGACTTAGGCTGGGAAACGTTAACTGCAATCTGTCTGCCGTCAACTTCACGTCCGTTGAGAGCTTTGATTGCGGCTTCAGCCTGGGCTTGGGTCGCCATTTCTACGAAAGCGAAACCACGTTGTCTACCAGTTTCACGATCAGTTGGGATCGCTACTGACACAACTTCGCCGTACTCAGCAAAGAGATCTTGCAGATCTTGCTGTGTAGTTTTGAATGAAAGGTTTCCTACAAACAATTTGTTATTCACGTCAATTTTCCTCTTACGACCGCAAGATCTCAGTTTATCGAGAACGGTTGGTCCTTTTGTACTGTACTAGTCTGTCATGATTTTGCGCTTAACGCCCAAAATCACTTCTGTTGGTAAAGCGCTTGCGCGACTTACCTTGTCACCCCATCAGACTTAATTGCTTTTTCGGCAACTAAAGCCTTCCCCTTGGTTTCCACAAGGGATTCCTCGGCGACAACAGTTTTGTCTTTCGACTCCACTGTAGGAACTTTATCCGCTAATTTAGCTTTTGCTTCATTAGCCTTAGCTAAGGATACCGCTAGATCGTGCTCTTTGATCAGCTTGACTACCTTTGCTAGTTTACGTAAATTATCCCGAGCCTCAAACTGCTCGCACTGATCGGCGTCATGTCTTTGTATCTGTTTCCACTCGCGAATGGTGCGCATTAAAAAGTCGCGATCAATTTCAGAGTATTTCGATTTGCGGAGAATTCCGGTCATTGCCCGGGCCAACATCACGTGTCCTGTTGGGTCACCTGGGTCGAACTGTACAGCTTTAGAAAGCTTTCGATAAGCTTCTTTAAAGTTTCCTTCCAGCAGTGCCTGCTCACCTCCAAAACGCATGTACGAGGCCTCTGACATACGACCGCTGATACCCTTTCCGAAAAAGGCGGCATTGGCAGGCTCACGCGAATAAGACGTGGCCTCATCATCATTTATTGAAGGAGAAATTACATCAGCTAAGGCGGGCACCGCAAAAAATGACGCTGCCATTACCACTGCAATAATAAGGCTGTATAAAGATTTTTTGCGCTTTATCATTGGTTCGCTTGCCCCTGTTCCTTATCAGTATCAGCTTTCTCGCCTTTAGCTTTCTTGGCTTTGTCTTCCGCTGTAACGTCAGTGATGTCAACATGCTGAGTATTGGCCTGAATGTCGGCAATTTCAGCCTCAAGCTCGCGAATGCGCCCATCAATGCGAGCAATTTGAGTCAATTCTTCCTGAATTTTTTCTTGCAGGACTCGACCGTCGATTGTGGAGTTTTCCACAAACAATGTGTAAGTGCGCTGACCGATAGTTTGTAGATGTTGAGTTTTTTCTGAAGTCAGAGACATCACATTCATCTTCAACTTGGCCGCTTTCGCCGCACGATTCGTCTGATCGGCAGCCTGCTTGGTTGCTTCTTTGACTTTGTTGAATATATTGTCCAGTCCTGCCATTTACTTTCTCACTTATCGTTTAGATCTTTTTCTAAGCATTGATTGAGCCTTCCGACAAATTGAAGCGCTTATGAATCAGCTTTACCGCTTCGCGACCATTCTTGGCCGGCGTCAAAATACTGACGCGCATGTCTCCGGTGGCTACCATTTGCACAGGAATGTTTGCCTCATGCAAAACTTCGAAAACTCCCGCCACCACTTCTGGACGATTGGTGAGGCGCCTACCCACCACTGAAACTTTGGCAATATCGGTTTCGACTTGCATAAGCGGATTGCCGAGGCTCAAGGCCAGCGATTCTATCAATTGCTGCACTCTCGGTAGTGCCGCTTTTTCTACAGTGAAGACCAACTCTTGCGATGGCTCGTCTTCATGCTTGAGCACCATGACCATATCGGTTTGAATACCAAGCTCTTGCAAGCGAGTGAAGAGGGCGGAGATGCCTTCAAAAGGCTTACTCTCTGTGGCATTATCAAGACTCTTTAAAGTGATGATGGCCGAATTCATATCGCAAGAAATTCCAGCGATCGTGTATTCAGGTGATACCACCCGATGAGTAATCAGCGTGCCCACATCTTCCGGTACAAATGTTGAGCGCACCCTGATTGATACTTGATTGTCCATTGCGAGTTCTACCGATCTAGCATTCATCACCTGTGCTCCCGTGGCAGCAAGTTCCAACATCTCTTCATAGCTGACTGAAGGCAATTTTCTGGCGTCAGAAACAATTCTCGGATCAGCTGTATAAACTCCCCTCACATCGGTATAAATGTCACAGCGATCAGCGCCCAGAGCTGCAGCTAATGCTACCGCCGTAGTGTCGGACCCGCCGCGACCGAGTGTGGTCAGTTCATGGT
>CASBPX010000075.1 GCA_949127735.1 Candidatus Obscuribacterales bacterium | reverse complement strand
GGATAAAGCTTAATTGTTGTCATCAAAAAGGGGTATGCTGAGCTAGTTTTGTGTGGATTTGATGAAGTCACTTGTAGGCATAAATTGTCAGTGAATTATCAGTGAGGAATACTTGAAAGGCGTTACTGACTTAGAGATCAACGGTTCACGAGCTTGCGCAAGGGGTGTGATTTTCGTTGTTGCGGCTACTGCCAGTTTGGTTTGTTGTTTGGCCGATGGCAGGGCCAAAACGCTTGATACCATTCGGGAGCATGGCGAAATGAAAAAAGCTGTAGTAACTAAGCCACAATTTCATCAAAATCTTTTGAAAATTGCCGCCGAGTATCAAAATTATGGCAAAGTTGACGATATGGCCCGCTGGGCTCCCTGGCTTTGCTCTGCACCTCTGCCGCCCAAAGCTCGACTGAGTGCCAGCACGGATGGTGGCACTCACGGTAGAAAAGTCTATTATCTATTTGCCAAAAATCGCGATGCTTATATGAAAAAACAGCCTTCGCCGGTAGGTCAGGTGGTGGTCAAAGAATCATGGCTTCCCAATTTAGACAGTGCCAGCAATGCGGTGGCGGGCGGTGCCAAACCCACAGAGAAGCGAGATTTGTTCATCATGTACAAGCTTGATTCTAAGGTGCCTGATACAGACCAAGGATGGGTTTACGGAACAGCCACGGCGGACGGCCAAACCATTACCTCTGCCGGTCGCGTAGAGTCTTGTATGAGCTGTCATATCCAAACTGCTAACGATCGTTTATTTGGATTAAAACCAGATTGATTGTTCTTTTGAGATCGCAGTTGTAATACGGTGCGCCTTGACTGGTTAAAATTTGCGAACAACTTTTGCCGACCCCTTGTTGAAACAAATGCGCTAGATTGCTCATCTTGATAACGCATGTTTTCAGGATTGTTTCTGAGCTAGTTTGCACTCGGGGCGTGACGGTTATCGCAGTAGCGCTGGGAAATTTTTTCCGATATCGGAAGAACAATTGCTGCTCAGGTCTGGCTGCCAAGAGAAGGGGTGTGCGTTCTTGCAAGAACCACGCCAGCTCTTGACAATACTGCGTTAACCAGAGCTTAGTTTGAAGTTTAGTAAAGAGCGGCAAATGCCTGTTATTAGCTAAGCAAAAGTTGTTAGAAAGGCATGTACATCTTTTCTTCTCTTTAAACACACGAATCAAGCAAACAGTAAAAACTATAGCTCTTAACTTCAGGCATCCCCACGCAGTCTCTGTGCCGGTGAACAATGTCTGGGCTTTTTTTGCACTGTGAGTTTTTTTCGTCTCAACAGCGACAGCTTTACCGAGCTGCGCTAAACATCAGGAGACACCTCATGTGGAATCCCTTCAAATTTTTCTTTGTCAAGCAAGACTTACCAGTCGATGCCAAACCTACCGATTCTTATTTTGAGAAACTGATCAAATACATTCCTGCTGATATCGTCGCGGCATGGCTCGCTATCGACGGAATTCTCAAAGACCAGACCACCAATCCGCTCTGGTTGGTCTGGAGCGTTTTTGCTTTCCTCACCGTTCTTACCCCGCTCTACGTCGTGTACATGAAAACCGACCCGCCGGGCTTTGGGCCAACCAAAACTTTTCACTGGATGGCCTCCACATTCGCTTTTGTGGTCTTTATCTTTGCGCTTGGTGGTCCTTTCGCTCTCACGTTCGACTGGTATCGCCCACTCTTCGGCACAGTTGTGCTGATTCTTACTACCCTTTTGCTGCCGCTTTTCGAGCGCTTCTTTACCCGCCAAGGTTTGCCCCAACTTCCCGGCAAAAAGTAAGCGAAGAAGCCACTAACCAAGAGTAAAAAAATATGCGACACGATAACTATCTTGGTTTTGACGACGAATTCACGTTGGATGGCTCCGCCATCTGCACAGCGTGTCAGTCAAGATCATTCACCCCACTCAACGTCAACACCTTATTCGGTATTGACGTTTCACACCATCAGGGCACCATTGATTGGAAAAAGGTCAAAGCTGCCGGCGTCCAGTATGTCTTTCTTAAGGCCACTGAAGGCGCCACTTTCGTCGACAAGATGTATGCCACCAACCGTGCTGGCGCTAAGGCCGTAGGAATTCCCTCCGGTGCTTATCACTTCTTCCGGCCCAAGGTTGCGGTGCAAACCCAGATCGACAATTTCTTGAAGACTGTTGGTCCGCTCAGAGAAGGCGAACTTCCACCAGTGCTTGATGTCGAAGTTCCGGAAGACTGGAAGGGCATTGCCATCGAAGCCCGCGTCAAGATGATTTCCGAATGGCTTATTGCCGTGGAAAGTAAGCTTGGCGTCAGGCCCATTGTCTACATCAACAACCCCATGACCAGGGATGAACTTGGTGGCGCGCTCATGCTCAAGGGCTACAAGCTCTGGCTGGCACACTACACCGCTCGTCCGGCGCCCAATGTGCCAGCTCCCTGGACCAATTGGACGTTCTGGCAATACAGCGAAACCGGTGTTGTAGACGGCATTCCTACGCCGGCCTGCGACATGAACCGTTTCGCCGGCACCACCGCCGATCTTCAGGCTCTGCTTGTGCCTGCCAGCGGCAAAAAAGTGCGTCGCAAGATCGTCAGCGTTCTTGCTCGCATTCTGGGCGTCTAAGAAACGCATTAGAAAAAGGCGCCTAAGATTGTGATAGCTAAGCCGGGCTCTAACTTGATTGTCGAAATCGAATAGCTCGGCCCGCCGTAACCAACAAAAAGCACTTAGATAAAAGCTGAAATTTTTACTGGCGAAGTCTCAAGTTTTTCTTGAGACTTCGCTTTTTTCTTTAATTAATACTACGCTTGCATATAGTAGGTATTTGATATTGCACCGCATCTGGTGCTTGCTCTGCAGAGATTAAACTTGGCCCTGACTTTGAACTTTCTGCTCGGTTTTGACGTTTACAGATATAAACGGAGGATTTGCAAATGCTTGAGCGGGCTGAAAACGATAAACGCATTGCAGCAATCTGGGAAGATGTTCAAAGATTGGCACCGACCGATGCGGATGCCCTTGATATTTTTTACAAAACTTGGTATGAACACCACCTTGTGCGCTGCCTACGCTGTGGTAGCGGTCACATTAGTCGCAATGCTGGTGAGCGCGAAGGTCAATGCAACGACTGCGGAGAAGCTTGTTGGGTGACGTCTGGAACAATTTTGCAACGTGCCAGCCTTTTTCAGGGTTATCTTGCAGCAGCGATAATTTGCGAAGAAGGTCTGACTATTAGCGCTCCTGAATTTCATCGGCTGACTGACATTCCTCAAACTTCGTCTTACAATATTTTCCGCAAGTTAAGGCTGGCCGTATGCAACGAGATGCCCACTGAGTCGCAAGAATTTTCCGGTCAGCTAGTTAAGCTGCTAATTGCTAAACGCACCCTTGAAACGCCTGCTAGCTGTCATCCGGTAGCTGAGCAAGACTCGATTGAAGAAGCCCTTTTTACTGATGCAGAATCGTCTGTCGATCATGCGAAGGATATGGACTCGATTGTTGACCAAATTGAAAATCAAAATCTTAGCGAGTACGAAAAGGTGAAGAAGGTGGTGCAAGGCTTACTTTCAGATGTAGGTATGACAGCCGATACGATTTCAGTGATGACCGGATTTAACATCGGAAAAGTGATTGCCAGCTTAAGCGAATTGGAACTCTTTAGCGAGGCGCGCACTGAACCAGGCGGTAAATATTTTAAAATTTCCACACAGGGACGTCCGGCAGCGCAAGGTTCTGTTGCGAAAGAAATTATTGAAGCCGTAAGTGCGTTTTTAAAATTCGTAGACGAGTATTTTCATCGTGTTGGCCGCAAAAGTATTCAAACTTATCTAGCTGCGCTCTGGTGCGCTCTTGACCGAGACCGCTGGGGGCGGGGCTCTGTGATTCGCTTATGTGGCGCACATCCACCCGTACCTTACCGACAGATTCGCGAATATGTTTCGCCGCCACTACTTAAAATTATGGTCGGCTAGTTCGATTTTGTTTTTTGTGTTTGCGAATTACTGATTTGTGCCGGATTTATTTGATTGAGTGGATTGTTCTGCAATGCGCTCTTTGGTGTGCCTTAAATTTGTTTTTTTGTTGCTCCGAGAATTTAGGACCGTGGCGAACTTGTGAGGAAGTAGTCCAGTAAAAGTTGGAGCGATAACGCTCCAGCTTTTACTGGACTACACAACTTCAAAACCCCAATTGCGCATCAAATAACCAAACGAGGCGCCCCGGCCATTTCGCGCCAATTCAATTCAATAGAATCAATAAATCAATTCTTCGCGGCGCCGCCGAAAGCTTTAGTCATAGCCCAAAGCACTTTATTGAAAAGTCGTGGAGCCGACAATCCGGCATTGTACATTCGGCTTTCCTGTTCAGGAATCTGCCCAATTGTCAGCAACTCGCGATCAAGCAGCCAATATGACTCGTAAATATCCGGCATTGCAACTGTGTCTTCTTTGCGGTGAACAGCAGCCGATTTAGCATAAAGCAGCACAGACAGCACTCCGGCAATCAAGCAGTTGAAACCAGATAATACCGAGAAACCTGCGGCGGCAGGCCCGAAGTAAGATTTCGAAAATAGTTTGAGATAGATCCATCGGTGGAAAAGACGGTTGCACTCTGCGTCTAGATTTTTAAAAGGGGCCACCATGGCTTTGTCGAGATTGACGTCGCCGAGCAGAGGCAAACCAGCTTTGCCGAAGAGAATTGTTTGCATACCTGATGCTGCATATTTGCTGAATGTTTTAGCAACCACCATGGCATTATTCCCTTGCAATGCCTTACTCTTTTGCATTTGCCACAGTCTCGAATCGCTGGTGCGTACTGTCGGGTAAACAAAAAATCGATAGAACAACATACGCAGGGTCATTTGTTCGATGCCACTGGGGGTGATATCAACCGGCGTTCTTAATTCAGGGCTAAAATCTTTGATTTCCGCGATATTAGCATTGGTCAGTTTCAGCTTACGCCCTTGCATCAGAATTTCAGAACACATAAGCAGTGTATCAAGAATGCTGCAATCATTGGGCTGTTCGTCAGCTAAATGCATGCGCTTTTGCACCAGAGCAATCATGCGCTCTTCTATCATCAAGTATTCCGCCCATGTGACCTGGCAAGCGGGAGTAAGTGAGACTGTTTCAAAAGGATTGGTATAGACCGCAGTGGCACCAGCTGCGATGGCAGCAAGAATTTCATCCTCGGCGGCACGGGCTTCTGGTTTCAACGTGGCTTTTTTGTGCTGCACAGTCAATTTAAAGTGTTCGAGAAGCGCTTCTTTTTGTTCAGTAAGGGGTGCGCCAACATTTCGTACAGCTGCCATTGAGTTGAAGACAACGCCGGTGTAGACTCCGGTTGGCGTTTCGGCAAAAGTGTAGGGGAAGATGCGGCAAGTCAGTGGTTTTTGATCTTCGCCCAGATGACCATGAATGTAGCAAAGGTTATCGATTAGAAACGGACACTTACCTTCCGGCGTCGGTGCTGTGTAATGCGGATAAACGGCGCTGCCATCGAGAAATTCTTTTTCGCGGTGAAAGAAGAGGTCTCTTTTGGCGAGATCGGGGTGTAGCGAGGCCCAGTCGGTATCTTTGACGCGACTGTAATCTTCTTCAGTCAGGCCCACCGACCAGCCTGAGCAACAGCGGCCGCAACCCTGACAGCTATATTTGACTTCGTCGGGAATGTGCAAGACGATTTGATGTTCGTGATCGCTTGAATCGGCTTTCATTGCTCTCCTAGTGCCAGTGTGAACCAGGCGGATACCACGCGAAACCCATGAAGTGCATAGTTTCTTTGGCCAGTAATATTCCTAAAATTGTGCCTACGCAAATTAGCGGCCCCAGTGGAATTTTGCGTTTGCCCGCGGCTTTGACGTCGGTCATGTCGACTGTGGCTGAGAGATCGACTCCGGCTCCCATTGAGGTGAATGCCAGCCAGAAAGCTTTGTACTGATCTTTTGGAATGGCGCGGATCATAATAATAAGAGCTACAAGTCCGTAGAATAAACTGAAATAGAAAAACACCAGCAGTAGTTTCAGCCAGCCGACGAGCGCGCCCACGGCGATCATCATTTTGACGTCACCAAAGTGCATGCGTTTGCCGGGGTTTGGAAACATCATTAGGAGGGCCGCCAGACCCAAACCCAGACCTGAATTAATGGCGCCGTCTATGCCGTATAGATACGAGTTAAGTGCCACACCAATAGCCATGGTGGGGAAAGTCAGCCAGTTGTAAATTTTCAGAGTTTTAAGGTCTGTGGCCGCACCAATTGCGGTGGCAACTATGGCGGTAATTTCAGGTGGTGTTAAATTGCACAAATTTAGATTAGTGTTTTTCTTAGTAAGCGGCTACCAGTTCGATTTCGATGGCCACATCTTTTGGCAGGCGAGAAACTTGCACAGTTGCTCGCGCCGGCTTGTGACTAGTGAAATATTCCCCGTAGATTTTATTCATCTCGTCAAAATCGTTCATGTCACGCAAAAATACGGTAGTTTTCAAAACATTGCTGAAATTACTCCCAGAAGCGGCCAGAATTGCGGTGAGATTTTTCAAAACCTGGTGGGTTTGCTCCACAATTGTGCCTTCCACCAGAGTCATGGTGGCGGGGTTTAACGGAATCTGGCCCGAGACAAAGACCATACCATTATGTTTAATGGCCTGAGAATAAGGGCCGATCGCTTGAGGTGCGTCCTTTGTGGAGACGACTTCGAGAGTTATTACTTCCGGCATATTCATCTCCCAGGTCGGTAGTTTTGGTTGGTAAGTAGTTATTTAGTTATTTAGTTATTTAGATGCAGTTAGCCTGCCATAAAAAAACAAGGCATGCAACCAGTGCATGCCAAGTGATGTGTGTGATGTGCGAGTGTGTGATGTGAAGTAAGAGTGGAGTACCAGTGAAGATTTGATTTTAGAAACCGCTGCCGCCACCGCCAGATCCGCCCAGCACCCCGCCTAATACTCCGCTGCCTACGCTAATGCCGCCGCTTCCCACTGAAGCGCCCACGCCATTACCATTGTCAACGGCTACCGAAGGATTACCGCTGCCATCGTAAGTGAGACCTGTGCGCATATTGCCAATACGCGAATAGACTTCACCAGTAGACGGAGTGACTGAGAACAGAGTGCCTGTGCGAGGATTAATCGTAGTTATGGCATCGTCAAGAACGCTTGTGTAACGTGGCGGCATAATTACTTGCTGCCCGAAACCGAATACTGGAGCCAATCCGGCTGTATTAGCATACGGCAATTGCAAGTGGCCTAAACCGGTTGTCACCGATCCCAGACCTTTTTTGGTAACGCCCGTGGTGTGACCATAGAGTCTGGCTTCGGCCGGCGACTGACCGGTTTTGAAACTGCCGCGGCCGTAGACCCCGGTGGCTGCCATTGATTCGTTGGCATTCCCTCCCCCGGTGCTCAGTGTGCTCAGATCATAGCTCTGAGCCAGAGCCGCAGAGTTGGAAAACACTGTCACTGCCGCGCACGCCAGAGAGACGGAAGATAGCTGTTTAAACAAATTGAGCATGTTCATTTCAAATTACCTGCCGTGATTGGGCGCAATGTCTATATCGACGGATCCTTGTGACACTGGGGGAAGCCTTTGTCTGCTGCTGGAGAGAATGCCTGGCAAAATGCCGCCTATCAAGCCGTTTATCAATTTATCGGAACCGTAGATACTCTGATAATAGCCGCCCTGATTCTGGTTAAAACCATAATCAAAGTGGTGGTTGTTCACAGGTAATGCGGCGCCGTCGAAAGATCCTGGTGCCATCAAACCGGTCTCGGTTTTGCGCAAGCCAAAGTTGGCGCCGTTACCCATTACAGGATTGCTTTTTGAAGTAACTTGAGGGCTGAGATTAAGGGTTGGATCGCTGTTGTGACCTGTCCGGGCGCTCATGTGCGCCTGGTCACCGGTGGCAGCCATGGAGCGCTCGGCTTGAGTGCCACCGATAATGGTGAATCCGGGTCCGCCGCCTTGAGGAACATTCATCATGGTCGGGGTATTCGGCATATTAAGGAATCCTTGAGGGCCATTGGGGCCCATGGTCACACCGCCTACGTTACTGGTGTCGAAACTCTGTGCCTGAGCGGCAATCGAACCAGACATCACCAGGGCCAGACTGGTTAAAACCAGGGCTGATGCGTTTCTTGTGAACAAACGACCATTAATATAATTTGGCATATAGCAACCTGATTAGGTAACGAGGAGCAATTTATTATTGTTAGTAAGTTAGCTGCAAAAAGTTTACTTTTTCAGCTGACAGCCCCATCTACCTTATGCCCGCGAAAGCGAGCAATAAATCGGGCCTTTAGATAGAAAATAATAAGGCCGACACTCACCCTTGTCAACAGGAAATAGGCCTGCACACAAGTTAAATCTCAGCAGTTGGTCTGCTTTGAGAGTGATAGTGTTGAAGTTTAGAGGAGCCCAATGCTTTTTCTCGGTCTGGAATCTAGTTGTGACGAAACCGCTGTGGCCATTGTCGAGGACGGCCGCAAAGTCATTGCCAGTCGGCTAATTTCGCAAACCGAGGTGCATAAAGCTTTTGGTGGAGTGGTGCCGGAAGTGGCGGCGCGCCGACATCTGGAAGTGATTAACGATCTGGTTGAAGAAGTTTTAGATGAAGCCGCAATCGATCCGCGCACTCTGGCCGGAGTGGCTTGCACCACAGGTCCGGGGCTGATTGGTACTCTACTGGTGGGCCTGTCTTGCGCCAAAGCTCTGGCCTGGTCGTACGGTCTGCCATTGCTCGCCGTTGACCATATTTTTGCTCATGTTTGCGCCAACTATATCGACACCGAGCTTGAGCCGCCTTTTGTCGCTCTGGTGGTCAGCGGCGGCCACACTCAAATAATGCATTTTGAAGACTATAAACACGCAACCATCGTTGGTCAGACTATAGATGATGCGTCGGGTGAAGCTTATGACAAAGTAGCGCGTTTGCTTGGTCTGGGTTACCCGGGTGGTCCGGCAATCGATCAGGCTGCCATTAAGGGAAACCCCAAGGCCTTTCGATTTCCTGAAGGTGTGGTTGCTGGTAGTGACTTCAGCTTTAGCGGGCTGAAAACGGCAGTGATGCGCACAGTGGAAAACCTTAAGGCCGATGACAACACAGTTAGTCGGTTGCCAGTAAACGATCTAGCCGCGTCATTTCAAGATGCCGTCAACCGCGTACTATTTCGCAAAACACTTGCTGTGGCGGAGTCGGCAGGTATTTCGCAGATTGTTCTGGCAGGTGGAGTAGCAGCTAATTCCGACCTGCGCAAACGTTTTGAGAGTCTTGATAAATTTAGAGTTTTCCGTCCAACTCCCGCTCTCTGTACCGATAATGCAGTTATGGTTGCCGCCGCAGCTTTCTATAGTGGTGAGCCCGTCTCCTTCTCCGTTAGTGCATACTCCCGCCAACGTTAGCTTTGCGGCTACAGCACTTCGTTTTATCAAATTTACCATTAAGGTGATTGCCATATTTCTATGGTGCTTCCCCTAGAGTGCGGTCTTGCCGATATCCTCCGTAAGGTAACTCGTGATAGCATGGCTATACTGACCCCTGAGGGGTTGAGCCGAACAAAAGTGGTCTTATGTTAGACCCGTTAAGGAAACCCCTATTCACAGGTGGCACGCTATGGTTTTCCAGGATAAGGATATTAATTGTCGCGATTGCAATAAGGCTTTTGTCTTCTCAGCAGGAGAACAAGAGTTTTTTAGCGCAAAAGGGCTTGTTAACGAGCCGAAACGCTGTCCTAACTGTCGCATTTTGATGCGAGTGCAACGCAACGGTGATGATCCTGGGCGTACAGCCGAAGTTGCCTGTGCCGAATGTGGTTCGCCCACTCGCGTGCCTTTCCAACCTAAAGGTTATAAGCCTGTTTATTGCACTTATTGCTTCCGTACCCGCAAGGCTGAAGGCGATGTGCAAAAAGAAGATACCGACGTGGCTCAAGTGGCAAGCGCCTGATTTGTTTACAAGGCGCGCGAAAATCTCAGTAATTTAACCCGGAAAATTTAAGTGCTGCAAAGAGGCAGGCGCCCCCGTATTGGTGTCTAGATAGCCTACTGAGCGGCATTTTTTTGCGCAAGGTCAAATCCTGTGGTTATTTGCAGTTGCCAGGTGGGCAAGTCAGAAAAACCTCTTGAGCTTCACAAAATTTGCTACTGCCTTTTGGAATGCAACGTTGTGAAAAGTGGGTGCGTATAATAATCGAATGTAATTGATAGCGTTTGATTTAATCAGTAGCCAAGCGCTTTCGGAGTGAAATTAGGAGCCGCATGCCAGATAATACAGAGCCATGTCCAAGCTGCGGGCGCCCGACGCCAGTAGGGACACGCTGCGTCTATTGCGCTACGGTCACAGACCTCGACCTCAAGAGTCTGCAATTAGACTATTTGAAGCAGGGCGAGGCTAAGCTGCCGGAAGAACCAATGGGGCAGTCGGTTGTGATCGTGGTGGTAAAGACTGGTCAAAAATACACGCTGCGCAGCGCGAAAGTTAAAATCGGCAGGGATCCGTCTAATCAGGTAGTGATCCCCGATGATACTTTTACTTCCCGGCACCATGCCTGGATTACATTTGAAGAAAGCGATTTCTGGATTGAAGATCTTGGTTCCACCAATGGCACTTTGCTCAACGGACATCCGGTAGTGAAAAGACAGGTACTTTCTGCAGGCGACAAAGTTAGAGTCGGCCACACAGAACTTACTTTCGAAGTTGAGAAGAACTAAAAGCAAAGGTAAGGCTTACGGATGGCTGATGCAGGTGGTGCCAATCGCATTGAGTTAGAGAGCCAAATTCTCTGCTCAGCTCTGCGCACAAGTTGGGCCGAAAATGATGCGGTAGGACAAGTTAAGTCTTGCAGTGAGCTGTATCAGCTCTTTCCCGATCTGGTGCCTGATTTAAGGCCCAATCAAACAGAGTTGCCGCGCGACCTCTACGCTGTTTTAAATATCGATAGAGACGTCACTCCATCAGTGGTTGTGGCTGCCTATTTCCGTACGGCGAAAAAATTCTTACGCGAATCGGCTCCCAAGGAGCACAGGCTCGATTACTATCGCATTCTCGATTCTGGATTTATTTTGCGCAAGCCGCGTTTGCGTCTGAGCCATGATTTGATTGTGGGCCGCTCGCAGCTGGTCGAGAACAAGCATATTCCTGATGACGGCACTTTCGAACTGATTGAATTTGTGGAAGAGCGCCCAGCTCAACCAATGATGGTGACTACTCAGCCTATCGTGCAGCAACCACTGCCTATGCTGATTGAGCTGCTCAAAGCAGCGCAGATTATCGGCTCAGCGGAAGTACAGGCACTAACTAATCAGATGCGTAGCTTCCCTGAAGTACCAGTCTCTGACCTTGTTCTCAGCGCCGGTTACGTGAACGAAAACGAGATGAAGTCACTGCACCTGGCGGAGTTTTTACTTAGCCAGGGCAAAATTGATATCGGCCAGTTTTGCGTCGCTATGTATGACGAGCGCATGTCGGGCATCCGTATGGCTGAATCATTGCAGGTTCGCGGTTGGCTCGACACCCAAGTAACTCGCTACGATAAGTAGGCTGCAAGCCATTTATGAGTTACGGCTCACCTCTTGATTTGTTGCAACAATGCTACAATTGTGGCGCCTGCGCTTAATCAAAGAGACTTGTAGGCCCTGTTTCTGCAGACATTAATGCTAGAAAATGATGCTAGAAAACAATCAACCACGCCATACTGTGAGAGCCCAGGGCAAAGCGCGATCATTCACGCACATAGAGGGTGGCCGGGTTTATGACGGCAGGCTGCTCAATTATCTTTCGCAAAATGCCGCACAGCAAGAGCGTTCTCTGCTCGATGAAACTTCAGTGGCGTCAATGGGCTCAAGTTCTTCGGCTGCGCAAATGCTGGAAAACTGGCTCAATGCCGGTGCTTCTTCTTCTCAAGTAGAAAAGAGCGACGACCAAGACGAATTTGACATGTCAGCTCAAGAAGGCTACTGGCCGAAAGCCAATTTTGATGACGAGCCGAATATCCACACCGAACGCGGCCGCCGAGAAGTGGCTGGTGATCACGGTCCTGGTGGTCCAGGAGGATTTTTGCGCAGTCTGCGCAGCAATGCAGCCAGAGTCAATAATGCCAATAATCGCAATGAAACTGAAACCATGGCGGCATTACTTAAAACGCGTCCACGCATTGAAATGAAGGCTCTGAGCGGTGCTAATAAAGGAAATCGACAAAGCGGTGAACGGGTAGAAACATTTGCCAATGGTTCGCGCGTAGTAAAAGATTCGATTGGTCGCGTGCAAGAAATTGTCTCAGAGCGAGGCGTGTCAGTAGTTTTGCGCTACGACGAAAAAGGTCACCTGATTTCGTTTGTGCGTAGCGATCCAAGCGGCACAGTACATTCGCAGGGTGAAGCCGATAGTAATGGAGTGCTGGTGCGCGACGGCCGCGGCCGAGTCAAAGCGCAAGGTGAATCAATGCAAGTAGATGCTTGCGGTTGCGTCAGCATTGCTCGCGAAGACGGTCAGTTTTGGAGCATCGACTTAGTTCGTTCAGTACACACTGAAAGGCGCTTGCTGCCTGACGCTAATGGCCAATGGATCTCTATGACCGCTTTATTTTGCTCTGACGGATTTCGCATGACTACACGCTTCAGGCCGGTGCAGCGCAACGCCATGAGCGAAAGTCTGGCTACCAGTGTTGATTTTAGCGGTGGTGAAGATTCTGGCACTTATCGTTTCTACGGCCGCGACGGTTCGATTATCGATTTTTCTTCCGACAGCGAGCTCGAACAACTGAAACCGGCTCAGGTTTCACCACCAGGCAGTAAAAATGTTCCGGCTGGCCACCAGGGCAAAAGGCAGGCAGGAACTGCATGGGAGTCGCTGCGGGAATATGTGTTCAATTATCTGGCTGCGCTTTAACGAACAAACCATCTAATAAGCTGGAAAATCACATGAGTAATTTAAATAGACACAGCGAGACCAGCGCCAGAAGCGAAGAGTCTGAAATCAAATTCGGAACAGACGGTTGGCGCGCCATCATTGCTGAGACCTTTACTTTTGCCAACGTAGAGAAAGTTTCTTACGCCATTGGCAAATATGTTCAAACGGCTTATGGTCAAAATGACGCTGAATTGCCAGTGCTAATTGGCTATGACACTCGCTTTATGGCCGAGCAGTTTGCCGAGCGATCGGCCCGAGTGCTCATGGCTATGGGCATCAATGCCAAAATCGCAAAGCGCGATATACCGACACCTTGTATTGCCTGGGCTACGCAAGCTGATATTTTTGGTGGCACTGGTGGTGCGCTGCAGTTTACCGCCAGTCATAATCCGCCTGAGTATTGCGGCGTCAAATATATTCCACCATATGCCGGCCCTGCCACCACAGACATTACCGTAAAAATTGTCGCTAATCTTAAGCACTGTCCGCAGCAGATTGAATTATCGCCTGATGACCTGCAATTCTTTGACGCTAGTGCACCATATATGGAGGCAGTCAAAAAGCTGGTCGATTTCAAAAAGATTTCTCAGTCTGGTTTGAAAATAGCCTACGATGCCCTTTATAGTACCAGCCGCGGCTACATGGATAAGCTCATTGAAGAGGCTGGCCTCGAGCCTGTGACTTTGCACAATTTCCGCGATCCGCTTTTTGGTGGTGGCATGCCTGAGCCTCGGCCGGCGTATCTCAAAGAGTTGATTGCCACCATTCAAGCGGGTGATTTTGATCTCGGTATCGCCACTGACGGAGACGCCGATCGTTTTGCCGTCATCGACGGCCAGGGCCATTTCTTTACGCCTAATCAGCTGCTCTGCTTGCTCACAAGGCATCTTGTTAAAAATCACGGTCTCAGTGGTGCTATCGTGCGCACCGTTGCTACCACCCACATGCTCAATCATGTGGCCGCTAAATATAATTTGCCTTTGATCGAAACTCCTGTTGGTTTCAAATATATTGGCGAGAAAATGCGTACCGAAGACGTGCTCATTGGTGGCGAAGAATCAGGTGGTGTTTCTATTAAAGGGCACATCCCTGAGAAAGACGGTATTCTAGCCAACTTGCTCGTCATTGAAATGCTTGCTTATGAGCAAAAACCGCTGGCAGATATTTGGGCCTGTTTGGAAACTGAAATAGGCGTCAAATTTTTTCAAGTGCGAGGCGATTTGCATTTGACTGCTACCACCCAGAAACAGCTATTGGCTCACTTGGCCAACAATGGTGTTGAGTCTCTAGCCGGGCAGAAGCTTTTAAAAATCGATAAGACTGACGGCCTTAAGCTTTATTATGATCAAGACAACTGGTTGCTTCTACGACCAAGCGGCACCGAGCCTGTCATTCGTGTATCTGGTGAGGGTACTTCTGAACAATTAATTGATTCATTAATGGTTGACTTCAAGCGCCAGATCGACGAAATTTTAAAGAGCTACACTCATCGAGCGGCGGAAGTCTCACTTTGATCAAATTGCAAAATTTCAAACCTACAGCTGCGCTGGGCCGCCAGGTCGTTATCATGTTGATCACATCGCTGGCCATTTATCAGGCTGGTCGCGCTATTGTCGGGTCGTGCCAGCGGCAGGTCTATCTGCATCAACAGGCCAACGCTTTAAATGATGGCCGCCGTCAGGCGGAAGAAATCAATAAAGAATTGAAAGATGGTCTGTCGAGCTACCGCTCATCTACCGGTATCGAAAGATTAGCGCGGGAAAGGCTAAATCTGGCCGGTCCTGATGAGATTGTGGTTCGTATTGGAAAATAGAGTGTAGAATCGCAGAGAAATTTTTGAAAATATCTCTGCGTTTTTGAAAGGCGTAAAAAAGCCGCCCTTTCGAGCGGCTCTTTTAGAATTTGAACTTGCCTGAGCGGCAATGACGAACCGTTATCTCACTAAAGCGCGAGATAGCCAGAACGCTCTAACCTGTCTGTAAGTGCTGAGCACTTTGGTTTGAACAGGCATGGTATTGACTGATGCATGAATACCTGTGGCAGGTACTGGAGCAGGGCCAATCATGAGCGGGCCATTAGCAAAACTGGCCGTAGTCAAAAGTCCGAATCCTAGTGTGGTGGCCAGAACAGCCGCTGTTAGTAGACGCTTCTTCATCTTTAGTCTTTATTCCTCCGAACTTATTATGCGAACTTTTTAGGCTCTTATCGCTATTACTTATTTGACCACAGCTTTAGGAAAGCTGCTTGAACGAATATGCTTTTGTAATTACAGCCGGTAATCTCAATCCTTAATATGTTGTACCCAGATTGCAGGCTTATTCGGATATTTACCCCTATGATAGAAGATACCCACACTTTCGGACCTTGACAATATATTATCATGTCCAAAGTAGATTAAAAGGGGGTAAACCGCAGTGCGCTATTAAACTTCGCTGGAAAAACGTAGTTGGCTTAGTAGTTCGCTTAGTAGTTCGCTTATAAGAGGGTGTGTCGGTGCCGTCGGATCTTATTGCAATCATTAGTTGTTCAGTGCTGGGCCTGATGGCTCACGGCGCTAGAACAAGAAAATGGCTTGAATGGTTACTGCGCATTGTCATCGGCACCTTTTTTATCTTTTCGGGTATCGCTTATTTGAGCGGCACTATGACCAGTGGATCACCCTGGTATTACCAGATTACAGGCACGATGGGTCTGGCCTGTCTGTTCCTTTTATTTCTGCCATTCCGTCAAGTTTTATCGCGGCTTCTGACTATTCTTGATGGCGTGGTTTCGCTACGCTGCATCACCGGTCCCATGCGTCACAAGATGTCAGTGTGGGCGTCAATCATCAATATAAAGGTCTTTCAGCCTCTCTCTATTCCGCACATGGTCGGGACGTTCTGTTATATAGCCACTTTTGGCATGTATCTGGCCAATACCAATCCTGCTGGCTTTGATTTCCCACAATTGATGCCCGGTTTACCAATCGCCCCCGAGCAGCTTTTCTCGTATAACGGCTTTGGACTAGTATTAATGGCTGTATGTGGAGTGGGAATTTTAGTCGCCCGCAAACCTAAAGAAGCTTTCGCCAGGTTAGGCTGGTCGAAACCTACACTCACACAAGTAGGCATCGGTTTAGGCTTGGTGGTCTTCAGCTTTTTATACGATCTTTGCTGGTCACTCTATACACATCAGACCGGCGATATGGCTTCAAAAATTTCTGCCTACAACGCCACAACTTTTGCTGCCCCTGGTGGTGCCGCAGGTTTTGGTTATTCAGTCTTTCTCGCTCTTGCTGCAGCACTATGTGCCGGCATTGGCGAAGAGACCTTAATTAGAGGTGCTATTCAGCCTGTGCTGGGAATTTTGCCGGCAGCTCTTCTGCATGGCATTTTGCACGCTCAGTTTGCCAATGCTCCGACACTAATTTTGCAGGTAGCTATCTGGTCTTGTTTTATGGGTATCGTCAGACGTTTCACTAATACGACCACCACCATCATCGGTCACGCCGGATTTAATTTTGTCACGACCTTCTTGTTTGCATTTAATCCCTGAGCGGGTTAAAAGGCGGGCTAAATTGCTTGAGGCTTCATGTCGGCTATCCAGGCGTCGAGGGCCATTATCGACTCTGTGAGCGAAAATTTGAGTAGGTCTTGGCGTCTGGCACTGCAGTCTAAAATGAAATCGCCGAGAGCCAGCGCTGCTTCGGCTTTTGTCGCCCCGAGCCCCAGACGGTGGCAAACAATCATCGACAGGGCTTGCGAAACGGCGATGGGCCCGCTATCTAACGGGTACTGTTCAAAAATAGACTTGACGGAGGGTACCTCCGAAAGCTGATCGGCCACCTGAAAAGCTGTGTATATAAAATCACGAAACCATGGGGGCACTTCCGGTCCACATTCTTCGCAAATAACCAGCCACAAATTGAAGGTCAGTATCTCTTTGGTGGTCTGCGTGTAGTTAGCATCGGCCACTTCAAAAGGCAAAACCACCGACCCTTCTTTTCCGCCATCAAGACAATAACGAATGTACGAACTTAAAATATTTGACGAAAGGGCAGCCATAGCCGTGGCCAGAAAAACTGCTCTTTCCCAGCCGTCACGATCGTCGACTGGTTTGTGGCTTTCAAGGGTGTCTAGTAAGGATGGTTGAATATCTTCGTCGAAGTCCATAGAGTCATTTTAATAAATTTCGGAGCCTTACTACGTATTTTCCCCCATGACACATTTGGGCCAAAGTGTCAGAGTAAAGATGTCAACGTATAAAAGCGTGCATGACGGCGGTTCTAACTGTCGCATGCCGGGAATAAATAAATTGACCACCCCCCAAAACTATTCATTTATCAGTTACTGAGATTCTGAGGAAAACGACTTATGGCCAAAGGCGATGACAGTTTTAAGAGAGATGTGAAGGATGCTGTAGAAGCTGGCAGCGATTTTTCACAGGGCGGAGATCAAGCCCACAAGGCCCTTATGGCAAAGCTCGCTCAAGACGCCCAGAAACCGGAGTATAACGATCCAGCCAAGTTCAATAAGTTGGGCGAAAGTGTAGGCGAAGGCCTGCGTGCCAATGGGAAATTGGACGAGCACAGTGTGCGTTGGATTCGTGACAACATGAGCCGCTTCGATACGTCGGGCGATGGCAAAGTTAATTACGAGGAGCTTGATCCACGCAATCCAATTGCCGTTAATGGTCTCGAAAAGGTCATGATGGGCCGATTGCAAGAAATATATGGCTCATTGAACACGCAGCAAGAGTTGAAGCGGGCTGTACCTATTTTTGGCCAACGCGGTGAAGACAATGAGTTTTCGCATAAAGATTTCGACAAGCTTGTCAAAGCTTATGAAAAGCCGCGTACCGAAGAGCGCGAAAATAGACAGCAGTCTGAGTTAGCTGAGCGCAAACAGGCACAGAAAGACGAAGTGTCATCTGCCTTGTTGCGCAATGACGGTGATCCTAGACGCTCGTTGGCCGCTGTTCTTGATACTCAGCGCAGTGATAAGCCAGACGGTGAAATTTCACGCAAAGACATTCGCAAATTTATAGCTAATTATAATGACGGCGAATCCCGCGGCGATTTCGGCTATACACGTGACAATTTGAGAGCGGCTCGCCTGCTTGATTCGCAGTGGGATGACGACCTCGGCAAATCGCTGCGCGGACAATTTGATCGGGCTGGCGGCGGCAGAGAGCATAATGGGCAACCAGACAAAGTCACTCATGGTGAGATCGATTTGAAACGGTTGGCGGAAATGCGGGGCCAGTCTGTGGATGATATGTGGGCAAGCAATGTCACCGGTGCAACGCGCAATGAGCGTGCTGCTGAGACACAAAATACTGGAGTCAGGGCCGTGCAGGCTGATAGTCGTACCCGCGAGGTGAGACCTGTAAAACCTGAACAGGGTGTAGTTGTTGACGGTAACGGTAATCCGGTAGTCGACAGCAGTGGTCAACCAGTGCGCTCAGGCGAAGTGGCCACGGGTCAACGCGTCAGACCGCTTAAACCTGACAATGGAGACGGAACTTCCACTCAGCGTCCAGTGAAAGAACAAGAAGTGGGCGGTGGTAGGCGTCCGGTGAAAGATGATGGCGAAGCAAGAACTGAGTCTGATGGTAGAGCGGCCCAGCGTCCAGTCAGCCGCTATGAAGCACCGAAGCCGATTCCAGAACTGGTGATGCCTGAACTTAAAGCTGGTGAAGACGTGGCAAAAGTTAGAGAAGCTTTCGCTAAGTCGGCTGAAGAGCACTTCAAAGCTCGCGCTGATTACAGTGTTCAGCCTGGCCAAGGTTGGGACAGAATTGCTCGCGATGTGCTCCGTCAAGAAAAAGACGGCAGCCATTCAAATGAGCGGAACGTGGTGGCACTTTCTGAGGCGCTGGCAAAAAACAACGGCTGGGGCGGCCGTCTTGACCAAAACAAGATGTTGCATCCTGGTGATATCGTGCACGTAATGTCACCTGAAATGGTTAAAGCTCGAGTAGAAGCAAGCATGAAACAGTTCGATGCTAAAGCTCTTGAAATAGCCAACGCAGCTAAGAAGAAAGCTGAAGAAGAGCAGCCATCTCAATTTGATGGTAAGAGAAGTGGTGAGGGTGTGGTGACACCTGAGGTAAAAACCACACCTGAGGTAAAAACCACACCTGAGGTAAAAACCACACCGGAAGTAAAAACCACACCAGAAGTAAAAACTACACCTGAAGTGAAAACTACACCAGAAGTAAAAACTACACCGGAAGTGAAAACTACACCTGAAGTAAAACCTACTCCTCAACTGAAAGCAGAGGTAAACACAACAACACCTGACGTTCAGCCCAGCATTCTCAGCAGCAACGACAAGGTGAATCCTGAAGATGACGCTTACGTTGCTTCGGTAAGTGCTACGCAGCAAAGCATCGCTAGAGCCAATCGCGACAGACTTGCTCGCGAGAAAGCCGACAAGGAAAGATTGGCTAAGTCTGGTTCTCAGGCTCAAGAACCTGACTTCGAAAACTTTACAGTCAGCTAGTCGAATCAATCAACTGGATAATCTTAAAAAGGACGCCCGGCGTCCTTTTTTTTCGTGCGGATAATTTAAATTTTGGCGCTAAGATATGGAAATGGCCAGACTAAATATTTTCATTGTGCTGTTGGTGGCTCTCATTTCGAATGCCGCGGCAGTTTTAGCCGAGCCTACGTTGCCAACTCCGAGGCCGGTTTTGGTCGTTCAAACTTTCAATAAGAGTGACGTCGGTCAGCTAATCACTCAAGGAAAACAATTTTTGAAATCGGGTGAGCATATTAAAGCTCAGGAAGTTTTTGAGCGTGCCATAGAAACATCACCAGATAATTTGGCTGCTCATCTAGGTCTGGGACGGGCTATGCTTGAGGGCGGTCGTTTTGCTAAAGCCGAGGGCCAATTTTTAGCGTGCACTTTTATCAGCCCACGCGACAATGACGCCCGTTTTGGTATGGCCGAACTCTATGAGCACACCGGTCGGTTTGCCGATGCCGTTCTGGTTTACAAGCAAATTCTCAAAAGTAGAATTTTAGAAGCTAGTGATGAGGCCCATGCCAACTGGTCCTTGCGGCGCTTAGAATATTACCGCTCGCTTGGTGATGCCAATTCAGCACACTATGTCGATTTAAGTGAGGCGCACAAGTGGAAAAAAACGGCCATGCCTGTGCGTATATCAATCTGGTCAGACCCTGAGCTGAAGTCACTCAAAGATGTTTTCTATAAAAGTGTGGTGCGCTCTTTTGAACAGTGGCGTGACGCCAGTGGTGGCAAGGTCAATTTTGTAGTTGTACCAGAGCAGCGCTCTGCCGATATAGTCTGCAAACTGGTTCGACTGGTGCGTGGTACTCGCGGCAATGGCCTTGGTCTGAAGGCTGGAGAAACTGCTCAACAGTGGGATGAAACCGGTTCTGATGCTTTCAAATGGTCTCGGGTTGAAGTTTTTTGGGAAGACCACAAGGATGCGCGCAAGCTTGATGCTTATGTATTGCACGAAGTTGGTCATTCGTTAGGATTGGGTCATTCAAGCAATCCGCACGACATTATGTTTCCTATGGCGCATCCACCATATACTGGTTTTCTCTCTGAGCGCGATCGAAATTCAATTCACGCGCTTTATCAAAGTAAGTGAGTAAGTAAGCAAGTAAGTCTTGGCGAAAAAAATACCTTTAAAGGTATTTTTTTTAAATTACTTGGCCGGGGCGATGGTGATTTTTATGGCTTGTGGACGATAAATATCACCATTAGTTAAACGCGAAAATTGGCTGCTGTTTGAGCAATAGGTCAGCACTATTTCGCCTTTACCCTTCGTATATTGAGCATGGGCTTTAGCGCTGTAGTAAAACAGACCTGGTTGATTTTTGATCTGATAGATAGACACTCTGTCTGACCAGGGCCCTTCGGGTTTAGATGCTTGACGCATCATAATTTCTTGTTTGTCCGGCGCAAAGTAGAATGCAAAAAATCCCGGCAGTCCGCAAATTTTTGTCACAGACATCTCAGAGGCTCCGTCTTCAAAAAGCATTTCAGGAAATTCAAGGGTCGGCCGCCACTGATCGCACCACCACTCAGGTTTGCTCAGCAGCCGACCTTCTGCTTTAGCCAAAGAAAAGCGCGCCAGGCAAATGGGATGTTTGTATTTGTTGAAACTGACACCGCCATTGGTGCAGTAGACATAAGCGTATTGATTATCAACGCAACAGGCGGCTGCATATAGCAAACGTTTAGAGCTGTTTTGAAGCAGTTCTGTTTGCCAGCGCCAGCGGTCCGGCGAATCTTGTGGATTCAAAACAGTGATCAAATGATCTGTGCGTAAATCGAATTGAAATGGAGCGGCTAATTTACGGTCGGTGCGGACGACATGCAAGTATAGATACAACTTGCCACCGGCCATAAAGCCGTGCCCCGGCCAGTAATAATCGAGAGGGTCAAGACATTGAAAAAAACCCTGTTCGTTGATTTTGCCTGATTTACTTTTTTGAATGCCCCAGTAGTAAGTAAATTTGCCCGGAGCGTCGCCGCTTCTTTCTTCTATAGCCAGCGCGTTGTGCACCATGGTGGAGCCGACTCGATTATTAGCCTGCAACAAACCAATAAATGAGTCGCCAAAGAGCCACAGCGTTCGTTTAGGGCCTAGTTTGATGCTGTAGGCGGCATCTCCACCAGTAAAGTCTTTTTTAGTGCTGGAAGCCTTCTCTATAAAAGCATTAGTCAGGGGCGCATATTGTTTAGCCGATGTGGCTTTATATTGGCAGGGGGGTCGAGATTTCTTATTGGTGAAACCGAAATCATTTGCGCTGGCATGCTGTGTTATAAATCCGATGACCAGCAGCAAAAGACAGAAAGTAAAGACAGCCTGATGGGCTGCCTTTACTTTGTTGTGTTTGAGAATTGCAATCAACTGAGTTCGCCTAACTGGCTGGATTGAAATTGTCTGGTGGCTCTTTTTGATCAAGATTTAAATCAAGAGTCTTATTGTTTTGCGGGTTTCCAGAGCCGTTTCCGCCCCCACCTCCAACTCCTCCGCCGGCACCCTGTCCTAACTGTGTCAATCCGGGTAAGAATTCTAGATTGACTATGGGCGCGGTACCGACTAACTTGCGTTCAGACAAGGTATCGATCTCTTTATTGATTTGCTCGTCGGTTTTACCCGGTTCGAGAATGTGCACCAGATCTTTGTAGAAGAGAGTTTCTTTCTCAACTAGTGCATGGGCGATCAAGTCGAGTTCTTTGCGTTTTTCTTTAAGTAAGTTACGTACATTCTCCAGGCAACCATCCACGACTTCTTTGATTTCCAGTTCAAGTTCGCGCTCAGTTGTGCCGGAAGCAGACCGGCCCTGCACACCAAAGGCAGTGTGCGTGTTCAACGGGAATGAGCCCATACCCCAGTCTTTGATCATACGGCGAGCAATATTACCGACATTAATCAAGTCTTGTGAGACACCACTGGTGGTGGTATCCATATACAGGCTTTCCGCTACATAACCACCCAGTGATACTTCAATATCAACCAGATAATCTTGTTTGTTGGCTCCAGATACGAAACGATCTTCCTTTTCCACCGACCACATATAACCAAGTGCTTGTCCGGTTGGCACAATTGTCACAACCTGAACGCGCTCTTTTCGATTGCGGAAGTAAGAAACAATAGTGTGACCGGCTTCGTGATATGCGGTCTCAAACAATTCCTTTACACCGATATGCTGACTGCGGCTCATGCCGAAGCTCACTCTTTGAATGGCGCGAATCATGTCTGAATGAGTAATTTCAATTCGGCCTTCGCGAATGGCAAATAATCCTGCTTCGTTAACGATATTGGCAAGATCGGCACCAGCCTGCAAGAACGTCATGCGGGCAATTTCCATTACTTGAACGGTAGGTGAAACTTTGAATTTCTCAAGATATTTTTTCAGTATGGCTTCACGACCTTCAAGATTCGGTAGCGGCACATCAATGTGTCTATCGAACCTGCCTGGCCTTAGAAGGGCAGGATCAAGCATATGCATGCTGTTGGTGGCACCAATTGTGAGAATACTGTGTTTGCCGAAACCATCCAACTCAACCAATAGTGAATTGAGAGTTTTGTTTGAATCTTGCACAGCACCGCCACCACGTTCGACACCACGCGTGCTGCCAATCGCATCAATTTCGTCAATGAAGACGATGCCTGGTTTGCCGCTCCGCCGGGCTCGTTCGTAGACAGCTTTAACACGATTTGATCCTACGCCGGCCCACATTGATTGGAAGTCGGCTCCCGAGAGCGAGTAGAAAGCCACTCCAGCTTCGTTAGCAATTGCTTTTGCCAGCATGGTCTTACCGGTTCCGGGCGGGCCAACCAGCAGAATCCCTTTGGTGGGTTTGAGGCCGAATTTTTCTACGGCTTTCATATTTTTGAGCAAAGCAACAACCTCGGCCGCTTCAGCTTTGGCTTCTTCGACCCCTTTAAGGTCGTCGAGTTTGACTTCTAAATCAGGTACACGCGACAAATTCATGCCGCCTACATTGAGCTTGTGTCCGGCTGTAATCATTACTTTGTCGATTGCTTCTTCCAGTTCTTCTTCAGTTACCTGGCTCTTACCTTTGCGCACGGCCAGAATGGCAGCTTCGTTACAAGCTGCTGAAATGTCGGCACCAGAAAAGTTGAATGAGAGCTTCCCTAGTTTGGTTAAGTCAGGAACTGACGCCAGACTGATCTTTTTCAAATATTTGTCGAAGATCAACCCGCGTGAATGCGCGTCTGGAATACCGATAAATACTTTGCGATCGAACCTTCCTGAGCGGTAGAAGGCCGGGTCGAAATCATCTTGCATGTTGGTGGCGCCAATGGTGATCACGTTGCTGCGACCCAGGCCATCCAGTTCAACTAACAGCTGATTCAGTGCCCCGCTTCTAGCCGTACCAAGTGGATCTGAGCTGCCATCAATGTTCCTTGGTGAGCCAATGGCGTCAATTTCATCAATGAAGACAATGGCTGCCGGGCTTTGTCTCGCTTGTGTATAAAGAGCCCTGATGCGTGCGGCGCCAGAACCGATATTATTCAACTGACTGGCCGACAAGCCGTAGAAAGGCACTCCTGCCTCATTGGCAATGGCTTTCGCCAGCATAGATTTACCCACGCCGGGTGGCCCCACCATGAGCACACCTTTTGGAATTTTTGCACCAATTTTGCGAAGTTCATCTCCGCGTCTGAGGAAATCGACAATCTCAACCACTTCTTGTTTGATGTCATCGATGCCGATGATGTCGGTGAATTTAATTGATGGATCGTGACTGACCAGTTCTACACCAGAATTAGTCAGTGATCTTTCCAGGCCCACGGAGACTCGATCTAAGGCTTGCAAGATCATTTCAGTGGTGACTTTATTAGGATTTCCTGGACGTCTGGAAATCAGCGCTGCTTCGTTTACGACATTGGCAATTTCTGCCGGTGAGTAATTAGCAGTGAGCATTGTAATTTGGTCATAGTCGATGTCTGCGGCGGCTGCAACTTTGCCCAGATAATATATAAACAGTTCGGTTCTTTCTTCAGGCGTGGGCATCTGGAAGTAAATGCGCCTGTCCATGCGGCCCGCACGCATCAGTGCTGGGTCTAACATGGAGTCATTATTGGTGGCACCAATAACCATGATCTTAGAGCCGCTGAAGCCGTCCATTTCTGTAAGCAGACAGTTGAGCGTCATATTCATGTCTGAAACGCCACCAAAACCCTGGTCTTGTGAGCGTTTTGATCCCATTGATTCAATTTCGTCAATGAATAAGATGGCACGATCGTGTTGCTTTAATTTGCGGAACAGGGTCTTCAGTTTAAGTACACCAAGGCCCATGAAAATTCCGGCTACGCCGCCGCCATCAATGACGTAAAATGGCACACCAGCTTCGTTTGCTATGGCTCTGGCAAAGAGTGTTTTACCAACGCCGGGTGGTCCGATGAAAATCATTCCTTTCGGAACCTGCGCACCAGAATCTTGATAATGTTGCGACTTTTGAATGATGTCGATAACTTCGCGAATCTCTTGTTTGGCCTTGTCGTTGCCGGTCATTTCTTCAAGAGTTTTAGGAGCATTCGGGCTTATTGGCGAGTCTTTGAATAGCCACTTGAACCAGCGTTTCCAAATACTTTTCGGTGCTTTGCTGTCTGCGCGCGGAGGCAATGGAAAAATTACAGAAAGCATCAAATAGAATTGAATGATGATGAAGAAGGCACCGTAAAGAACGGCCACCACAAGCGTTATCACCGAATATTTGAGAAATGCCGGAAGAGATGCAAACGGATTCCAGTATTGGGCCGTGAGAATTAAGCCAACAGTCCAGAGTATAAAAAGGGTCCAACGAGCCCAATTTTTCATGATTCTTCCCTACTCCTATTCGTTGCCGAAACCATCGGCATCTCTATTTTCATTTTTGTTGTTAACGTCAACCATGTATCTATATTTGCGAAAGGCTCCGGTTACCTTCACTTCTGGAATCAAGCCTTCACGTCTCTTCCATACGCCTAAAGAAGTAGCTTTGACGTCAGCAAGACCAACGGGCATTGGGCTCGCCGGCCCCTGATAGTTGACGAAGGTGGCCGACATAATCATGGCTACAAAGAAAGCGATAGCGTACTTAAGCATGGCTCTAACCCTAATCCTAATCCACAGGCATGTCTAATTCGCGTTTGATCCACTTTGTCAGGTCAGGCTGCGACATTTCACCTTTGACGCCATTAATGGCTTTGCCTTCTTTAAAGAGCACAAAACCAGGCACCCCCTGTACATCGTAGCGTTCGACCAGAGCCTGGTTGGTATCAACATTGACTTTGACAACACGCACATAACCCTGACTTTCAGTGGCCAATTTACTAACGATAGGTTTCATGGTCAGACAGTGGGCGTCGTTTTCTTTGTAGAACTCCACCATTACCGGTGTGGTGGAATCGAGCACCTCACCCTGAAAAGTTCCTGCGTTAACTTCAGTGACAGCGTCTGGTGCCGGTGCATTGGCAAATGTCCAACCGGTTGGCGACACGAGCGGGCTGCCGCCTTCATTGCCTGCCAGCAGGCAGCTAACAATCAACGCGATGATAAATCCAATGACCGCTTCCTTCATTCCTACTTAGCCTCGTTCCTACCTGAGTGAGGTTGCCCCTTAGACCGCAGTCTACATATATATTGGCATAGCCTTAGAACTTTTACACATTCCCATTACGGAATCACAATAAGTGATTACCCTGAACTTTGCTTGAAAAGCTTGAGCGATATCGCTCAAGCTTTTACACGGCCCAGCCCCCAAAAACCAAACCGGATGAGCCATAGCCCACCCGGTCAAGATTTTTAGAGTTAAGCGTTAGCCTATTTGCCTCTTTCAGGAATGGCCACAGCGTCGATGAGGTGAATCACGCCGTTGTCGCAAGGCACATCGGCTGTTGTGACGATACAACCGTCTACAACAACTGTTCCTGACTTGTTGTCAATCATCAATGACTCACCTTGCAATGTGGTCAAGGAGCGTTTGTCAGCCAGATCAGCTGCAGAGTATTTGCCTTTAACGACATGATACTTGAGCACATCTTTAAGACGCTTAGGGTCATTCATCAAACCTTCACGGTTTTCTTTAGTCATCTTGGCCCAACCAGCATTGCTTGGAGCAAATACTGTGATTGGTCCGCGAATGCGCAGCATGCCTACGGCGTTGGCTTTTTTCAAAGCTTGAACGGTTGTTGAACAATCGGCATTTTTTATGGCTACATCAGCTGCATCATTTCTGTGGTGAGAATAGTGATGATGACGATGGTGAGTGCGAGCCGAAGCTTCAGTAGTGGTGCCAACAAGTCCGACTCCGAGCAAGAGCGCTGCGGAAAGCGCAAGACTCGCTAGATTTCGGCCAGAGTAAAATTGCATTTGCTTCTCCTTTCAAATCCGCCGGGAAGAACTCGCCGACTGATGTATCTCTATAAAATGTGAACGGGCTCTTTTAGATGCCCGTGGCTCTATACGTGTTGTTCGATGGCTTTGGCAAGAGTGGATTTCGGCACCGCGCCTACAACCTCCTCGCAAACCTGTCCGGCTTTAAACAGGAATAGGCTTGGAATGCCACGAATCTTGTATGCATGGGCGGTTTTGGGGTTTTCGTCTGTATTCAGTTTGACTACTTTGAGTCTTCCCTCGTACTCCTTTGAAAGGTCCTCAACTACAGGTGCTACGGCCTTGCATGGTCCACACCAGGGAGCCCAGAAGTCGACGAGAACTGGGATATCAGCTTTCAACACTTCCTGTTCGAAGGTGGAATCGGTAACGTTTGCAACGGACATTTCTAAACAGGACCTCCTCTGAGTCAGAGCACTAAATAGATTTTTGAAGCTTTGGAGCAATCAAAAAGATTATAGTGACTGTGAAGTAGTTTCCCACATATTGCGAGAATGCCTAGCCCACGAGGCGCTAGTCAAGTGTTCGGAAAAACCGTTGATCAGAGCCAAGACCTTAAGCAAATTCAGATTCTCGCGCTGTTTTGGGCTCTTGTAAAAACGAGGTTAGACTTTAGACTAATGATCAGTTCAGGAACATCCTGAGGGTTAAGTGAATCTTCTCGACCGCATCTTATATAAATGGCTCTTCCGCAGTTTGGCAAACCAGCTGCTTATCACTTATCTGATTGTCATTACCTTCGCGCTGGCGGCAGTGAGCTTCTGGGCACTGGTGGCGATTCGCAAAGAGTCTCTAACCGACCTGCAGAATACTCTTGAGGTAGAAGCGGTCAACCTCGGCCTTGAAATTGACAACGACCTTGAACTCGACTCGCCCAAGTCGAGGTTGCGTATTCAATCAGCGGTAGATAGGCGTGCCACCAGACTTGGTGTCGCTATAGTTGTGGTCGATTCAGACGGGCGCCTGCTCGCTGATTCATCTGAGCCGCGGCCGCAGGAGAATTTGGCAAAAGAGCAGGAAATCAATGAAGCCCTCGCTGGAGTGATTTCTAAATCAACCCGAAGCGACCCTGAAAGTTTGAAAAACTGGATGTATGTTGCTTGCCCGGTGCGCTCATCAGGTACTACCACAGGCGTTATCCGCGTGGGTGTGCCATTGACCGATATTGAGCGCCGGCTGAAAAAAGACCTTTTTGTTTTTCTTGAAATTATTTTCGCCACAGGCGTAGTCACTGTGCTTATCAGTTTATGGCTGGCCAAACGAGTCAATCGACCATTGATTGAAATGAGTGCTCTGGCCAAACAAATTTCTATTTCAGGCGATTTCTCGGCCTTTCTTCCAGTAAGGCGACAAGACGAAATTGGCGAGCTTTGCCTTTCATTCAACCAGATGATCGGCCGCTTGCGAGAGCAAGAGCGCGTGCGCCAGGAGTTTATATCTAATGCCTCGCACGAGCTCAAGACACCGACCATGGCAATTGGCTCAGTAGTGGAAGCGCTACAGGCCGGAGCGGCTGAAGATCCTAAACTGCGCCATCAGTTTCTTGGCTCGCTCGAGCGGCTGGTAGACAGGCAAACTAGTTTGATTCAAGATTTACTAGACATTTCCAAACTCGACAGTGGTGGCGAAACAGGCTGGCAAGAAGATGTAAATATGGCTCAACTGGTGAGCGATTCAGTTGAGCAGATCAGGCCGCAAGCAGACAAAAAAGAGTTGGCGATCTCAACTCAATTTGAAGCTAGCGGTGCTCAAGACCTGGTGGTAGCTGGCAACACCAGCCAGCTGCAGCGTGCACTGATCAATATTCTTACCAATGCCGTTAAGTACACTCCAGCTGGTGGTTCCATTACCATTGTTGTGCGCGCTTTGAGTAGTGATCGTTTAGAAATTCGTATTCAAGACACCGGCAGTGGTATCGATGCATTTGACTTACCACATATTTTTGATCGTTTCTATCGCGCAGACAAGGCTCGCACCAGAGAGACTGGCGGCACTGGTTTGGGCCTGGCCATTGTGCGCGAAATAGTGGCTCGGCACCACGGCACTGTAGAGGTTGAGTCAACCGTCAGTCGAGGTTCCACTTTTGTAATTTTGTTACCGCTGCGTCAGCGAGGCACAGAAATTGGAACCATCTAATAGTGATAGTGATAAAAATGCCGCAAGTGGCGACGGCAACAAAAAAAAGGCATTGAAAGATCTGGTGTCTGGAATTCGTTCGCTGGCGAAGAAGAAAAAGGCGAATCCGCCCGAACCTGAAGCACAAACGGTTTGCTGCAAAGGCATTGTGCATATCGCTTATCGTGGACTGACCGATGACCGCATGTATATTAGTTATTCGCGTCAGTGGAATGAAATTCGCTTTTTCAGGCCACACGGGCTAAGAGTTTTTTGCGCTGATTGCCGCCATCGAGTGTTATAAGCCAGATTTATATGTATTGAAAAACAAGGTAATAATATAGTGGAAAGATTGGGACAAGACGAGAGGGCTAAAATCGATTGGATTACAGTTCTCAATGAGAGAAGTAAAGATACTTTTCCCGGCTTCATGGGTTTGGAAATTCTTAGCGTCGCAGGGCCCGTTTTAACTGCACGCATGCCCGTGAGAAAAGAACTTATGGCGCCAAACGGATTTCTCCATGCCGCCAGCGTGATTGCCCTCGCTGATACCGCATGTGGTTACGGTACCGTGGCCAATTTGCCTCAAGGTGCCGAGATGTTTACCACTATCGAACTAAAAACAAATTTTCTCGGTACAGCTAAAAGTGGCTATGTCAACTGCGAAGCAAAGCTTGCACATGGCGGCCGCATGACTCAGGTCTGGGATGCCAGGGTTACTAATGACGACGACAAAATAATTGCGCTTTTTCGTTGCACGCAAATGATTTTGTATCCCAAGGTCTGATCAGCTTATCTCTAATGGCAGCTATTTGACGCCCACAGGGTTGTCGTAACGCTCGGAGTCAGATTTTGGAGCTAGAGGGCTGGCACTGCTGACTTCACCATTAATGCTGGTTTCTGCCGCCATGAATGAACCCGCGCCTTTGAGAAAATCGGCTGGGAAGTTGAGCTTCGGTTCTGTAACTTTTTCAAGTTTGCTAATTTGCTCGCTTGACAGTTTTAAATCAAGTGCACCGAGGTTGTCTTCCAACTGCGTCAATTTGCGTGCGCCAATGATGGAAGAAACTACACCAGGTTTGCCCTGCAGCCAAGCTAAGGCTACCTGCGCTGGGCTTGACCCTACTTCTTTTGCCACGGCAATGAGCACGTCAATGACGTCGTAGGTTTTGTCTTTTGCCAAATGACCGGTAACCCAATTACCCCTGTCAGTTTCGATTTTGTCTCGATTTTCTCTCGTGTATTTGCCGCTAAGAATGCCATATTTGAGCGGCGACCAGGGCGTAACACCCAGGCCCAGCTCTAACGCCATCGGAATTAGTTCACCTTCTACTGTGCGCTCGAGCAATGAATATTCAATCTGTAGCGCTACCAGTGGTGCCCAGGCTCGCAATTTGGCCATGGTTTGAGCTTGGGCGCATTTCCAGGCTGGTGTATCAGAAAAGCCTATGTAGCGCACTTTTCCTTGCCGCACTAAATCATCTAGAGCCTGCATGGTTTCTTCAATGGGCGTGTGATGATCCCAACAGTGCATCCAGTAAAGATCGATATAGTCGGTATTCATGCGGCGCAAGGAGGCCTCACACTGCGACATGATTGCTTTGCGACTGGCGCCACCGCCATTTGGATCTCCGGGATAGAGCGTGCCGAAAAATTTGGTGGCGATTACCGCCCGGTCTCTTCGAAAATTGGTCTTGTTGATGTAATCGCCCAGAATCACTTCTGAGTGCCCCTTGGTGTAAACATTTGCCGTATCAATGAAATTGCCGCCTCGATCAAAAAAAAGGTCGAGAATTTGATGCGATTCTGCTTCTGATGAGCCAAAGCCCCAGTCAAGACCAAAGGTCATGGCTCCAAGGCAAAATGGGCTGACCCGCAGGCCTGAATTGCCCAGAGTACGATATTGATCAAGCGACATAACTACTCCCACCACTGCAAACGGAAAAGTACGATTTCGTAAAAACCTTGCCTAGTCTAGCAGCGTGCGGATTTCTTGGCATATTCTTAACTTGTCAATGCCAAGCCTTTCAAAGTAGGATAAACTGACTTTGAAAGCCTCGTGAAGTCTTGAAGACGTGCAGTCTTGAAAATGATTATTGGAAGCGCTAGGAAACTCTTGAAAAATAATTTTTTATACAAAAGTTCGTTATATAAGTCGCTATTAGCGGCGACTGCGCTGTGCATGTTCTCTCACACTCCGGCCCTAGCTGCAGACTTTGAGCAAGGTTGCCAGTATTATCAGAGCAAAAATTACGCCAGTGCTCGTGCTAGCTTTGAAAAAGCAGTTCAAATCTATCCCAATAATTGGCTTGTTCGCTATTACATGGCTAATACTTACTTAGCTCTTGGGCAGCAAAAGAGTGCCAAGCGTGAATACGAACAATGCTTAACCAGTAACCCTAATGCCGCTACCGCTAAATTTTGTCAGGATGCTTTGATGAAAATTGGTGGGCAGTCACCGGCACCAGCTCTGGTTGCCGTGGGCCCAGCAGACGCCGCCACTGAAGGTGCGGTACTTGCGAATCCCGGCCTGGAAGTGAAAGATAAGGCTACTCTCGACAAAGAAGCTCAACTAGCAGTGGCAATGGCCAAAGCTGAGGCCCAATGTGCGGCAATTCGAGCAGAGGCCAAAGAGAAGCTAAGTAACGGTCATATTACTGGTAACCAGTGGTATATAAGCTCATCAGACTTGACTCTGTCTGTCGATCTGCGCCCTGAAGAGAAAGAAGCCATCACTGCCGAAGCCGAAGAGCGGTGCAATCAAGTAATGCATTTGGTGGAACGCCAAACTCAGCATTTACGCCCTAAACCCTGATCTCAAGCGCGTTCTTAATATTTTATTCCGCTCAATCTAATGTAGCGGTAGCATCTGCCGTGATAAGAAGATGTGCAGCTGTGGTTCCGATTGGGCGCCATATTTGCACACTGATTTTAGGGGAGAATGTGACTATGGAAACGCTAGTAGTAATCGGCTACGACGATATGTACAAAGCTCAAGAAATGAGAGTAAAACTGGCTCGTCTGGAAAAAGAATATCTTGTAGATCTAGAAGATGCTGTTGTGGTTGTGCGCGATATGAAGGGCAAAGTAAAATTGCACCAGATTGTTAATACCACCGCTGCTGGTGCCCTTGAAGGCGGTTTCTGGGGCACATTGATTGGCTGCCTGTTCCTCGTACCTCTGTATGGCATGGCAGTAGGTGCCGCTGCTGGTTCGCTGACTGGAGCCTTAGAAGATATAGGTATCAACGATAAGTTCATGAAAGATCTGGGCGAGCAGATTAAACCAGGCACCTCAGCTCTCTGTGTATTGATTCGTCAAATGACCACAGATAAAGTGCTTGAAGATTTGCAAGGCACTGGTGGAACAATTCTGAAGACAAATTTGTCTAAGACTGACGAAACCAAGCTGCAAGAAGCATTAGACGCGCACCGCGCTGAAGCTGCTAAAGCTTCTGTCTCTGTTTAAAGATCAAAATCTGTCAAAAACTCAAAAGCAGCGGAGGTTTGTCGCAAACAGCTCCGCTGCCTTTATTTTTCCATCGGCAATGAATACCAAAATATTGCGCCTTTGCCATCTTCACTGGCAAGGCCAACGTCACCGCCGTGCGCTTTGATTATAGATTTGCAGATCGCCAGCCCTAAACCGGCACCACCGGCGGTGTCAGTGCAATTGCCAATGTCGGTGCAACTGACAGTGAAAAGGAGACAAATAATTTTATGGCTCTATTTCTTTTCAATGACATGGCCCAGATTGACAACCTGTTTAATTAAGTCAGGTTTACCGGCTTCTGCCAGCTTACGTCTTAAATTTAGCACGCATGTGCATACAGTAGCCGCTGTTTGGTAACGCAATTAGATTGCAACAGTGCGCGTCAAGACGGCGTCAAGATTATTTGACCAATGCGTTGATGATTACCCGTGTAAAATTCTAGTCTGCTTAGAAAAACCGAAGGATCCTTCGGTTTTTCTAAGCAGGTCTTTTTATGTTCAGCGTTGAATGAGCTTGTCTTCACAAATTCAAGCTGCGCCTTACTTCAGCTACCATCGCACTTGCTTCTATGCGTCGCATGTGTTCAAGCGAATTGGCCTGACCAAGTATATTAAGGCTCCCTTCCCAGCAGATTCGCTCATCTATAAGAGCCACCTTTTGTTGAAGATTGCTGCGCTCCTTAACGGTGACGCCAATACCTTTCAGCTGTTCAATCACCGCGCTCGCTTCGCTCGTCTCCTGCTCATGCTGCAGTTCAGCAGCCGGTCGAGTATAAACTGTCACCTTGGTACCTTGGGCCACCATAGCTCTAAACTGCTCGAAGAATAACTGAATTCGCTTAGTGCTTACAACTGGACTGACAATCACAGCCGAGATCTGTGCCGCTGAAAGATCACGGCGAAAAGCTTTAAAGAAGTCTTTGGTGTCAGCGGTTTCAATACTTTTAGCGATAAAGCTCTCATCGACTTTTCTCGACTCAATTTTCACCGCACCAGCCGCCGCCAACTGGGCCAGAAATTTCATAAATGTGGTGCCTTTTTGCGTTTCGGCAAAATATTTCAAGTTGACAATAATTATGAAAGTAGCCTGGGCTCTAGTTAGTGCACTGTTGAGTAAATGCGGCAATGCAGACTGTTCATCGAGCATAGACTTTTTGCTGCCTTTGCCGTCAACGCAGTCGAAGATAATCACTGTGGATTGATTAGTTTCACAACCGTGCATGGTGTCGACTAAAACCCTGTCTTTATCCATTGATTGATTAATTGTTTGATTGATTGCTCTGCCAATTAATTCAGCTTGCTGACGGTAAGGGCTTTCGACACCGACTGTAATATGCGCATGCTCATGGAGTAGTCGCTTGCATAGATTGATAGCCAATCCGCCCGAATATAAATTGATTCGGCCGCCCGTAGCTGGGCTCAAACACCAGGGGTCTACAGTAGAGGTGTCAACTATGACCATGTGCGCGGGGCCAAATATCGAATCATCAAGGCCAATTTGACAAGTAGTTTCGTCACTTTTAAGCAGGCCACCATAAAATAAATTACTGGCCGCAGTGCAAATTTCTGGGGCCATTCCATATTGAGTATCGAGTAGCGTCACAATTTTGTTCTGCGCGGCAGTGGCTACAGTGTTGATATTTAAGTGGTTAAAGATGCTCTGATTTAGCCATTTTTGAGCCAGGGCACTTTCTGCGCCTGCTGCAGCCGGCAGCTGATTGAAGTCACCTACCAAGGTGGCTCCGATGTTCGCCTTGCTCAAAGCCCAGTACAGGTGCGGCAGAGGTATCTTGCTTGCTTCATCAACTACAGCGATATCGAAAATTTCGTCAGTGAGAAGAGTATTGAGAAAGAGATTGTACACGGTGGTGCCAATTACTTGAGCGCCACTGACGACAATCTGTGAGGCTGCACCAATTTCTTTTTTGATGGCAATCAGGCTTTGATCAAGGTGCTGCAGTTTCGTTTCTGCTACTTCAATATATTCGCCCACGTCGCCAGGCGTAAGGCCCGTTTCATCCATTAATTGCGACAACTCTTGATTGGCTCGCCCAAGCTCATCTACTTGTACGGCGTTCTCGGCAGAAAGTTTTTGCCAGTTGATCGCTATTTCGTTCTGGTGCCTGCTCAAAGTCGATAAACGTTGAGTCAAATCGTGAATATGCGTGGCGCGTACATGCGGGTCAAGATATTGGTGAGCAGCCTGCAGCTTTGCTTGAGTCTCGGCTATTTCGCTGGTTATTTGCTGATAGCGCTCTTGTTGCATGATCATTTTTTCGGGTCGCTGAGTTTCTCGCTCTAATTTTTTGACCAGCTCGCCAACTCGTTGAAGGCTCTGACAGCGAGCAAGATTTTCCATTAAAGGTTTCTGACGTACTGCCACCGCTTTCTGCTCTGCTAAGTGTTGCACGCAACTGTCTGCCACCACCTGCTCTAACTCCACTAGCGGATACTGCTGCAGCAAGCCGCTACCTTTAATATCTCCCAGTCGAATAATTTTGCCTTGAGAGTAAATTGTTTCGTTGAGCTGCGTCGCTAGCTGTTTTATTGCCAGGTCGGCAGCGGTATTACTGTGTGAAATCATAAGCACACGCCTGCCGGCATTGACATGCGCTTCTACAATTCTAGCTATCGTGGTGGTTTTGCCGCTGCCGGGCGGCCCCCAGATAACAGCCAGAGAGTGGCAAAACGACTTAGTGATCGCTTCTGCCTGAGAAAAATCAGGGGCGTTTTTTGCTTCGTAGGAATATTTGGGTTTAGTACCTACCGCGCCAAAATGAGTGGCTGTGCCGCTAAAAACTTCATCTGCCAGTTTGAAGTTAGGCGGTTTTAGCGAGTTTGATTTAGCCTCGCGAAATTTTTCTTGCAGTCTGTGCAATGTCAGCCAGCGGTTCGGCGTTAATTTCGCTGCTGCGACAGACGCGCCGAATCTTTGTGGCACTATTTGTGGCAACACCAAATTGGTCTTGAAGCCACGAACGCTGGAAAGCGAACAATCAAAATTTTGGCCGCCAATCTCAATGTTGGCGATGGAGTCTTCTTCGGCATCGAATAAGGTTTCAGCCGTGAACGAATAGCGATATTGCTGGCCAGACTGTGCCACTAGAATGCCGTCAGTCAGGTCAATAGCGACTAATTTAGATTTTTTGATCGCGGCAATTTCATCTTGCAATGCGGCAATGAAATCGCGTGTACGATCAAACTCTGACATTCAGATTTAAGAATGTTCTACTTCGGTAGCCAGAGCTTGACGCAGCGAGCCACCAGATTTGGTGATTAACTCGTCGGCCTGAACTCTTCCCATTTTGCGCTTAAGCATTAAAATAGCGGTTTTGGCCTGCCCATTTGAAGCCACCAGAGCGCCTTCAGCAATGGGTCTCTGCACATCGCAGATTAAGGCGATGATTGAAACTGCCCGCTCTCTCAATTTTTCGTTGGTTGGTTTTAAATCAACCATCAAATTTTCGTAAACCTTACCCAGGCGAACCATGGTGCAGGTTGAAAGTAAATTGAGCACCATTTTTTGAGCGGTGCCTGCTTTCATGCGGGTAGAGCCGGTCAAAGCTTCAGGACCAACCACAGGAG
>CASBPX010000074.1 GCA_949127735.1 Candidatus Obscuribacterales bacterium | reverse complement strand
GGCCGTGATTGAGTGAATGGAAAAGCGCACCGGCCGCAGCCAGCGCCGCCACGTCATTGAGATTGTGGCTGTGGGCTAAAATTGCGACACCAATGGCGGTGAGTATGATGCCCATATTCTCTACAGATGAGTAAGCCAAGAGTTTTTTCAGATCTCTTTCCATCAGGGCAAAAAGCACGCCCCATACGGCTGAGACTGTACCCAGAGCCATGGCGATGTAGGCGATGGCAGCGTGATTGCATGAGCCAGCCAGCAGCAAGCGCATAAGCAAAAAGATAGCCATGTTGCCCACGAGGCCGCTAAACAGTGCGGAGGTAGGAGCTGGCGGCTCAGGGTAAGCCAACGGTAACCAGACATGCATGGGCCAGATACCAGCTTTAGTGCACACGCCAATCAGCAATAAGACCGCAGCGCAGAGACTTTCAGGGGTGTCGAAATGCCAGGCGGCCAGCGACCAACTGCCGGTGTTTTGATGCATAAACAAAAAGGCGGCGGTAATAAAAGCAGTAGAAATGCGCGTAGCGGTCAGGTAAGCAAAAGCGGCTCTCTGCGCGCGATGACGCACGTGGTCAGCGGCCACCAGGGCGGCTGACGAAAGCGCCATGATTTCCCAGAACACTAAAAAGGCAATGGCATTGGCGGCTAGTAAAACTTGTAGCATGCCAATCATAAATATGAATGTCAGCTTCCAGTAATGACCCTTTTTACCCTGAGCTTTAAAGGCGGCGAGATGACTGGGGCTGGCTACCGCTGCGGCTGAGCCCAGTAGGCTGAGTAAAGCAATAAAAGGAACGCTGAGGGGATCTACGCGAGCATCGGCCTGAGCCAGGCCAAAAGAAATAAACTGTAACTGATTGTATTCAATTGCATGATTCCACGAAATTGCCGCACCGGTCAGAGCGAGCAAACAACCGATTAGCATAATCGCTGCCAGCAGGGTATCTTTAACCCGCTCTCGCCCCAGGGCGGCAATGCCAATGCCCGCCAGCCACAAGGCGCTGGCGCCTGTGAACAAGTGAGCAGCTGATATTTGAGCTAAGTCGTTGAAGTTGAACATAAGTATTGTAATTTGTGTTGGTTGTCTGCATTACGCTAACAGTCAAATGTGATCGAAGTGTGTTGGCCCGGCCAGCAGAATTCGCCATATGTTGCTTTTGCTTCAAGAATTGATCACATGTTCATCACTTTTGCCTGTTATGGTTCGAATCTAGGCCACAGCAGTTTGGTTCGGAGCAATTCAATGTCATCAGAGTCAACAGATTCACTTTCAGCTGTGCCCATACCTTTAGATAGATTGGCCGGTCTTAAGCAGAACTGGAAAACAGACATGGTCTCCGGGTTTATTCTATTTCTGATTGCTTTGCCACTCTCTCTGGGCATCGCCATGGCTTCAGGTATGCCACCCATGGCGGGCATCATCGCTGCGATGGTGGGTGGCCTTATGGTATCGCAAATTAGCGGTTCGCACGTCACCATCAACGGGCCCGCGGCGGGTTTAATTGTGGTCATACTCGCGTCGGTTGACAGACTGGGTGGTGGTTCACAGGGTTACCGCGCAACCCTGGCGGCGATTGTCATATCGGGTGTTTTGCTGTTCATCATGGGTCGGTTTAAGGCAGGCGAGCTCGGCAAATTTTTCCCGGCTTCGGTTGTCCATGGCATGCTGGCATCCATCGGTATCGTCATTATGCTCAAACAATTTCCGGTGATGCTCGGTGCTGCGACAAAGGCCAAAGAGCCAATCCAATTATTTTTGCAATTGCCAAACACACTGGCCAATGCCAACCCTGAAATAGCCGCTATCGGCATATTAAGCATGGTTATCTTAATCGGACTGACATTTGTCAAAGGCGGAATCCTCCGCAAAATTCCCGCACCAATTATTGTGGTGCTTTGCGCTTGCGCACTGGGTATTGCATTCCACATCACTACCAAACATTCTTATGCTTTTTGCGGCCAGAGTTTTGATATTAATCCGTCAAAATGTCTGGTACAGGTGCCGACCAATATGGTTAGCGCCTTTACTTTTCCCGACTTTTCAGCCAGTAAATTAAACGGCTTTTGGCTGTCAGTGCTCTCCATCACTCTGGTTCAGGGCATTGAAACTGTGCTCAGCTGTGCTGCTGTAGACAAGTTAGATCCATACAAAAGGCATGCCAATTTAAGCCGCGACCTTTCGGCGGTGGGTCTGGGTAGTGCTATTTCAGGACTGCTCGGTGGCTTACCAATTATTGCCGAAATTGTTAGAAGTACTGCCAATGTTGCTAATGGTGCTAAAACGCGCTGGTCCAATTTCTTTCATGGGCTTTTTGTTTTCAGTTTCGTATTGTTGGCCGCCTCATTGATTAATACCATTCCCCTTGCTTCTTTAGCAGCCCTTTTGGTTTTCACTGGTTACAGACTGGCGTCACCCCGCGTTTTTAAAGAAACCCATGCCATTGGTTGGGAACAGACTTTGCTTTTTGTCACCACTATTGCAGTGACGCTTGCTACCGATCTACTTATCGGCGTAGCGGCCGGTGTAGCCGTGAAATTTCTTTTGCATATTCTACGTGGTGTGCATCTTAATCAGCTCTTCAAAGCCAATGTGGAAGTATTTGCAGCTGCGCCAGATACAGTAATTGTCAAAATTGCCGACGCTGCAGTTTTTTCTAATTATCTTTCCATCAAAAAACATTTGGCTGGCATTGACCCGAACAAGAAAGTAATTTTGGACCTTAGCCGTGCCACTTTTATTGATCACACTGTTATGGAACACTTGCATGATTTTGCCCAAGATCAGGCCAACGGCGGCGGCTCTGTGGCCTTTACCGGTCTGGAACTGCATCAGACCGTTTCGCCCCATCCGACATCTTGTCGCAAACAAACGGCGGGAGCGCGCTGAGATAGTATTATTGAACTATGGCAAAGATTCTCATTGTTGAAGACGAGGCCGATCTGGCGGAGCTTGTAAAGAACTGGCTGATTAAGGATCATCATCTTGTCGAAATAGCCGATGATGGGCTGGAGGCTCTGATTCGCATGGAGACTAACAACTATGACGTTGTTATTCTTGATATCATGCTGCCGTCATTGAACGGAATGGAAATTTGCAAACGTTATCGCAAGGCAGGTGGGTCAGCCGGAATTATTATGGTCACAGCTAAGGGGCATGTTGACGATAAGGAGACGGGCCTTGACTCAGGTGCCGACGATTATATGACAAAGCCATTCTTATTGAAAGAGCTAGCTGCGCGCGTGCGCGCAGTCTTGCGACGCAATCACGGGCAAGCGCAAGATGTAATGCTCTTTCGTGATCTGGAAGTCGATGTGCACGAATTCAAAGTTTTAAAAGGCGGTCACGAAGTACATTTATTGCCGAAGGAATTTCGTTTGCTGGAATTTTTCTTGCGCCATCCACATCAAGTATTTTCTGCTGAAGACATATTATCTAGTGTTTGGGAATCTGATACGGAAGCATTGCTTGATACGGTGCGTGGCCACATTACCAGGGTAAGAAAGAAACTCGATACAGCCGGCACAGCATCAATTATTGCCACTGTATATGGTGTGGGTTATAAGCTCGGTGAAAATTAAGTGAAGCACGATCTGCGACGCCGCCTCACCATCGAATTTGTGCTGCTTTTTGTTTTGCTTTATTTTGCCGGTGGCGCTGTGGCAATTTTTATGTTTGCTGTACAGCTCGACCGTTCTATTGATAATGAGTTGCGAGGTCTTGCTGCTGAAGTGATGCCTGCAGTAGATAATACGAGCGCAGGACCATCTTTAAAGAGATGGGGCGGGCGTGCACAGGCGAGGCATGAAGAGATGCCTTTCAGTATTCAAGTTTTTGACACCAATGGCAAAATGCTTGAAGAGTTTGGACCGGTAGGTCACCGCGTTTTGAGCTCAGGATTTGTGCACGGCGACGGTGGCAAAGATGGGCTTAATCCGGTCAGTCTCGATGATGCCACTTTGCGTTCTTATCATGTTGAAATTCATGATGACACCAAATTGAGTGGCTATCTGCAAGTGCAAATTTCGGTCAGGCAGAGAGACGATGCCCTCAAACAAATTGTGTTGACTATGGTTTCTCTTTCACCTTTTCTGGCTCTGGCTGTGGCAATTTGCGGTTCGTGGTTTGCCGGTAACGCCGTAAAACCAGTTGAAGAAACTATGGAGCTATTGCGTCAATTTGTTGCTGACGCTGCTCACGAAATCAACACACCAATTACTGTAATTGAAGCATCGGTGCAAACACTCGAAGCCACATTTGATGATACTCAAGTTGACGGCAATGTGCTGGCGATCATCAACCGTGCCAGCGGGCGAATGAAATCACTGGGGCAGAGCCTGGTGGTTTTGTCGCGTATGGAGTCGCCAGATTATCCGCCTCCTATCGATCATATAGAGCTTGAGAGTCTGGCTGCGCCTGTCCTGGCAGAGTGCGAACAATTAGCGATTCCGAAGGATATCAAACTCAGCTCTCAGCCGATTCCAAAAGTGACTGTGCTTGGCAATAGCGAATCGCTTGAACGCATGCTTCTAAATTTAATTGCTAATGCCATTCGCTATACCGATGAAGGTGGAGCGGTGGAAGTCAAATATGAAGTGGCCAGCGACTGGCTTACCATAATGGTTGAAGATACAGGCATTGGCATTCCTGCTGAAAGTCTGCCGCATATTTTTCAGCGTTTTTATCGCGTCGATAAATCGCGCTCGCGCAATATTGGCGGCTTTGGTCTTGGACTGGCGATCGTCAAAGCAGTTGTTGACCGGCACAATGGCGAGATCACCGTAAAAAGTGAAGTGGGCAGGGGCAGTTGCTTTAGTGTTACTCTCAAACGCGTTGGTTGATTTATCTGGATTCTAATTTCTAGGATTTCTAGTTGAGCTGACCAGATGATTACTTTGCATGCACAAAATGTCTACGCTCTAGTTTATAAAAGAGAAGGGCAGTGTCGGAACTTTCTTAAGATAACGCCATCAAAAAGGTTGCTTGATCAGCGCTTCGGCTTTAGCAAAATCTTTTGCTGCAGCTGCCTTTTGATTGAGCAAATTATAGACTTCGGCTCTTTCTTTGTAGAGTTTAGCCGAAGGCTCAAGTTCAACTGCTTTGCTAAAATCTCTGACGGCGGCAGTTAGATCTTTGTTTTTAATTTGAAGGCGAGCACGCATGGTCAGCGCTTCTTCATCAAGAGGATTGGCCTTAAGCAGCTTACTCAGTTCGTCAATGGCTGCTTGGTACTTACCTGCCATTTGCAGGCAGCTCGCCAGTTGGTAGACGGTTTGATCTTGATTGCGCAGTGTTAGCGATTGTCTCAAAACGACAGACGCTTCGTCAAAGCGATTGAGTTTGCTTAAAAGGCTGGCTTTGGTATTGAGATTGTAAAAATTGGCATGTGTGCCTGAGTCCATGAATTTATTGAAGTCGGCAAGTGCGGCTTGATGTTGCCCAAGATTGCTGCGGGCGATAGCACTTTGTCTTAAAGTTGAACGGGCCGGAAATTTTGCGTTCAGTGCTTTATCAGAATATTTCAGAACTCCTTTATAGTCACCGAGAGCGAGCAAATGTTCAGCCATAATGCTATAAGGCTCGCCTGCTTCAGGTTTTAATTTGATCGCCAGATTGAGACAATTTTCAATTTCTTTGTTTGCTTTTGGATCTTGTTCAGGATCATCGAGATAGGTGCTGGCTAAAATACAATACATTTCTGCGGTGGTATCAGGCTTGTGACAAAGTGGTGCCATCAGTCGTCTGGCGTCTTCATGGTGCCCATCGTAAATAAGTTGCCTGGCAAGTTTGATTCGCTGCTTGTCAGTGTATTCCCTGTCGTATTTACCGGCTAAAGCAGGCTGACAGTACATTACGAGCATTAGTGCCGGAGCAAGAACTTTGAGCAAGCTGTTAAAATTCAAAGGCATAATCAGTACCGCCGGTCAGTTCACGCCATGTGGGTTATTTGAAATTGCTACCTGACTGGTGCAAGTACCTGAACTTCATCATTATAACGCCCTGAAACTTTCGCGATAAGTAACCATTTGCCTGCTTTAGTCTAAAATGTCATCATGTTTAAGGTGGTAAAAAAATATCAGCGGCTGTCTCTTTTACTTGGCGCCTTGCTCTGGCTCGGTGCACCTTGGGCACGTGCTGAGACCGACTTTTTTAGAGAGGGTGTAAGTTTCTACAAGCAGCATGAGTATATGAAAGCTTTTAAGAGCTTTGTCCATGCTTTGCAGCTTCATCCTGAGAATTCTGAAGCCGCCTATTATGTGGCCGTAAGCGTGCATCAGATGGGCCACCTTGATAAGGCCAGAGAACAATATCAATTTGTTATCGATCACTATAAAGGCACAGGGGCAGCCCAGCAGGCCGCCACCAATTTGCGCCAGATGGCTGCAGCGAAAAGTGCTGAGACAGCTGCTTTGCCGCGCGAAACCTGGGTTAAATATGACCTGCACGGCCATACTATGTTTGTGGACGGTTATGTCAACAATAAACCTATGACTTTTATTTTTGACACTGGCGCTGAGCGCTGTTTGCTCACCACCACTCAACTTAAGCAGCTGGGTTTACCTATGCCCACCGGCTCTCCCACTGGTTATGGAGGTGGAGTGGGACAAGCAGAGCCTGTGCCAATCTGGAACATGAATATCAATCTTAAAATCGGCCGGCTGGAGAGGCATAACTTTCCAGTGATGGTAAGCAACGTGCCTATGGAACAGCCCTTGCTGGGGCAGGAATTCTATCGTGATTTTGAATACAGCATAGATTCGGTCGCCAGAGCAATTACATTTAAGCACCGATCGCTTGAGACACCAAATCTGGTGCGCACAATTGCGCCGGCATTAACAGTCGATTCGGCGGGTCATTATGTATTTACAGTGCCTTTTAAAAAAGAGGGCGATTCTCTAATCGTTACTCCCCTAATAAACGGAATAGCCACACCCATGGTGTTTGACACCGGAGCTTCACTTTGTTTATTTTCGCAAGAAGAAGCGCGTAAGGCTGGCATTGTCATTGACGGAAGGCGCCCGCCTTTTTCTATTTCAGGCATCGCCGGTAAAGCCGTGGCTGCGGTGGGGGTTGCGGCTAATTTTAAGCTGGGTCCGATTGAGAGGAATAATTTTGCTGTAGGGGTGAGCAACAGTGCCACGGTGCACAAGCCACTTTTAGGCCAAGATTTTGTGGGCAACTGGCAGTACACCATCGATAATCAGCAACAAGTGATTCGCTTCAGCAAAAGCCCTAATTAGTTTTAGTTGTCGATTTGAAAATCACGTTTGCCTTCGATCAAAACTTGGCGGAAAAAATCAGTCAGCCTTTTAAGTTCAGTTTCTGAACCCAAGTTGTGACCGGCTCCTTTGACTGTCACCAGTTTTGACGGCACACCAGCAGCTTTGAGTTTTGCGGCAAATTCTTCGCTCTGGGCAAAAGGCACCAGATCGTCAATGTCACCGTGAACAATCATAATTGGCGGATCGTCTTTAGTTACATAGGTGATGGGACTGGCTTCCATGGCCAGCTCTTTCTTGTCTGTGACCAGGCCGCCCAAAAGTTTTGCCACCGGCCCTGATGGCGAATCATAATCGATTTTAGTTCTCGAGCCTGCTTGTGTAGCCACCGAAATCAAATCGCTGGGCCCGCACCAATCGCATACCGCCTGCACGGCGCTGTCATTCGGTAATAGCGCCGGTGGATCACTGGTGCTTAAAGTGCCCAGTAATGCAGCAAGATGACCACCAGCCGACACTCCCCAGACACCGATTTTATTGCCGTCGAAACCATACTCGTTTGCATGCGCACGGAGATAACGGATAGCATTTTTGCAATCTTCAATTTGTGCAGGAAAAGGCGCCTGCTGGCTTAAGCGATAATTGATGCTGGCAGTAGCAAATCCTTCATGGGCCAGTAACATCGCCAGATCTTTTGCTTCGCTTTTGTCGCCTTGCAACCAGGCTCCGCCATGGATGAAAACGATCAGTGGTAGGCTGCCTGCTGTGGGTTTGGTGGGAATGTAAAGGTCGAGCAGTTGGCTTTCATCTGTCGAATCTCTGGAGTTTTTGTCTAGATAGGAAAGATCCGGAATTTTGCGCACACTGCCTGGGCCTTTGTCATCATTGGCTTTAGTGACGAAGGGGATGGCAATAATAAAGAGCAACGAAAGGGTGATCAGGACGGTTCTTCTGCGCATCGGGCTTTTGTTATTCCGCTGTTGTTATTCTTGGTACTGAATGCTGAAACAAGATTTTAATCGCGATAGTTTTCCAGTTCGATCAGCAATTCCCTCATGGTTTGATGCCGATCTTGCGGATGCTTTTTCAAAGCTTTCATAATCGTGCGACTCAGCTTGTGAGGCACTTTAACCCCAGGGCACGACTCGGCCAGATCGGGCGGAATGTCTGTGATGTGTTTGCTCATGGTATCACTGGCGGTGTTGCCTAAAATTGGCAGTTGTCCAGATATGGTGTTGTACATCAATACTCCCAGGCAATAAATGTCTGAGCGCGAATCTAATTTGCCGTCGAGAATTTGCTCAGGGCTCATATATGCCGGGGTGCCAAGCACTTCGCCGTCCATGGTTAGCTTTTTCGACATTTTGGCCGGTTCGTTGACATACTTAGCGATGCCGAAATCTACCAGCTTGACGAATTCTGGGTTCCAGGCGGTGCGCATTAACACCACGTTTTCAGGTTTAATGTCGCGGTGCAAAATGCCTTTCGAATGAGCGTGTTCAAGTGCTGAAGCCATTTGCGTAAATATCTGTACAGCGCGCTCTACCGGCAATTTGCCGTGCCTTTGCAGAACCTCTTTAAGGTTGACCCCTTCGACATAATCCATCACCAGAAAAGGTGTCTGATTTTGTGAGATGCCAAAGTCGTAGACCACAACAATATTAGGATGGCTCATGGAACTGGCCGCTTGAGCTTCTCTTTGAAACCGCAAAAAATTGGTTTCGTCTTTTTCTACTTCACCAAATAAAACCTTTACAGCTACAGTCTTTTCCATCACCAGATGTCTGGCCATGTAGACTACGCCGAGCGCTCCGCGACCGACTTCGCTAATTATTTCGTAGCGATCTGCAAGTATGGCGCCAACCAGCGAGGTATTTGGCAAATTGTCCTCCGCGTATGGTCAGGCAAGGGTTAAGATACATTCTATAAAATTGACCGGCAACAAATGCGTTACCCCTAAATATAAACCCTCTAGAGGATAAGTTAAATATGAACTTACCAAATCGGCCTGGTGCTGACGATAACGACCCGACGGGCAACCCGCCTGTTGTCAATCTGGGCAAGACCTCGGTATTTAACAATCCCGTCGATTGCAATGTGGCAAACGCCATTGGCTATCTGCCTTTAGGGCTTATTCAAGTGGTTGCCGCTTTGATTTTGCTCAATTCACCGTCTGAAAATCACACATTCAATCGTTACCATGCCATGCAAAGTCTGGTTTTTGCCGGTGTGGCCCTGCTTTTGATGGTAGCAGTTAGTATTGTCATCAGCATAATCGGCGCAATTCCACTGATTGGGCCTCTTATAGCGGTACCGCTGGGTATGATCGTGCCATTCCTACTCTGGGCAGCCTATGGCTTGATCAGTTTGAAAATGGTCTACGAGACATTCTTAGGTCACAACTACCGACTGCCTTATCTGGCCAAATATGTAGACCAGATGCTGCGCGACGCTCGCTAGATCTTGCCGATTTTGCAGATCTTGATGATCGTTAGGGCCTTGAGCTAGAGCACAATTTTGTGGCTGTCATTGAAGCGCTTGAGCGAGCTTATGGTTTTGCTTGGCTTCCGTGTGTCGCTTTGCTTCCATGTGTCGCTTCGCTCTTGCCTATCGCCCAGTAACAGATACAAGCGGTATTCGCCATTTTGTTCGCCCGCTGTCGGAGCCAGATCAGTTTTCGACATTAGGGCCTCCCGTCGCTGTGGCGTGAGTACCACACGCATGTCGCCATCAAAGCTATATTTTGACAAAGAAAAAGTCCACAGGGCCGGGAGTGGAGGTGCCTCACCTCGCAAAGCATACTGGCCGTAAAGTATCGCTCCGTCTTTTGGAGCAGTAATAGTAATGGTGTTTTTGCCCTGGGGTGAAAAGTCGATGGCCGTAAGTGGAGCTGGTGCCACCCGCCACTGTTTCATTTTGCGCACGGGAATGCCAGCGGCCATGGCCGTGTCGGAGACCATTTTTGCTTCGTCGGAGGCCTTAAATTTATCGACAAAATCAATCAAAGTTTGCGCCTGTGGTAATCGAACTCCGTTGAGAGAGACGGTGCATTTCTCAACACTTTCGCTACCATCAATTAAAACCGCGGCCCAGAGATCTTTGCCTTTCTTGGCGCTTTTCCAGCGCGCTGCCACCGCCTCGGGAATGGTGACGGCCCGCTCCACTGACTGCTCCCCTTTGAGTTGACAGAGCCACTGGGGAGGGGAGGCGAACTGCTCTTGCAGATGTAAAAAAGCAAAACTAAAAATCAGTGAGCCTGCCAAAATCAGGCTGCCGAAAACATTCAAATTTTTTTCACTGTTGACTCCACCTAATCGTTTTGCTTCTGCCGCCCTCGAGCAAGTCGCCAACCAGGCTGCCAGTGCAAGGGCCAGAACAAAATTTACCAATTTGGTGGCATTGTAGATGTTGCCGCAACCTTTCACTAATAGCGGTGCCAATTCAATGCGATTAACCACCACCAAGATCACAGCCAAAATAAAGCTGGCGCTCACCGCGCGTGAATACCCGGTGTGCTCCACGTGATCTAAACCGATAATAGTTAAAATTACAATCCACGGCATGGCTGTGAAGCCGTATCTTGGCTGGGCTTCAAAGAAAATTAGAGTAAAGTGACCTGCCACCATCAGCAGTGCCGCAATTTTAATCAGGTCTCGCCCACTTAAATTATTGATTTTGTTCTGCCAAAGTCGTTCCATGAAAATCAGATAAACAGCGCCAAGAATTCCACCCAGAAGCAGCAATTGATGAATGAGAATTTGAGCTGACGGCGGAAGCCCAAGGCTGCTAGATTTGAAGTCATTCCAGGGATGGCTAAATATGCGTTTCACTTTTCGAGCGCACATTGCTGGCAGTGTGAAAGGGCGTTGATTTACGGCAACAACAAATGTGTCAAGTGGTGCCTGGTCTCGCGCCAGAGATTGAGCGGGGGTAGGCGGCACTGTTGCCGAGCCGTCTGCTTCGCTGTCTAGACCAGAAGCCAGACTCAAGGCCGCCGCTCGATCTGGCAAAAGAGTGCAGTGGTTCAGCGCCGCTTGAGAAAAAATAAGCCAGGGAGTAAGGGTGATGAATGCGCCAGTGGCAAAACAAGCCATTAGAGTCAATGAGCGACGCCTGGGTTGCACATTTAACAAGGTGAGAATAAGCAAGACACAAGCCACCGGTGTTAATAACGGTTGCAAGTGCATGAACAATATAAATGCAATACCGGCGCCCAGGGCGGTAATCAAATCTCTGACAGTCAAATTGCGCTTTTTGTCAGCGCCACCTCTCGGCAAAAGCGACGCCGACAATAGAACTAGCGAAAGACTTAGTGCTGTTGCCAGCAGTTCACTACCAAACCGAGCACTGGCAATTATTTGGGCCGGATAGAGGCCCCAGGCCAGTCCAGCGCATTGTGCAAACAATCGGGAGAAACCCAGCCTGCGGCAGAGTCTTGATACCAACAAAGCATTAAGGCCCGCTAAAAGAGCCTGAAAGATGGCGAAAAGCACCGGCGGTGTAACATTCAGGACCTGGGCAAAATTAGTCAGTGTTGCTGCAATTGAAGGCATAAACAAACCTTCGACCAAGACAGCCTCACCCATCGGACTAAGACGTGGGTTGACACAATCACCCTGAATCAAGTCGGAGACCCACTTCGACAAAAGCTGCCCAGACTGCACATAGTGGGTTTCGAAGGTAGAGCTGCGTTCGAAATTGCCGTAGCTAAAGGTGTTGTAGAGTGCTGCGGCCACAGGGAGGAGGAATACAGCTATTACAGCTATGGAACCTTTGATCTTCAACTTAAGTTCCTGCTTAAACCAGAATTATTTCTTGTCTGGGCTTGTCTTGCCTGTCTTGGCGGCCATAGGCCTATTTTTGCTTCTTTACGGTCAGAAAGCAAAAAAGGCTTAAGTAATTACCATTCTGGAATGATGGGGTATATGCTCTAAGTGCAAACAAGAGAGGTTTTGTAGAGTGGAACGAATTAATAAGATCTTTGACAATAAAACCGTCAAAGTTCTGGCTGGCGACCTCACTGCAGGCGATTGGGAATTCAATATGGGTGTGCTCTGGGGTGGTTTTGATCAAGTCAACCTGGCCACAGATCTAAAAGGCATCAAAATTGAGACCGAAGAATCAGCTAAGAACATTGCTCAGACGCTCGGTTGGGCCGTAGTTGGCAATATCGTTTTCGGACCACTGGGACTGATTGCCGGTTTAGCCATGGGCGGCAATCGGAAAAAAGTTTGCGCTATGTGTGAGCTTAAAGACGGCCGAAGATTTTTAGCCATTATGGATTCAAAAATCTACCAGCAAATGGTTGCTTTGACCATGACTAAAAGCACTTGATTTTCAGCCGGCATTTGGTATCGTATGTGGTGTCATGCCTAATATCAATGTGTGGCTTTTGCTCTTGATTAAAAGACGACCTCCAATCGCTTGCCGGTTCTTGAAAACTTGACTGGCCATTCAGCTGTTAAGGAAAACTTGTTTTTCAGCAACAATAATGAAAGTTAAGAACTTACCAGCTCGGCATTTGCGCTGGCATTGGCAGATGCAGCGGCACATGTACTGCAAGTGAATCTGATCTCACCAATTCGACAATTTATACTGGGCAAATTCTTTTAGAATATGGTCACGCAGATCTTCGTCATATCTTCGGCTGCCGTCCGCTGCCATCTCAAGAATTTGGAGTCCATTCTGAATACCCCAGCTAGTAGCCCAATTTCGAACAAGAACAATTTTGCTCTTGCACGCATTGCTTCTGTAGGCACTGCGGTTCCTCCAAGATTGCTTACCAATGCCGATCTGGAAAAGATGGTGGATACCACAGACCAGTGGATTGTTGAGAGGACTGGCATCAGACAACGCTATATCGTAGAAAAAGGGGTGACCTGCTCAGACTTGGCCGCTGAAGCCGCCAAAAAGGCGCTGGCCAATGCCGGTGTGCCTGCCAGCGATGTAGACCTGATTATTGTGGCAACAGTCACTCCCGACATGATTCTGCCGGCCACGGCTTGTCTGGTGCAACACAAAATTGGTGCCACCAAAGCCTGGGGTTTTGATCTTTCTATTGCCTGCTCCGGATTTCTTTATGCCATGCAAGTTGCTGTGCAATTTGTCGCCAACGGTGTACACAAAAATGTGCTGGTGATCGGCATGGACATCATGTCTTCAATTATTGATTACACAGACAGACAAACTTGCATCATATTTGGTGATGGTGGTGGCGCTGTTTTGATTCAGCCATCAGATGCTGTAGAGAACGGCTGTTTCATTGATTTCTTGCACGAGGTTGACGGTTCAGGCGGCAACTACTTGTGCTTGCCGGCAGGAGGGAGCCAGTTCCCTGCGTCTGAAAAAACAGTGGCTGACAAGTTGCATTACGTCAAACAAGATGGGCCCGTGGTCTTTAAATTTGCCTCCAAACGTATGCCTGAACTTTGTGCCCGCCTGCTCGAACGCAACGGCCTGACTGGCGCTGATATCGACCTTTTCATTCCCCACCAGGCAAATTTGCGCATCATTAAAGCTGCCGTCGATCGTCTGGGTATGCCGATGGAGAAAGTGATCGTCAATATCGACGAATATGGCAATACCACTGCCGGCACCTTGCCTCTCGCCATCGGCACTGCGCTTTCTCAGGGACGTCTGAAAAAAGGCGATCTGGTTTTATTCGCAGCTATGGGCGCTGGCCTCAGTGCCGGTGCCACATTAATGCGCTGGGGATTTTAAGCTTTTAAATTTAAAAATTGTGCGGTACCGGCAATTTGTTCTGCGGCATATGTATTGTCTAGGACTTTGTCTTTTAACCTTCGATGAGGTTGATTGAAATTGCTGCACTCAGTAATTGATCTAAAAAATATCAAGCAAATAATCAAAGCTGCCGATGTCAGCTTCGATGATGTGCGTCCCCTGTCGATTGGCGGCTTCGATGGGCTCTATGTGCTGCGCAAGGCCCCGCAGATGAAAATTAGTCACTGGCTCAGGCTTAATCATCTGTTGGCTAATCTTGGTTATTGTGCAGTCTTCGTGGCAGAAGTAGAAAGACTGCAACTTCTCAGTGAAAACCTTGATCTGGCTCAGGAATTTTTCCAAGAATTTGACCTTGATCTGGCTGCCAGCGAACAAATTTTAAGCTCGGGGATTTTTTCTGCAGCGCCGCCACCAGCAGCACCAGTACCCGCTTTTGGTCAGGAAATGTTGCTCAGGCAAAAGCTCAAGCAAGCCATCGATAATTTGCAATTGCAGAACACTATAGACGAACCCACCGGTTACGCCACCGCCATGCAATTTCTCGCCGGTGAAGGTTGCGTGCTCACCACCGAAGCCTTTGAGCAAGCGGCTCTCAAGCTCGATCAATTAGAGTGCATTGAACTGGTCGATGCGCTCGATAGTCTGCGCCAACGTCATAAGGTGCCCACCGTTAGCGATTATGAGCAGGCGGGCAGGCAGCTCGATATTGAAGCCTGGTTGGACGTGCGCCAAGATCCGGCGGTAGAGACGCGCGTTGAGTTCGAAAACCCTGACGTCGAGCGCATTGCCGCCACACGATCACAAGAGTTTGTCGATCAAGTGCAATATTTATTACTTGTCCCCGTAGCTACAACCGAGATGGTACCCGGATTTTTTCATTTGGGCGGAGCTAACGATATGCCCCCGGCCCATGTGCACATGGCGCTATTGCGCCGCTGGAAGAAGAGTAATAAGGCGCGTCTACTGGGAATGGGACCAGACGCATTGTACATTTATGTGGAAAAACCGGCGCTTACCAAAGAGAAAGCCCACCATCTGGCCATTGAACATTTTCGCTATTGCCCCGACAACGTCATGCAGAGCCTTGGCACAATCAGTCGGCTGGCGGAGGAAATTAAGGGCTGCGATCTCTGGCAATTCTGGTGGGAATGAGCCTTTATTTCTTGGGTGCTGACTTCTGGTAATCTTTCCAGGTGGCGTCAATTGTCTGCTTCAACTCTTTATCGAAGGCGGCTGCCCGTCTGAGTTTTTGAAAGCTAATTTTTAATTCTTCTGAAATGGCCAGGTTCAAGTCATCAACTGCGTGTGATTGTTCCATTGCTCTCTTTCCTCGTAGTCTGCCGCCGTGTCGCTTGCTTGTTTTATGAGAATAGATGGGAGCAAGTGAAAAAGACGTGAGCAAAGTTGCAGAGAAATTTTCAAAAAATTCTCTGCGATTTCAATAGCTGAATTTTCCCAGTTTGACCTTGCCATGGAAGACCCAGTAAACGATCACTGTGTAACTGACTACGAACGGCAATCCGAGTACGGCAATAAACAGCATAGTTTTGAGAGTGCCTTTGGAAGCCGCCGAATTGTAGATGTTGAGGCTTAAACCAGGGTCAATACTGCTGACGATAAAGTTAGGGAAAATAGCAATGCCGAAAAGCGCTGCCAGCGCTGCAATGGTGGCCATTGACGAAAGAAAAGCATAACCGGGCTTTTTCAAGAAAATAGCCCGGGGAATATTGCCGATGGCTAGCACGTTCACCATCACCACGCTCCAGAGCCAGGGATAGCGCGTAAGGTTGGCGGTGGCAGAAGGAATTTGGGTCAGCGTAAAAATAGTGGTCAATATATAGACCATAACGAAAATGCCGTAGGTGTGCCACATCCAGTTATGGATGCGCTCTTGCAATTCACTTTCGGTTTTTAGATAGAGGAAAATTGAGCCGTGCATAGCACAGGTTGCCACTGCAAGCAGCCCTGTGACCACCGGATAAAGCTCGATAAAGCTCATCTTTTCTCTGTGCAGTTCGAGCTGGGCGTCAATTGGTAGGCCGAGGAAAAGCTGGCCGATGATATAGCCAAAAAGAAAAGTTGCGCTGATACTCGATAAAAAGAAACAGCTGTCCCAGAACTGTCTCCAGAGAGCGGCTTTGTGTTTGCTTCTGAATTCGATCGATACAGCTCTGAAAATCAGAGCAAAAAGTATGATCATCAAATTGGTGTAAAAGCTTGAAAATGCCAGAGCATAAACATCGGGAAAGGCGGCGAAAAGCGCCCCGGCAAAAGTCACCAGCCAGACTTCGTTGCCGTCCCAGAGCGGGCCGATTGAGTTAATAATGATGCGACGCTCTTCGTCAGTTCTGGCTACCGGATGCAAAATGCCCACGCCCAGGTCAAAACCATCAAGCACGCCGTAACCGGTCAGTAAAATGCCAAGCAAAATAAACCAGGCTAGGTTCATTGAGTATTCGGCTGTAAACATCAGGATTTCGCCTCCTGATTATTATCTTCGCCGCTTAAATCACTTTTGCCTTCGCTTAGTTTTTCAGGGATTTGTCCGGCCATGGGTGGTGCGGGGCCGCGCCAGGTTTCGCTCAAAGAGGCTGGGCCGCGCTCTAAAAGGTGACCAAGCATGGCCCAAAATTCTCGTACACCTTTTTTACTGTCTGGTGCAATTTTGGCGTCTTCTTTAGCCAGATCTTCTAATAGTGGCGGGCCGGCCACAATGCGGGCATTCATCACCATCACCCAGACTACAAACAAGAAGCTGTAGACAATGGCGAACATGATCATCGAGGTCAAAACTTGCTCGCCCGTTACTGAATGAGAGACACCATCTTTGGTGCGCAGAAGTCCGTAGACAACCCATGGTTGCCTGCCTACTTCTGCTGCTAGCCAACCGCTCTCGTTGGCGGCATAGGCACCGAGCACACTGAACACGTAGATGTACATCAGCCATTTCTGCTCGAAGAGGCGATCGAATTTAAGCAATATCAGACCGAGCAACGAGAGACCGATGAAGGCCATACCAAGCATAATCATCAGATGATAACTTTGGAATGGAATGAAGACTGGCGGCCGGTCTTCTTCTTTGAATTTGTCTAGACCGTCCACCGGTTGAGTAAAATTGTGATGTACAAGAAAGCTGAGCATGCCAGGGGCAGAAAGGCCGAATTTGACCGTTTTTGATTTGTCGTCCGGCCAACCGAAAGCATAGAGACAAGTGCCACCAGTGCCGGTTTCATAGTGGCCTTCGAAAGCGGCCAATTTTGCCGGTTGATTGACGCTGACGGCGTCTGCCTGAAAGTGACCGGAAACGAGCATAGCAACACTGCTTAGGGCCGCATAAACCAGCGCGATTTTGACGGTGGTTTGGGCAAAACGCGTGTGTTCTTTTTTGATGATGTAATAGGCGCCAATGCTGAGGGCAAAAAATGCGCCTAAAATAAAACAGCCAAGCCAGACATGGAGCATGCGATGCACCATAGACGGATTAAAGCACATGGCCCAGAAATCAGTTACTTCAGCTCGCCAGAACCCTGCTGCCGACTTAACTATGTGATAGCCCGCCGGAGTTTGCTGCCAGGAGTTGGCAATGGTGATCCAGATTGATGAAAATAAAGAGCCCATAGCCACCATGCAAGTGGCAAAGAAATGCATTTTAGGACTGACTCTATCCCAACCAAAAACTAGTACAGCTAAAAAACCTGATTCGAGGAAAAAAGCAAAAATAGCTTCAGCAGCCAGGGCTGAGCCAAAAATATCGCCAACAAAGCGAGAATATATAGCCCAGTTGGTGCCGAACTGAAATTCCATCACCAGACCAGTGGCCACGCCCATGGCAAAGTTGATGGCAAAAAGCTTTGTCCAGAACAGTGCCATAGATTTATAAAAAGTATCTTGAGTGCGCAGCCAGAGCCATTCTACAATTACCATAAGCAAACCAAGGCCAATGGTCAGCGGTGGAAATATATAGTGGAACATCAAGGTCAACGCAAATTGCAAGCGTGACAAAAGCACCACATCTAGATGCATAACTGCACCTCATAAAGCATTATTATTGCTCCAATACTCTAGCACTTTGCAATGATGACTTACCCTAATGTAAATAGCCTTAATACGGTAATCATGACCTACATCTCGGTCACGTGTTGACAGCTGCCTGCCCAGCGCGGGAAGATCACTTCGACCACGAAAAAACGAAGCACTATGGAGTGATTAAAATGGGCATGACATCCACTGATAACTTGATTGTGATTGAGCCTCGAATTCGTGGGTTTATTTGTGTTACGGCGCATCCACTGGGTTGCGAAGCTCATGTGCAAGAACAAATTGACTATGTAAAAAAGCAGGGGGCCATCACTGCTGCGCCTAAAAAGGTGCTTGTAATCGGCGCTTCAACTGGATATGGACTGGCTTCACGTATCAGCGCGGCATTCGGCGGCGGCGCTGCCACTGTTGGCGTGTTTTTTGAAAAGCCTTCCGAGAATGGCAAAACTGCTACAGCCGGCTGGTATAACACTCTGGCATTTGATCGCAAAGCCAAAGAGGCCGGGCTGTTCAGCCACAGCATTAATGGCGACGCTTTTTCCGACGATATCAAAAACAAAACCATTGAAGTAATCAAGAAGGAGTTAGGTACAGTAGATCTGGTTGTCTACAGCCTTGCCTCGCCTCAGCGCATGCATCCAAAAAGCGGCACGCTTTTTAAATCAGTAATTAAGCCGATCGGCAATACTTTTACAGCAAAGACTCTTGATACCGACAAAGAGTTGGTTAAAGAGATAAGCATTGATGCCGCCACCGAGCAGCAAGTCTCAGACACCTTGCAGGTGATGGGCGGCGAAGACTGGCAAATGTGGATGGACGCCTTGAGGGAAGCGAAGGTGCTGGCAGATGGCGCCGTCACAGTAGCGTACTCATATATTGGGCCAGCAGTGACGTGGCCTATTTATCGCGATGGATCCATCGGTGTTGCTAAAGCCGATGTAGAAAAAACCGCAAAAAAACTAAGTCAAGATCTTGCTTCCATTGGCGGCAAAGCCTATGTATCAATCAATAAAGCCCTGGTTACTCAAGCAAGCTCGGCTATTCCAGTAGTTCCACTTTATATTTCACTACTCTATAAAGTGATGAAAGAAAATAATAGCCATGAAGGTTGTATTGAACAAATTTATCGCTTGTTCGCCGCCAATCTCTATAACGGTGCAAAACCAAATCTAGATGCTGAGGGCCGCATTCGCATTGATGACAAAGAAATGGAGGCTTCTGTGCAAGCCAAAGTAGACGCTCTGTGGCCGCAAGTAACGAGCGAAAATCTCAAGCAGATTTCTGACTATGAAAGTTATCGCTCAGAATTTCTCAAGCTCTTTGGTTTCGGATTACCGGGCGTCAATTATCACGAGGCTGTGGATCCCGCATACGGCCAGAGCTAATTTGGTGGCGCAAGCACTAGAACGGCCCTCAATAAAAATTACGAAGCGCAGCAAACGGTTGCGACATTTTCTCTTTGCTGCTTTCTTGTTGCTGCCACAGAGTTTTACGCAAGCTGTGGCCGCTGATGATTTTCAAATTGCCATTAGCCATGCTCGGGCTATGCGCAATGAAGAGAAAACCGAAGAAGCTTTGCGACTTTATAATAATCTTGCGGCGCGCTATCCAAAGAGTGTGAGCGTTTACGTCGAACGGGCTGATGTCTTAAAAGAGCTGGGCTTTATGGACAAAGCTATTGCCGACGTCAATAGCGCTTTAGCTCTTAATGCAAGTAATATGCAGGCTCTGCGTGTGCGAGGGCACCTATATGATATGACCGGCAAACTTGATCTGGCTATTCGCGATTACAATGTTTTGATTGCCCATGATAAAACCGATGCCGGGCGCTGGCGAGCACGCGGTATTGCTTACAAAAGACTCAAGCGTTACGCCGAAGCTGCTCGTGATTTAGGTGAGGCTGCTCGAGCTGAGCCCCAGGGTAAATATTATGCTGAGATTCTCTACGATCAAGCTGACATGCTGCTTTTATCAGGCGATTACAATCAGTCGGTGAAAGTCTTTACACAACTGGCCAAAGTAGCACCAGAAGTGTCAACTGCTTACTGGGGCAGAGCCAGAGCCTATGACAAACTGCGCAAAAGCGAATTAGCCGCGCGCGACCGGGCATTGGCCAAAAAGTTCGATATGACGCTGGAGCACTTTTAGGCGACTTTAGTTTGTTCTGAAATTTTTTTTCTGGCTAAACAAACCAGCCAGAACAATTGTCGCTAGCAGCGCCAGTGCAATCAGGCTGATCAGGCGACCGCTGGCAAAAGATTCTGGCTGGTAGGAAAATACAATTTTATGGCTGCCCGCCTCAATTGCTACTGCCCTCTGAATGTAATTTGCTCTCAAGATTTTTACTCTCGCACCGTCTACGGTGGCTTGCCAGCCGGGATAATATTGATCAGCTAATACTAAGAAGCCTGGCTTATCTGTCACTACTGATAGTGCTATTCTCTCGTCACTTTCTTGATCGCAACTGATTGAGCTTATAGTATCGGTACTTGCTCTGGCAGCGCGGGCACTGCTCTTAGTCTTAATATTGTCTTCAATCAATACCATATAATCAGGGTCGAATTTTTGCACATCGTTAAGTTGGCCTGTGGTGATCGCTTTGAGAATTTCAGGGGGAGTGCTTGCAATTGCTTCTTGCACCATGTACCAGCGCGGACGGCAGCGTGTATTCTCGTAGACTAATACGTCATTGACCTGGCTGGTCAGACGCCAGTATTTCCAGGCATCATCGATAAATGCACGACCACCGAACTTGTCTTTGGGAGCATAAAGATAACGCACAGAGCAGATATCAAAGGCGCGGTTGCCACCAGTAATGCGCCAGGGAGGTTGCAGAAATCCACCTTCTGAAATGCGTAGAAGCTGCATGTAGCGCAGAGGCATGAGAGGCTCGTAACCACTGGCATTTGCCACCTTCCAAAGACGGCTCAAGTTTGGAGGATATTCGTTGTTTAGACCTTCTAGACCGCGTAAGGTAAAAATGCGCTGCGAGTTGTTCAACTTTTCTCTCAGACTGGCAGTTTGCTCTGGCGCCTGGAAACCGCTAATCAATTCTGATTGCGAATACCACTGCGAATTGGTGGCATAGGAACTCAATACAAACAATATGCTCGCTGCCAGAAGAGCCCTACGCCATAGCTGTTTGGGTTTTGCGATGAAGAGCACAAGCGGTAATGTGCCTAATAAAAAAGTTGGTAGCAGACAGCTGAGGAAGATGTATAAACAAAGAGCCAAATGTTTCCAGTTGCCGGCTTTTTTCCAGTAGCTTAAAAGCTCGCTCTTGATGCTTCGAGTTTTTAGCGTAGCGTCTGCGTCGTCGAATCGCTTTTCGATATTGCTTATGGCAAGGCTAGAGAGCACGCAAGTAGCGAATGCGGGCAGAAGTAGTACCCGGTAAAGGCCACGAAAAGATCCGAGCACAGGTAGATGATAAAAAACCTGACCGAGAGGGGTGTGACCTCCGAGAGCGAAAAGTATAGCCACCAGGGATAGTACTGCAAAGAAGCGCACTACTTGATTGTGCCAGCAGCGCACCAGGGCAATGACAATTAAACATACAGGTGCCAGACCGTAGAAAAGTAGCCCTGGTGGTGGGCCTTGCTCAGAAAATGGAATTCCTTCAAGGCTACCGAATTTACCGCCCAGTAAATAGGGCATCAAAAACCCTAAAATTTGCAAAGGTTCAAGTTGCCCTACAATAAAATCTGAATATGTGAAAGTTGGTCGCACGCTTTGCTGCACCAGTTCGTATGTCGGAATTAGCTGCACCGCCACCAGGGCTAGACCCAGGGCAATTGCTGCTCCACATGCACTGAACAGGAGAATGGCGCTTTTCAGTGATTGCTGAGCGCCCATGACTAGAGAATAAAGAAAAGTGGTGGCAAAGATGTAAGCGGCAGTTTGAGCATGGCCTGCTAGCACAGTGAGCGCGCTGGCTACAGCAAGTGCGGCAAATTGCAGCAAATTCCATTTGGAGCGCAGGCGTAAATGATCAACAAATAGTAACAGCAGAGGCAGCCATGCAGCTGTCTGCACAATTTGCACGTGCCTCAATTCTGAAATTTGATAGCCGCCAAAGGCGTAAGCTATGCCGCAGATAAGCGCACCGAAAGTCGAACTGCTTAGTCGAAAAGCAAAGAGCGAGGCAAATAAGGCACTGAGAAAATAGCCGCTGAGAACATAAAAATTCCAGCCGCCTACATGTTTTGCTAGATAACAAAGGGGATAGAAAAAACAGATTTGTGGATCAGCCATCACCGGAAAACCAGTGAGTATGAGTGGTGTCCATAAGAATCCGCTTGAGGCAAAACCGGGATAATTTTGCACCCGGCCGTCTTCTGCTGCGAGTAAATGGCCAGTGAAAATTTTTGAAGCAAAAATTACCAGCAATGTTGCGACAAAAATAAGAATGCTCAGCAGCCAGGGAAATTTCCTATTCAAGGTTTGACCTTTTTTTCAAGAATTACTGCTTTGTCGTCTTGATAGAGTAATTGCCAGTCCGGATTCTGCAAAAGCCTGTGCACAAGCGGCGCCCTGGGTGGAAAGAAAACCCAATCAATTTGATACTGGCGCAATAATTCTAACCATTTGTCTCGAGCGTTGGCCATTTGCCAGTAATCTAATACCAGCTGGTCACCATAGACATCAAAACGCGTATCGATAAATACTTGCGCCTTATCTTTAAATTTGAGCAGCATCAAATCACCAAACTGTGGATCATTGAGCACTCGCCCTTTGGGCCGTTGAATGGAAATCAGTTGCAATGCCGCTTTGGGCTCGAAAAGTGAGTAAGTATCTTGCGGTAGAGCCGGAGGAAATATGCTGCAAGCATTACTCACCCCAACTGCAGTGAAAACAAGCGGTATTACAACGATCAAATTCTTGCTGCGCCGCATTAGTTTTTGCGCCACATTCTCAACTGTCTGAAAAAAAGTGTCTGACTCGGGGCTTTCTTTATTTTTCTGCAGAAATTGATAAAGCGTGCCCATTGCCATCAGGCAGGCAAAAGGTACCAGGCGGCGGCATTGCAGGGCTGCGGCCAGGGCTGTGGTGGTCAAAATTAACCAGGAAAAGTTTTGCAGAGAAATTTGCGCAAATTTCTCTGCAAATCCGTCAGTAGTGATTGTGGTAGTCGTAGTCGTCGAGGCTCTAATTTGCCTCCACCAACCAAGACCGGTAGCGACCATTATCAAATCAAATGATAAATAATCGAATGAAAAAAGTTCGTAGGCCGTCAAAGGTAAAAGCTCGGCATTATATTTGTTGGCCTGCGAGAAAAAGAGATGCGGCAAATATTGCCACAAGGCCAGGCCGAAAGGTGTAAGTAGTGTGCCTGGCAGGGCCCCGAGCAGTGTCAATGCCATTGGCTTGCTCTTCTGGGTCAGGCTACAGACAAACAGGACGGCCAGGCCGATGATAAAGCCCGTATGCAAATTAGCCCAGAGGGCAAAGAAGCAAAGCCCAATCAAGAAAAATAAATACATTGGCAGAACAGATTTTGCTTGAGAAATTTTGCTGATGCTTGAAATCAAAATAGCGAGCAGAAGATAGGAGAAGATTTCTGGTCGGCAGGGAAAATGAAAACTGCCTGCGCTAAGAGAAAGTGCACCTCCAAGAGCCACCGGCCAGAGTGGCAAGCGTAAAAGTTTTGCAGTTAAAAGCGGCACCACAATAAAACTTGAGCAGATTGTCAAAGCCGTCAAATATAAAAGTGCAGTTGCTCCGCCTTGATTGAAGTTGTTGGCAAAAACCGCGGCAGAGAGCCATTGGTAGGCGATATATTTGCTCTGGCTGATTGCGGAAGACGCGGCCAGGGTCCACGAATAAGGATCGCTCAGTGGTATGCCTGATGCGAGAATTCGAGCACCGAGGGTAACCAGCCAGCAAGTATCAGGGTCTGTCAATGCGGTTTGGGCACTGAGAAAGCCAAAATAAAGGCAGGTGAGAAAAAACATTACAACGAAGACCCAGCCAATAATTGTGCCGAGTCTCGCAGTTGACATTATTTACTCAGTGATTAGTTGTTGTATTTGACTGAGCAACCATAAGCTTTAGATGAAGCCACCGCCGGCACTTTGTCTTTCAGCAAGTTATCTAGCGCCGCACTGACGTAGTTTTTGGCTGGCTTGATATCAGCTTGTTCGGTTGAAGCCTTGTCGTCGATGGCACCAGCATAAGCCAGCTCGCCTTTCTTGTTTATGACAAACATGTGAGGAGTAGTTTTGGCACCATAAAGGTGACCAACTTTTCCATCGCTGTCTATCAGTATCGCCGAAGGTGCCGCACCGGTTTCTTTCATGGCGGCATTGTGCTCGGCGCTAGTCTGATAACCCTGTTTGCCAGGTGCTGAACTGACTAGCGAAAGCCAGATCACGCCTTTACCAGTGTATTTCTTCTGCAGAGCTTGCATGTTGCCTGAGGCATAGTGCTTCTTAACGAATGGACAACTGTGATTCAGCCACTCAAGCACAACCAGTTTGCCTTTATAAGAGGATAGACTTTGTGTTTTGCCATTAGTATCGGGGAGGGTAAAATCTGGTGCGGGAGAGCCTACCGCTGCGGCAGCTTCGCTATTCTCCGAGGCAGCTCTGACAAATTTGCCGTCGGCAAATTCAGAAGACATATAGACGCCTGCTGTCAAAATGAGCAGAGCGGCTAGCTTTTGAGTAATTTTGGAAGAGACGTTCATTGCGGACACCCGATTGCGATAATGGCTTAGATAAGAGTCCTTTATACTAACCGATCATTCTACATTGGCGCCATTTAACAATTTGTTCAACTTTCTTGCTGTATTTCCCTCCGGAGCTTCCTCCGCTCGAAACGTTGAAAGCTCAGTCAGTTCTTTATCTGCGATTGACAAGTGTTGCGCTTTGAAGAAAATCTATATAATAGTTTGAACTTGGGGATATAGCTCAGTTGGTAGAGTGCACGGATCGCACCCGTGAGGCCAGGGGTTCGAATCCCCTTATCTCCAAATTTATTGATAGTTTTTGGCCCAAAGGTTACCTCGCGCAGCTGGTACTTTGCGAAGCAAAGTATTGATTTTTGCCCGGGGCCAGCGCGGTTGGTCGATCCATAGACTGGTTAAGTGCATTCCTGCCAGAACATCAATCATATCTTCGTGTAACATGTCCAGCCTCTCGCTCTTGACCGTCTCCGTGATTCCCGGCTGATCGGAGATTCCTAGTTCATCTTGCAGTGCTGTTCGTTTAGTCTCTAGCTTGAGAGTTTTTATGCTCTTTTGTCTGGCGATGGCACGCAAGCTCTTGATAGTCAGCCAGTTTTCTTTGTATCCGCGTAAATCGAGGGTGTGCAATCGGGGCATCACTGGTAGTGCTTGCATTAGCTCATTTACTTCAGTGCAATTCTCTACTGCCAGCCACTCAAGGCGGCGAAGAATAGCAAGGCGACTGAAATCGGCTGTATTAAATGTCACCTTTTTCATTGCTAAGTGCGTAAGGTGCTGGAGTTCATTCAGACAAAGTAAGCCAGGGAGTTCAATCGAGCAGCCATCGAGGATAAGAAAACCAAGCGCCCTCCACTTGGCAATGCGTTTCAATATAGGGTCTGCAGGAATAATGTCGCGCATTCGCAATGTGCTGATGTCGTCAGGTGCGATTTTACTGAGAAAATCTGGATAGGCCGCGATATTTTGGGAAATACCCAGTGTGACTGGCTTGTCAGCGGGGTAGGAGACGTAACCGTGGCTAGTGCTTAAGTGTGAACTATCGCTCCAGAGTGCGCCAATCTCTATTTTTTCAGGTAAGTGAAATTGCTTGATTTTTTTTCCGCCGCTAATAGTATGCATTCCCAGCGATACCAATGGTTCTTGAGCCAGAGCTTTACTTACAGCTGTCCTTTCTGTACTTTCGCCACTATTGTTCTCTTCGTAAACTGGCGGTAAAACTCGATCTTGAGTTTGAGGCTGAGCCGCTGTTATCGCTTTAGCGCTGGTGGTGCCAGGCGGTTTAGCAATTAGCATCACCCCTATTGCAGCTGCCAGACCAATTGCAATAAAAGCCATGACAATCAAAATGAATCCTGACTTTAATGACCAAAAAGACTCAGTGACGGACCCAAAGCTTGAGTTCGATTGAGAATCAAAACTTGATTCAGATCTGGAATCGAAACTAGATTCAGAAGCAATTTCAGAGCTAGAATTATTTTCAGCAGCAGAATTTGAAAAGTCATGGTAATCGCCATTTAACTCTCGGACTATGGCCTCCAAGTCTAAAGCAAGCTCTTCAATCGATTGATAGCGGTGGTTTACATCTTTTCTCAAACACTTTGTCACTACTTCTTCTATGGCACTATCTTCATGATCTGAAAAGAGAGCCGGGGGAAGCGTTTCTTGGTGCATAGTCATAGTTTCGAATGCCGATTGACCACGAAAAGGCACGCGACCGCTTAGAGTTTCGAAAAGCGAACAACCTAGTGAATAGATGTCACTGCGAGCGTCTGTAGTTTGTCCCAGAGTCTGCTCAGGGCTCATGTAGAGCGGACTGCCGAAGACTTCACCACTGGCGGTGAGGGCTTGATTGTTGATACCGTCGCGTGTTGACAGTCTGGCCATGCCGAAGTCTACAATTTTTACAACTAGCTCTCCTCTGGTCGAAGGAACTAGCATGATATTTGCTGGTTTGATATCGCGATGAATTATGCCGTTGCGATGAGCGCAATCAAGGCCGGCGCAAATTTGTAAAAATATAGGCAGGGCTTCGTTTAAGCTGACGGCACCAGATCTGTTAATGCGGTCGCCCAGTGAAACCCCGGCAAGCCATTCCATGACGTAGTATGGACACTGATGGCGGTCAATGCCCATATTGTAAATTGTGACGATATTCTCGTGATTGAGCCGGGCTAAAGATCGACCCTCGACTTCGAAACGCCGCCAGCTTTGAACGTTTATTTGGCCCGGGGCGAGTAATTTTAAAGCGTAGTTCTGATCGATAATAATATGTTTGGCGCGATAAACTACACCCATTCCACCCTGACCAATTAGATTGAGCAGACGATAAGATTCGCCTACGATGTCGCCTGCGCGATACTGAAAAGCACGCAGGTCAGCTGTATGAAAAGTGACTGTTTCAGCCTGTTTATCTATCTGAATGCTGGATATATTTTCACTGGTCATCTTTTTTCCATAGCAATCATTTATTTGTATTGAGCCGCCCAGTCGTTCCCTCGGGCGGCCGGCACCTTTGTAAGAAAATAGCGCATCTCTTTTTCGGTCATATCTGGTTTTGGTAATCGCAAAGTCCGCAGCTTTTTCATTGAAGCCAGCACTGTTATGTCTTCATGGCTAAGTGTTGTTTTCTTCTTTGGTTTTTTGTCTGGCTCGATATCCACGCCAAGAGTGGCTGCGGCCTTTCGGTTGTTGTTGGAAGATTTCACTGTTAAAAATAATTGCTCGAGATTCTTTTGCCTGGCTATACCGCGCAAAGAAGCTGAAGTAATCCACCCCGGCCTGCTGTCACCGACGTCGAGATTGAGTAGTTTGTCCATCACCGGTAGATTTTCCAATAGCGGAGCAATCGAACTGCACTCATCCACGCGCAATGAGTGCAGGCCCTTCAAGCATGAAAGCTGAACAAATTTTTGCCAGTCGAATACTGCCTTTTTGACGATCAGATTTTGCAAATTTGGCAATCGGTCAACGCTTGTCCAGCCTGCATCCTTGATACTTCCACCATCAATCATTAGCATGGCAATTTTCCAGTTAGTGATACGTGTTAGTACGGCGTCGGCTGGATCTAGATCTGTCAGCCGCAGGTAGGCAATATCATCAGCGGCGATTTTGTCTATGAAGGGAGGGTAGACACCCAGTACGGCGTCGAAACGGATGGACACAGCTTCGCTAGCTGGAAAGTCAATATTGCCGTTCGCGTGTTTTATTTTTTCATCAGAGGTCGATAATGACGCTACGCGAAAATTGGTTGGCAAGGCAAAGCAGCGCCTAAGCTGTCCATTGATGACTTTTTTACCCAGCGAAACTTTTGGCCAACTCTTTAGGTCTTTAACAATCTGTTCGGGATCTTCATAAATATCGGCAGTAATATTGCCGGTTGAATGACCTTTGTTAAGTTGAGTAGCCATGTTCAAATCAGCTTTTGGTAAGAGCTGAATCTGCTTAGTCCACGCGTAAGTTGCTGCTCCAACGGCCAGTAGGGTAATCGCACCAAGAGACGTTTGCATTGCAAGCTTTTTAATTGATGCATGAGTCAAATTTTGACTGTTGGTTTGGCAGTTTTCAGAATTCTTGGAGTCGTCATCAAATAGGCGCCAACTGTCGCTGTCGAGGTCTCTGACAGACGTCTCTCTGCCTACACCTTGGCCGTCAAGCAGCCGCTGTAAGTCAATTGCCAGGGCGTCAACAGATTGATAGCGCTGCTCACGATCTTTTCTTAAGCATTTAGCCACCACCGCTTCAATCGCGCCACTAAATTCGGTATCGTCTGTAACATCTCCCATGCGAGGTACGTCTTGCTCCTGATGCATGAGCAAGGTGCTTAAAGCACTTTCACCTTTTAGCGGGGGCTTGCCTGTAAGGCACTCAAAAAGCGAGCATCCCAGTGAATAAATATCGCTGCGAGCGTCCATAACTTCGCCCAAGCATTGTTCTGGGCTCATGTAGAGTGGGCTGCCGAATATTTCTCCGGCGCTAGTCAATGCTTGTTGGTTGTTCAATCTGGCCATGCCGAAATCTACAATTTTTACTTTGTGCCCGTCAGTACTGGGCACCAGCATAATATTGGCAGGCTTAATATCGCGGTGAATAATTCCATTCGTATGAGCACTATCGAGCCCGGCGCAAATTTGCAGAAAGAGACTGAGGGTCTCACTCTCACTCAAGGCACCAGATTGACAAATGCGGTCGGCCAGCGAAACACCAGGAAGCCAATCCATGACAAAATATGGAAATTGACCACGATCTACTCCCATGTTGTAGATGGTGACAATATTATCGTGTTTCAATCTGGCCAGGGCTCGACCTTCTACTTCAAATCGACGCCAGCTTTGATCGTTAATTTGATTTGGAGCGAGAAGTTTAAGAGCATAATTTTTATGCATAATATTGTGTTCGGCTCTGTATACAACTCCCATTCCGCCGCGCCCAATCAGCTCCTTAAGCTCATAGGACTGGCCGACAAGATCACCTACTTTGTAATGGTGTGAAGCCTTGTTGCCCACGTGAAACGTAGTGGTGTGCGATTGTCTATGGCACTCAATAGAATTATTATTTTGCTCCATTTCAATTTTTGTATCCGACGGCCCAATCATTAACCAATAAGGCCGGCACGCGCTTAACCAGAGTTTCAATTTTGGTTTCGGACCAGTCCGGTTTTGTTAGATGCAGAGCATCAAGCTTCATTGCCGCTAGTGTATCTACCATCTCTTCCGTAATCAGAGGCAGCAGATTGGGCGCACCCAGCGAGTCTTCTGCTAAAAACTCGGTTATCTTTTGCTTTTTGTCTTTCTTTAAGGCGCCGCTCGCTTTTGAGAGAAAAAGTATTCTCAAATTTTTAAATTTGGCAATGCGTTTTAAACTCTTCATTGTCACTTGGTCACGACTCGTATCGCCAAGATCGAGGGTGTTTAAATGCGGCATGGCCGGCAGGTTTTGCAACAATAAATTGTTATCGCAACATTCATGAATGTGCAAATAGCGAAGTTTAGGTATGCATTTAAGATTGGCTAGAGTTTGCCATTTAAAAGGTGTCTTTTTAAGTGCCAGTTGCGTCAAGCTTACTAATTGATCCAGCTTTTTTAGACCGGCATCGCTGATTGAGCATTCGTTTAGAGTGAGCAAGTCCAACTTTTTCCATTTTACAACTCTATCAATTACCTTGTCGACATCATCAATCTTGTTAAGCTTCAAAAGAGTAATGTCACCAGCATCAAATTTGTCGACAAAAGCCGGATATTCATTTAATAGCTCGTTGAACTGTATTCCTACTTGCTGCTGTGGTTCGAATGTAACCAGGCCGCATGCATCTTTCGCTTTGCTTATATCAGTCTGGTCTAGAGTGCTGACAGTACCCACGCTGAAATCGGGAAAGCGAAAACAACGTTGAATACGGCCACCCACAGGTCTCAAGCCTTCTGATACTCGAGGCCAATTTTTAAGCTCGTGAGCGACTCGGCTCGCCGCTTGTGTTTTGGTATCGGCGTCAGATTTGGCGATCGACCCAGCAGATAGAGGAATTTCTGACTCTACGCGCAAGGTTGCAGCAGGAAGTTTGAGGTTTTGGGAATTAAGCCATCGATGGGTAGCGGCACCGATAATGATCAGTGTGAACAAAGCCAAAAGGCAGGTCAGAGTGTTAAGTCGAGATTTGGCTTTAGCCCGAGCTTGGCTGGAATTTTGCGAATCTTCCGAATCTTCCGAATCGTCAAATAAGCGAAACTGGGCAGTGCCCTCATGAGTAGCTTTAGCGGTGCGCCCTAGCGGCCTACCATCAACTATGCGTTGCAGATCAGCGGACAGTTGGTCAATAGACTGATAACGCTCGTCCTTAACTTTGACCAAGCATTTTGCCACCACGGCTTCCAGGTTGGCACTAAACTCGGTATCACTCTTAATTGCAGATAGTAGGGGCGCCGCTTTTTCTTGATGCATAAACAGCGTTTGCAATGCAGTTTGGCCTCGAAACGGCGTTTTACCTGTGAGAGATTCAAAAAGCGAACAACCGATAGAGTAGACATCGCTGCGAGCGTCCATCACCTCGCCGCGACACTGCTCAGGGCTCATATATAGAGGGCTGCCGAATACTTCTCCCACCGCAGTCAAGGCTTGCTCGCTGTTCAGCCTGGCCATGCCGAAGTCGACGATTTTTACCTGCTGCCCGCCGGCGGAGGGGCAAAGCATAATATTGGCCGGTTTTATATCTCTATGAATGATGTCGTTTTTGTGAGCACAACTGATACCAGAGCAGACTTGCAAAAAAATATTGAGAGTCTCTGTTTCGCTTATGGGGCCTTCCTCCGCGAGTCTATCGGCAAGAGAAATACCAGGCAGCCAATCCATTACATAGAAGGGGCAGCGCCCGCGATCTACTCCCATGTTGTAGATGGTGACGATATTAGCGTGATGCAATCTCGCCAGGGCTCGGCCTTCAACTCCGAAGCGGCGCCAGCTCTGGTCGCTCATTTGTTGGGGAGCCAGCAGTTTGACCGCATATTGCTGACTCATGAATGTGTGTTTGGCGCGAAAAACAACACCCATGCCGCCGCGCCCGACCAGCTGCTCAAGCAAATATGATTCTCCGATGATATCGCCCACCTTATACTGCAGTGGTGCGTCGGTATCGCTCTGAAAAGTGGCGGTCTGAGTTTGTCGATCGACTTTAATTAAGGCAGGGCCTTGATTTGGACCTTGATCTGGGTCAGATTCGGCGCCGGCATGGCCTTCGGTTTTGGTGTTGCGAACAGCCATTTCCATTCCTATATATATTGATGCGTCTGGACGCCTTGTTCAATTATACAGATGTCAGGCAGAGTGAAAATCGAAGTGGTGCGCGATTGGATGCTGTTGACAACGGGCACAGTACTAAAACGAGCGCTTGCAGCAAGTGCTACCTGACTGTGTTCGGCGTGGCATTGTGAAGATCCTTAAGACAACTGGGAGGAGGTTTAGACTTTGCCGCGAGCCAGTGGTATTCTTTTTTGGCTGCGGGCTATTAGCTCAGGTGGCTAGAGCGCACCCCTGATAAGGGTGAGGTCCCTGGTTCGAGTCCAGGATAGCCCAGTAAGTAAGACTTTCTGCAACAAAAGTGCAACAAAGTTGTTTCACCATCTAGTTCTTCAGAGAAATCTTGTAGGATTAGTTATAGAGACACCGCACTGCGGAAAGATGCTCAAGCGAGCTGCTTGTCTTGCGATTTATTCCGAGCCACGGGAATAGACAAAGTCGTAAGGCGCCAAAAGCAGTTTGCTTAAAGCCCGGGGGCTTGGCTCAGTTGGTAGAGCGTCTCCTTTGCACGGAGAAGGTCAGCGGTTCGACTCCGCTAGCCTCCAGAAATCAGCTGCTCATGCGTCATCCAAGTGATTGCAATAAAAGTGAGCGGCAGTGCTGAAAACCGAACTAGTAAATAGTGAAGTGAGTAAGTGTCTCGAAGAATTAGTGATGGTAACGAAAGTAACCATAACTAGTACGCGAAAAGCTAACACTCGAAAGACGTGATATGCTTTTTGAAATGAAACGAAGGCGCGGTAAACGCGCTCTAGTGGCCGAAATTGAAGAGTGAGTTTTAACTAAAGAAAACACTCTTCAAAAGCCGACTTTAAAGCGAGACTGGTGTGATACTATTATCCACTCAGTCGGACCACAAGTCCGGCAGCCTACTGTGAGGCTTCTAATACCAGTTCCTGTACCCTGAAAACTACATATTGAGGTCCGTATTCCACCAAGTAGTTGCGTGTGAGCAATCACATGCAGCAGCAGTCTAGAAGACGCACGCCAAGCAAGCTTGTTATCATAAACACAAGATCTTCTAGACGTTGGTTAAGCTACTAAGAGCGCACGGTGGATACCTTGGCGTCAGCAGCCGATGAAGGACGCAATAAACTGCGAAATGCCACGGGGAGTCGTTATAGACTAAGATCCGTGGGTCTCCGAATGGGGCAACCCCGCTGAGTAATGTCAGCGACGCACATCTGAATACATAGGGTGTGACGAGGTAAGCTCGGGAACTGAAACATCTTAGTACCGAGAGGAAAATAAAACAAAACAGTGATTCCCTAAGTAGCGGCGAGTGAACGGGGAACAGCCCAAACCAGTAGGACGTAAGTCTTGCTGGGGTTGCGGGACTCTATAAAGAATTGAAGAAAGTTAGTTGAAGAGCTCTGGAAAGGGCTACCAAAGACGGTGACAGTCCGGTAGACGAAAACTTTCGACATCTGGGAGTATCCCAAGTAGTACGGGACACGAGAAATCTTGTACGAATCTGCCAGGACCATCTGGTAAGGCTAAATACTGACTGACGACCGATAGTGAACAAGTACCGCGAGGGAAAGGTGAAAAGAACCCGTGAGAGGGAGTGAAATAGAACATGAAACCGTGTGCTTACAAGCAATTGGAGCCCTATTTATAGGGTGACAGTGTGCCTGTTGAAGAATGAGCCGGCGAGTTACCGTATGTAGTTGGTTAAGCAGTTAATATGCGAAGCCATAGCGAAAGCGAGTCTGATAAGGGCGTTGATAATTACATGTGGTAGACCCGAACCCGGGTGATCTAGGCATGGCCAGGATGAAGCGCAAGTAACATTGCGTAGAGGTCCGAACCAACTGATGTTGAAAAATCAGTGGATGAGCTGTGTTTAGGGGTGAAATGCCAATCGAACCCGGAGCTAGCTGGTTCTCCCCGAAAGGCGTTGAGGCACCGCGTCAGATTTATCCTATGGGGGGTAGAGCACTAGTTCGGTGCGGGCGGAGAAAATCCGTACCAAATCGAGTTAAACTCCGAATACCTGTAGCGTCATTATCTGGCAGTGAGAGTGCGAGAGATAAGTTCCGTACTCAAGAGGGAAACAGCCCAGACTACCGACTAAGGTCCCAAAATTCATGCTAAGTGATTAAGGAGGTGGAGTTGCATTGACAACTAGGATGTTGGCTTAGAAGCAGCCACCATTTAAAGAAAGCGTAATAGCTCACTAGTCAAGCGATTCTGCGCCGAAAACGTATGGGGCTAAGCATGGCACCGAAATCGTAGGATCAACGTTAAATATTGATCGGTAGGGGAGCGTTGTGTTGTAGGTCGAAGTAAGAGCGTAAGCACTTATGGACGAAGCACAAGTGAGACTGTCGGCTTAAGTAGCGAAAACATTGGTGAGAATCCAATGCACCGAAAGACTAAGGGTTCCCACGCAAGGTTCGTCCACGTGGGGTTAGCCGGGAGCTAAGGCGAGGCCGAGAGGCGTAGTCGATGCACAACGGGTTAATATTCCCGTGCCACTTATTATCCGCTAGGAGCTAAGTCGGGACGCAGGAGGCTATACATAGGGGACAGTTTGGTTTTGTCCCTCCAAAGGCGTAGCTAGTCGGGGTAGGCAAATCCGCCCTGGCGTTACAAAGTAAGGCCGAGTAAGAAATGCTCTAAGGAGCAAATTGTGTAGATGCCACGCTGCCGAGAAAAGCGGCGAAAGCCAGGATAATGTGTGCTCGTACCCTAAACCGACACAGGTAGTCAGGTAGAGAATACCAAGGTGCGCGAGATAACTCTCTCTAAGGAACTCGGCAAAATAACCTCGTAACTTCGGAAGAAGAGGTGTCATGGTAGGGTGTAAGACTTCGCGTCTGAAGCCTGAGATGATCGCAGCGACGAGGCTCAAGCGACTGTTTAACAAAAACACAGGTCTCTGCTAAACCGTAAGGTGATGTATAGGGGCTGACTCCTGCCCAGTGCCGGAAGGTTAAGTGGATCGGTTAGCGCAAGCGAAGCTGAAAAACAAAGCCCCGGTGAACGGCGGCCGTAACTATAACGGTCCTAAGGTAGCGAAATTCCTTGTCGGGTAAGTTCCGACCCGCACGAATGGAGTAACGATTTGAGCGCTGTCTCGGAGAGAGACTCGGCGAAATAGGATTGTCTGTGAAGATACGGACTAGGCGTGCCAGGACAGAAAGACCCTATTGAGCTTTACTGTAGGCTGAAATTGTCTGCGGGCTATATCTGCGCAGGATAGGTGGGAGACTTTGAAGTCGGAATTTTGGTTCCGATGGAGTCAACGTTGAGATACCACTCTGATGTAGCTAGCATACTAACCTGATTCCATTATCTGGGTCGGGGACAGTTTCAGTTGGGCAGTTTGACTGGGGCGGTCGCCTCCTAAACAGTAACGGAGGCGCCCAATGGTTCCCTCAGGTTGGTCGGAAATCAACCATCGAGCGTAAAGGTAGAAGGGAGCTTGACTGAGAGTGAGACATCACGATCAGGGACGAAAGTCGGGCTTAGTGATCCCACGACTCCGCATGGAAGGGTCGTTGCTCATCGGACAAAAGTTACCATAGGGATAACAGGCTGATCTCCCCCAAGAGTCCACATCGACGGGGAGGTTTGGCACCTCGATGTCGGCTCATCGCATCCTGGAGCGGTAGTACGTTCCAAGGGTTGGGCTGTTCGCCCATTAAAGCGGTACGTGAGCTGGGTTCAGAACGTCGTGAGACAGTTCGGTCCATATCCGGCATGCCCGTAGGATTTTTGAGAGGAGTCGTCCCTAGTACGAGAGGACCAGGACGAACGAGCCGCCAGTATGGCTGTTATCGCGCCAGCGGTAGACGCAGCGTAGCTGTGCTCGGAGAGGATAAGTGCTGAAAGCATATAAGTACGAAGCCCACCTCAAGATGAGAAATCCCATGGAGTTAATCCAGTAAGTCCCCCGGAAGACCACCGGGTTGATAGGATGCAGGTAGAAGTGCCCCGAAAGGCAAGCACGTAGCTGAGCATTACTAATCGGACGAGGGCTTATCCAACAAAATGACAAGACTTCTTCGGAAGTCTGGATAAAGCGTGAAGCTAATAAAGCTTGTGAAATACGAATAAAACCTCAATATGTAGTTTTCAGGGTATTGGAGTGCAAACTCCGATAACCCTAAAAGGTTCTTGGTGCCAGTGCGGCCGGAACACACCCGTTCCCATCCCGAACACGACGGTAAAGACGGTTAGCAGCGACAATACTTGGTGGGTGACTGCCTGGAAAGATAGCCCGGTGCCAGGATTTATAGAAAACCCGAGTTAATAGCTCGGGTTTTTTATTGGCAATTTTTAAAAATGTGAAGGATCCTTCAGGTTTACAAAGAGTGCAAAATCAGTTATGCCGGTTGGTCTTATAGTTTTCGTAGACATAGCCGCTAACTGATTTTTTGAAATTCTGTTTTTCTACGTCAAGCCAGGCGCGGTCGATGATTACATGTTTGAGATTGGGCATTTTTTTTAAAATTTCAGCTGCTGCTGGAGTGATTCTATTGCATTGAAAAATGCGGAGAGTTTCAAGATTTTTAGCTTTGAGCAAAAGCTTTAAATCGTCGTCACGAATCTCTAAGCGCACCAGGTTCACTTCTCTAATATTTGGGTGGTCCGCCAGTGCGCTAAGTAAAGGTTGAATATGGCTCACTTCCTGCACACTTAGTGTACTTAATTTAGACAGCAACTTCATTTTGGCGATATCAGGTCCTGTAACTTCTTCCCCATGGATTGGCTTTCCTGTTAATAAACCGCCGCATAGACCTAGTGAGCGAAGATTTGACAGCTCATCAATTAAGGGCAACTGATCTCTCAATATTATGGAGCAGTCAATTCCTTCTACGCGTTCAATGGAATTGAATAATGAGAGGTGCTCCAAGTTGCGCCAGTGCTTAAGGCTGTTCAGTACTTCCGGCACTTTAAAAGTGACTATCTCCAAGCCGTTTAAATCTGTTGGTCCGAATTTGCTGCACACTTCTGGATATGGCGTGCAAACGCATTGCAAATACAGATATGCTTTTTCGTTCAAAGGCACACTGATGTTGCCTATGGCCGGCTGGTAGGGGCCGTTGTCGACACGAAGATAGCCGAAGCTACATTTCGTTTCAGGAAAATGAAATTGCCGCGTCACTGCGCCGTTTGCATTTGTAGTTTGCGTGCAGAAAGTTTTGTAGTTGCCCATGTGGTTTTTAAGGGTGTGTAAATTTGCACTAACAGCGGCATTGAGCGGATCCTGGTTCTCAAAATTCACCAAGTCTAAGTTCAGTTTTTTGACGGAAGCTTTATCTTCAGGCGCCTTTGACCTGGTAAACATATAAATAGCAAAAGCACTCGTTGTGAAAATCAGTAAAACAAACGCTACCAGTGCCATTTGCAGTGGTCCAAATATTCTTGAATCTCTGGTGATACCAGCTGTACCATCGCTATGATGGTTATCTCCGTCATCATAAAGCTCTTCGTCGCTGTCGTCGTCTGTGTTAGAAAAAGGAGCTGCAGTACTTTTTCCTGATTCTTTACTGAAACCCACTTCCTTCCCCGCTTTAATGCGGGCAAAATCGTGACTTATTTGTTTCATTGTTTGATAACGGCCGCCGACATTGCGCGCTAACATCTTGCCAATGGCAATTTCGATAGAGTCGGGAAAGTGTCCATCAGGATAGACTTCATTTAGTGTGGGCATGTCTGCCGATTGATGCATCAAAATAGTTTCAATAGCATTGTCGCCAACAAGGGGCGGAATGCCGGTCAGTGCCTCGAATAGGGTGCAACCCAGTGAGTAGATATCGCTGCGTTCGTCAACTGTTTTACCTAAGCTTTGCTCAGGACTCATATAGAAAGGAGTACCAAATACGGTGCCTGCCGCTGTTTGATTCAGCGATCCGAGGCCGCGTTTAGATAAACGAGCAATGCCGAAATCTACCAGTTTGACTGAATATTTGCCGCCTTCTTCGTTGACCATGATATTTGAAGGCTTAATGTCTCGATGTATGATACCTTGCTGGTGAGCGGCATCTAGCGCGCTGGCCAGCTGACTGAAAATATCTAATGCATCGGTGAGAGACAATCTCTTCTTTCTACGAATCAACTGCGAAAGCGATTCACCAGTGAGTAAATCCATAATGTAATAAGGGCAGGCTTGATCGTCGATGCCCATATTATGGATACCAACTACACCTGGATGATGCAATCGTGCTAGTGCCTTAGCCTCTGATTGAAAGCGGCTCCAGCTTTCATCAGTTACCCTGTCTGTGGCTAGTAGCTTAAGTGCGTAGTCTTTGCCAAGAATCAGGTGGCGACAATGAAAAACCACGCCCATGCTGCCGCTGCCCAGTAGGGCCAGCAATTTATAAGACTTATCGACAATATCGCCGGTGGAATAAACCTTAGCGTTGCCCATACCAAAAGGGAGAGACGCCGTTTGCGCACTATGATTGACGGTGGTGGCATCATTGGCGAGCATGTGATAAGTGCTCCACGTCTCGCTCATTGAGCGAGGTTGCAGCTCATTATTTTGCTCATCGCCGGCTTTAACCATACCCTTCTCGTTTTGTCTCTACTATGATATTCCCCAGATGGCAGGTTCTATATTTCTACTCTTAAGGTGCCTGTTCTTTGCGGAATCGCTTGAGAAATTTCCATGCTTCTTCTGTGGCGTTAATCGGCGAATCTTCCGCTCCTTTTCCGCCATACCAGAGGTGCTTTTGGTTGTTCAGATACATGGTTTTTACTTCCGCCCCAGTGGCAGGATTCTTCCAAACGTAGTCGATAACTTCGCTACCATCGGTGCCTGAGCGCGTAGTAATATTCGGAAGATCAGATATGCCGTTGGCTTTGCGATAAAAATCTTGAGTGTATGCTTCAGGTTTCATGGTGATGTTGTACCACTGATTGCCGTCGGCCGGAGAAACCGTATCGGTCAGCGATTGAATTGACATAACCGGAAAGGCACTTTCGGGCTGCTTTTCTTTGCCGGTCATCCAGCCGCCGTTTTCCACCACAGCAGCCACGCGACTTGAAAGTTTATTGGCGACGTTGTGGCTGAAGCTACCGCCTTGCGAATAGCCGATGATATAGACTCTTTCTTTGTCAACATTGAGATTTTGACCGACAGTGTCCATCATGCCGCGAGTAAAGGCTAGATCGTCACGCTTAGAGAAGAACCACTGACCGTTGTTCCATGAGTATGATCGGTTCGGATTAGCATCAGGATAGACGGCAATAAATCCTTCTTTGTCTGCCAGCTTGCTTAAGGCACTCACTTCTTCCATGCCTTCCGCGCCTTTTTCAGTATCGCCCTGGCCGCGGTTTCTGCCGTAACCGTGAAACATCAGCACCATGGGTAGTGGCGTCTTGCCATCGTACCCGGCTGGTACATGCAGTCGATAGTTTGCTTGTTCACCATTAGGGAGCGTGATACTTTCTAAGGTACTCTCTCCTGGCCGGATTTGGCCGATTTTGTCAGTCTGCTTCGCTTGACGCTCTGGTGGAGAACTGAGCTCGTTTCGAGTCTCAGCCAGTGCTCCTTCTTCGCTTGTAACAGTTGTGCGACTGGCACGGTCGCCGTGCTGGGCTGAGAGTTCGCCTTTACTCATAGAAAATTTGACCTGGAAGGTTTTCGGAAGAAATAGTAATTTCTCTTATTTTACCCATTAGTTGTGGCATTTCCTGGGCACACTGAGGCGATATCCTTTTATAGGCAAGATATTGCCGGTTTTTTTTGTGACCCTAAAATGCCAATAAGCGCATTGTAACCTTCAAACAAGTTTAAAAAAGCGCGCTGAAGCGAACTGAGGCCAGTCAATTGTGGCCGATTTCCTTGTGGCGGGCAATATCACCTGGAGGAATCTCAATGACGAACGATAGACCTACCCCGCCTGAAACAAGACCACAACCAGGCTTGACCTACAATGACGTTGATATGTCAAATCGTTCGCGCAACGATAATAGCAACGCCAATCTCAATGCCAATCGCAACGATAATCATAATGCCAATCTCAATGCCAATCGCAACGATAATCATAATGCCAATCTCAATGCTAATCGCAACGATAACGTCAATAACAACAATGTGCGCAATAACAATGATGTGCGAAACAATAACGACGTCAGAAACACTAATGACGTGAGAAATAATGTCAACTCAAACTCTAATGCGCGTTCTGACGCAAACTCAAACTCTAATGCGCGTTCTGATGCAAACTCTAACTCTAACTCGCGCTCTGATGCCCAAGGCGGAGCTGGTGGACGCGGGGGCAACTCGAATATTAGCGACAATAGCCGCACCACCTACTATGGTGGCAGCGCTACAGCGCCAAACGTTTACGCTTCAGGTTTCTGCTCTGAAGGCGGCAGTGCTGGCGTGTATGTACTCGGAATTGGTGTGAGTGGTGGCAAATCGACCATTAACGAATCATGTCTCAAAATGCGCGATTTCCAAGAAACCATGACCTCGGTATGTAAATCAAGCGACGAGCATGCTCAAGTAGCACTTCAAAGTTTCCAGCTCGAATTAGAGGCCGGCAAGCAAGTTGATTCCAACCCTGCCGCTGCCAGTGTGGGTCGTCGGGTCAGTCGTATTTCAGATGCTAAGGCATTGAGTTCGATGCAGCTCGACAATGTTTGCACCACTTTAGCCACTGGCTCGACGGCCAATGTTGAAACCTTGAAGGCTGCCGGTTTGGATCGACCACTGATCATCTTAGAACCAGTGGGCAATTTGCGCGATCAGCGCATACTTGACGAAGCTCTCGCAACCAAGGTTGAGCAGATTGATAAGGAAGTTCAGACCCTGAAGCAGCGTCCAATTATCGTTGAAAATAAAGTTGACGTCAGCGTCGGAATTGTGGAAGTTGCGGCACCAAAGCCGGTGCACAGACCCCATACGCCAAAGCCTCAACCGAAGCCCGCCGATGATTGCCCTCCTGAGAAAGCGAAAAAATAGGCTGAAATATGGAAACCTACGACTCATTTGGAACCAGAGTGGAGCAACTGCAAGAGCGCTCGCAGCTTAAGGTTGACTCTAAAGAACCAGACGCTCGCACTGCGATGTCACTTGAGGCTTCGGCCTGGCAAGAGCGCGTTAACCCGACTGCACGTGAATATCGAAATAGTTGGGTTCGCGACTTGCTCGAAGATGGCAACTACAAAGTGGAACGGGGTGATTCACTCTGGAATGTTGCGAGAAGGACATTGGGTGTAACAGGACACGCCGACGCTACTGGTAAAGAAATTGCTAGAGAAGTCAGGCGTATAGCTGAACTCAATGACATTAAACTCGACAGTAAAGGTCGTCCTGTTCATCCACTTACTGTTGGAACCACTCTTGAAATTGGTTGCAGATCTGAGAGATTTGCTTCCGCTGGGAAGCCAGGCGTTGCACGCAACAACTCACCAGAGAATAGCGATTTCAGACCACCTCGATCTATTCTTAGTGAAGGTGCTTGCGATATCGAGCGCCCTAGAGTGCAAGTTTCGCGAGGTGTGGCTAAAGCCGGCATGTGCGACAAAATGGACGTATCTGATACGGCTTTTGTCACCGTCAGGCCAGGAGCTGATGTGTTGGTTCGCAGCGGAGCACGTGCCTTCGTATTTGGTGGCAAGGTAGTAGGCGAAGCTAACAGCCGTATCTTTGCTGCAGGCGGAGAAATTGAAGCCCATCCTGGTGCCAGTGTTAAATTCATTGGTAATGATGCAAAGGTGATGCATCTTGAAGGTGTGCGCAATGTCTCAGCAACTGATGTCTCGGGCACTGATTCAAAATTGACACAAGCCCAGCTCCAACCATCATCGAACTCGGAACTGACCGAGGAAGAAATTCGAGGATTGTAAGCAAATTTAGGTGATTGCAAGCGATTGCAAGCGATTGTAGAGGAAGCGCCGCGTGAAAGCGTCTCGGCCGTTGGCGAGGCTATGATAAAATTTGCCCGTATCCTCGGGTAAATGACCTGTGAGCAAAGTCAGAGCCTCAATTGTTATTGTCAACTGGAAGACGCCCAAACTTCTGGCGGCTGCATTGCGCTCGCTTTTGAGCGATTCAGCGGTAGCTGGCTTCGAAATATGGGTGGTGGATAACGACTCAGGCGACGGCTCAGTTGAGATGCTCAAGCGAGATTTCCCTTCTGTAATCACCATAGCCAATACCGAGAATGTGGGTTTTGGCCGGGCTTGCAATCAGGTCATTCCGCAATGCACAGGCGATTATGTCATTCTTGTTAATCCTGATACCGTGGCTGGACCTAATGCCGTGGGTACTATGGTGGCTTTCATGGACGCCAACCCGCAGTGCGGTGCTGTGGGCCCGAAAGTGTTGAATCCGGACGGCACCCTGCAATTATCTTGCCGCCGTTCTTTTCCTGACCTGTGGGCGTCTTTTTTCAGACTTTCATACTTGAGTTTTCTTTTTCCTAAGCATCCGCTGGTAGCACGCTATAACGTTACCTACGCCGATCCCGATGAAGAGATTGAAGTAGATGCATTGTCTGGTGCCTTTATGCTGGTGCGGAAAAGTGTCGTTGATAAAATCGGTTTGCTTGACGAAGACATTTTTATGTTTGGTGAAGATATTGATTGGTGCTGGCGCGTTAAACAAGCGGGCTGGCAAGTAAGATATTTGCCTACTGCGGTGGTGCATCATTATCATGGCGCCTCCAGTCGTTTTCGTCGCATTGGCTCAACTATCAATTTGCACAAAGGTATGGAAGTTTTTTATCGCAAACACATGGCGAAAAATTACTGGCCTATTTTTAATTTGCTTGTTTATGCCGCCATCTGGTGCCGTGCTGGTGTATTTATTGTACTGTCATATTTGCAGCGATTCTTTCCTGAAAAGAAGCAGGCTGGAGTGTTTGAAGACATGGACGAAAATCCGGACCATGCCGTTACCAGCAGTGGTGGCACCGTATCGGGCGGCGGACGAAACAATCAAAATTAGGCTCTCTACTATTTTTTTGCCAACTGTATAATTCTTGATTCGATCCATGCGCGACAACGGGGAAAGGCTCGATTGAGTTCTTTTTCTACTGTCAAGTCTCCCATCATCGATGCGGCCAGGGCAGAGAAAACTTCTTTAGCGCAGGTTTCTTCATCAAGTAAATAATCGCGCAATTTGGCTTTGCGTTCGGGGTCAACTATAGTTGCTGCATCTTGTCGATAGATTCGTCTAAATTTCTCGTCTGTAGATGGCATTTCAAGACATGTATCAAGAGCGTGCGCTAACAAATTGTAAGTATTCGCCCTGAGCATTGCCTGACTGAATGGCTCTCGCAATTCAGTGCTTCCTCCTTCCACGGCCATGCGTTCGTAGATGTAAACGTCGACTCCATAAGTGCGACCTGGTTCTTGCGAAAGATAGTGACCTAAAACACCATGCTTTTCGCTGACCGCGTTTGGAAATTTATCAATCAAATTTGGTTCAACAAAAATTTGAGTGCCTCGCTCATTCAAAATCTGATAAATAGTTGGCGGTAATTGAGCCACTATGCCACGCACCACCGCCACTGTCGCTGATGCTACTGGTTTGTGATTGAAGCGAGGTTGAATAATCGTAATGCGCTGCTTCAATTCCAATGTTGTTGATGCCGGGGGTGTTGGCGTAGTTGGTTGTGAACCCGCTGCTTGCACTCCTGTTGGGTGAGCACCGGTTGTATGAACACCTGTCGATTGAACACCTGTCGATTGAACACCTGCTGAGCGCACGCCAGCTACAGCGCTTGGGTTTTGTCTTTCCAACAGCGAGGTAAAAACTCGAGCAGAGGCCGCTTCAGTGCTGGCAGGAAAATGTTGAATCAGCATTCTGTAAGTGCGAATTGCTGTAGCGCTATCATTTTGTCTTTCATAACATTGGCCAAGCAGAAGCCAGGTAATGGGTGAATGACCATCTTTATACAATGCCGTTCTCAAAAGCTCGGACGCTCCCTTGAAATCGCCACGCTGTATTTGCGCTCTGGCTGTATTAAGTACGGCTGTCTGGTCTGCAGCTAAGGCAGGTAGGCTCGCATAAGCTGATACTAAGAGTGATAAAACCGAATTCCGGCAAAGTGATAGGATTGTCAAACGAGATTAGCCATTTGTGCGTTTGCGAGTCTATAAATTTCAATGCTACCACGGCAGGCTACGATGTCATTACGCTACACAGCCTTGCTTGCATTGAGCTTGTGGATAGCCTCTGCTTATAGTCAATTTAGTTGCTTTGCTGCTGATGCGATGCAGCCACTTAAAAGCGCATACGAACAGGGTGACTATGCCATTGTTGTTCGGCTTGGTCGAGAAATTACACAAGTGCATCCAGCCAACGCGCTGGCTCATTACTATATCGGCAATGCTCTCGTGGGTTTATCCAGGCCAGGCGAAGCTGCTGTTGAGTATCAAAAGTGTATTGATATAAATAGAAATGATGCAATTGGCATTAACTCCGCCCAGGCCATTCTTACATTAAGAAGAGGTCCAGCGCCTCGCCCCATTGTGATGCCTGAAAAAATTATTGTCACGAAACCGGTTGTTAGACAAACCGTTATCAACGAGCCGGTAACGCAGACGCAAATTGATCTGAAAAGACTGCGTGATGTGGCTGCACGTGAAGATAAATTAGCCTCTGAAAGATATGATCAAGAAGTTAGTCAAATTCAAAGACAGACCAGTTTGTCTGACGAAGAATCAAAAGTTAAGACCAGAGAAGCTTTTCAAAAGTTTCAAGCGGAGCAGGCAAAAATTGAGGGGCGTTACAAAGACACCGCTGCAGACCTGCATAAACGCGGACTTTCCACTGCCGGTGAGACTAAGACGAACCGTATGGTGCCTCATGGCTCCAATGCCTATGTGCAAAATTTTGAAAACCTCGGTGGCGAATCTGACGATATATCAATTCCCTTTGAAAATCCCACCCTTGCAAAAGCTAAAAGTCTGTCCGTTTCGAGAAGCAAAACAGCTCAGGTTAAGAAGTCACAGAAGAGCATAAACAAATGAGCTTGCGCACTGTCTTTTTTCAAAAGTGGTTATGGCTAACAGCTTTTTTTCTTATGGTGCCTCTGGCGGTTGAAGCGCAAAAGCCGAGCGAAACAAAATTGTATGGACAAATTAATAAGCTTGGTGCAATCTTTCTTTCCGCTGGTGTAGTGCCTCAGAGCACTCAGTTTCCCACGCCTGTTCTGCGAGTAAGATTAGGCTCACCTGCTTACTATGCCGGCGTTCAAGCCGGCGATCATATACTCAGCGGAAACGTTGGAGAAAATCATCTCAACTTAAAAATTCAACGAGGCGCTCAAATATTTTTGACTAGACTGCGAGCTAAAACAGATAACGCTTTGACCCCTTTCAAACCTTTGCAGTCAAATGCTCCACAGCAGACTTTGAAAATGGGTCTGAAAGATTTTGACATTGCATTTATAGTTGATCATTCCGGTTCAATGTCTACTCCTATTCCCGGCACTGGTAAAATGCGCTGGCAGTGGATTGTAAAACAGCTGTCTGACTTTTGCGAAGAGGCAGAAAAACGAGCCAGCTCTAAGTTTACTCTGTGCATCTTCAACACTGCGCACAAAGTTTGGCACGATTTAAGTAAGAATGAACTGGTAAATATTCTTATTCAAAATGTCACCACAGGCGATACCGATTTGGCGCCCGCTATTACCAGAGTTTTTCAAGATCATTCTTTGTCTCAATCTAAAAAACCGTTGCTATTGTTTGTTATTACAGATGGACAGACTCTTTCAAGTGAAGTCAATACAAACTTGATTCTCGAGTATGCTCTTAATAATCCTAAAGGCAAGCTAATGCAAGTGGTTTGCATTCAAGCTGGGTATTCCGATGAAGGCGCGGCCTTTATCACTGCTCTGAAGCGCAGTTGTGCCGCACATGGCATGTCTCACGCGGTTCATGGTTTGCTTTTTTCTGACGTCTCGCAAAACGGATTATTGCCGCTGGTGGACAAATACCTTGCCGAAGTCAACACCGCTTCAAAAAAAGATGTCGTAACCAAGTGACACCAGTTTAGAGTTGCCCTGACGGCGTTTGTTCTTTGCCCATAGCGGGAATTTATAGTTAGCCCATTGAGCTTTGCAACGTGCACGATAATTTACAACTTATGGCCGAATCGGCCCTCACACGCGGCCTTTATGGCGAAGCAGAGGGTCTATATCAACGTCTTTTGGCACGTCACGGCAATAGTTCAGACGATCCGGTAGTGGCCGATTGTTTGCGTGGTCTGGCTGCCTGCTATCTCGGTCTGGCAAGATTTGTCGAGGCGGAAAAAGCCGCCAACCGTGCCCTCGCAATTGACGAAGATTTCTGGGGCGGCGGCTGCTTGCAAGTCGGTGAAGCTTATTTTCTTATGGGAGAAGCCAGTCGTCTGCAGGGCTTTCTCGGTCGGGCCGAATTTTTCTACCTTGAAGCTATGACCCACAGATTGGCTCATCTGGGCCCAAATCACACTTCTGTGGCGCAGGTAAACGCCCGATTGGCTCTGCTGGGCTTGATTCACGGCCTGTATCCCGATTTAAACCAGATGATGCTCAGTTGTTATGCCGTCTATGAAACCAGCCCATCTCACGCGGAGTTTATCGATTTTCTCGAATTGCCGGCTACTTTTAAATTTTTCAGCGAACAAGGTCGCCGCGTGGAAGCTGAAGCGCTTTTTAAAAACGCCATGTCTGCTTTAGAAACACTCTTCGGCCGCAGTCACCGCGAACTGGTTAATCTGACCCGCAGCTATACTTTCTATGCTGGTGGTGGTGCACCAAATTTGCAGCAGTGGCAGAAACGGGTAACTGCAAGCGTTGTACTGGGCGAGAATATGGAGCAAAAAGCTCAACAATACATCAGTACTCTCGAATACGATAAAGCTGAAAGCATTTATTTGCTGCAGCTGCGTTTGACCCGAGAACAAAGAGGAGAGCACTCACCGGAAGTGAGGCACATTCTCATCAATTACAGTACATTGCTCAGGCGCTGGCAGCGCAATGATGACGCCTTGATGATTGAGAAATTGGTCAAACAACAGTTTTAAACAGCAAAACCTAATTACTTGCTCGCTTTTTTCTGCTCGGGCTTTTGCACCGCTCGTGCCTGGTGCATACCCTTAGCCATATTATCGAGAGCTTCACGCATAGCCGAGGTATTGTCCAGACGCAAACATTCGTCAGCTATTTTCTGTGCATCAGCGTCGCGGCCGGCGCCGATGTAAGACCCATAAAGCAAAAGCACCATATTTGGAAAAGGATCGAAATCTTTAGCGAATTCTGTGTCGGGACGCGGCTTAGTCATGTCTTTTGCGCGCTTATAAATCTCATTTACTTTTGCTATTGGTTCTGGATACAAGTAGTTTGTCAGGTCAGTCCATCTTGAGTTTGAGTACAAAACCGGCTCAAGTAGCGTAGCGTTTTTCTTCAAAATTTCGCCTTGCTTTGCATCAATTTTGACTTTATCAAACCAGGCAAGCGTGCGAGGGTTGTCGCCTAAGGCGCCATTGAGAACGATCCAGTCGCCCCGATTGTCTTTTTCAGCTGCGTCTCGCAGTTCTGTGAATTTTACTTTGGCGGCCGGAAGCGTCGCGCTCAGTCTTTTAATTTCCACAGGCAGCATTGAATATCGAACATCGCGAAGGGTGCTGTCGGCAGTGCTGATGTTGTTCCAGAGCCACACATATTCTTCTAGAGCCTCACCGTTCTTGGCAGCAGATTGTAGCTCTCGTGCCTTACTAATACGCGACCAGATATCATTGCTCTGATTCTCGTTTTGATCTTGACCCTGATTCTTGCTTTGCTCAACTTTGTGCACTTTGCCGCTCTTGGCGCCTTCAAGCCATTGCAGAAGCTCTGAGGCTCCCATAAAACCAACTTGTCGGCCAAATTCGCTGCTGCTTTGCGGCGTATATAAAACCAGCGTGGGCATGGCTTCAACATTTAAAGCCGCAGTTGTTTTCTCGTCTTTATCTACATCAACTTGCAGGGCAATAGCATTTTCTTTGACCCAGTCCTGCACATCACTGTTGCTCCAGGTGGTTGATTCCATCTTTTTGCAAGGTGGGCACCAGCTTGCGGTAAAATCCACAAGCAAAAGTTTCTGATCTTTTTTCGCTTGCTGTTTTGCCTGGTCGAGTGATAGGTCACTGAAAATATCGGCATGGCACCAGGCGCTCTGGCCCCAAAAGAAGATCATCGCGGTAGAAAGAAGTGCACGCTCAATTGCTTTGTTCATAGTAATATCACCGCTTGGATTTTAATACAGTTGATTTAGTAAAGTCGCTCTTTGTAGACGCCATATTGATCCGAACGCCCCAGGGTCATGGAAAATCTATAAGTATTTTCAAAAAGTTGAGGCGGAGGCATAATTTTCAGACAAGGCGCATTTTTGTAGTCGCAACGCACCCATGTAATGTGAGGAAAGAATGACTGAGGCAGAGTGGTGCCTGCAATCTCAAGTGCTGCCAGTGTATCGAAAACAGATTTCTGTAAACGCTCTATTTCGGGAGTTGAGCTTACACTCAAGCCAACCCAATATGTGCCCTTATTCTGCGCATTGCCTGGCTTGATGCAGAGTGAATGTATCTTCAGTTTGACAGTTGTGGTCGTTAGCGTCTTCAGTGTCGACCAGACTTCGGCTAAGCGTTCTGGCTCGACCTCAAATTGGCAGAGAGTAACGTGAGGCAGAGCGTTTTCTCCGAGCAAATATTGATCGGCCTGGTGAGCAAAATTTGTTTGCGCCAGGTTGACGCAAAGCGTTGCCAACTCAGGGTCTTCGGCGAGCAATGCTACATTGAAATGAGTGAGCAATTTATTTGGTCAACCTTGCAAATTTACGTCGGCCCACTTGCAGCACTTTTTCACTGCCATTATCGAGCGCCACTACAAAGTTTGGATCCTTAATCGTTTCTCCGTCAAGCTTGACGCCATTGTCCTGACAGAGCCTTTTGGCTTCGCTGGTAGAAGGAACTAAACCGCTATCAACGAGCAGACGGAAAATTGCTTTATCTTCGAGCACCGCATATGATGGCATATCTTGTGGTACTTGGCCATCACTGTGTACATTATTCCATTCGGTTAAAGTACTTTCTGCAATTTCTTTACCATGATACTGGGCCACAATTTGGGCTGCCAGCTTCAGTTTGGCATCTTTAGGATTGCCGCCTGCTTTTAAGTGCGCCGCTTCAATGGCGTCAATTTCGGCACCACTTAAGGTGGTGGCAAGTTCAAAATATTTGAGAATCATTTCGTCAGGAATGCGCATACATTTGCCGAACATTTCGCTAGCCGGTTCTTTTAAGCCAACATAGTTGCCGTAAGTTTTCGACATTTTTTTGACGCCGTCGGTGCCTTCTAAAAGTGGAAGCAACATGGCCATCTGTTGATCAAGATTGTAATTAGGTTGCAATTCGCGACCTTGCAAAATATTGAAGCGCTGGTCAGTGCCACCAAGTTCTATGTCGGCCTTAATGGCAACAGAGTCGTAGGCCTGCAGAAGTGGGTAGAAGAGTTCGTGCAAAGCAACAGGTTGTTGCTTCTCTAGTCTCTCGCCAAATGCTTCTTTAGCAAGAAGCTGGTTAACAGTGACTGTGCTGGCCAATTTAATCACTTCTTTAAGCGTCAGCGGAGCTAACCAGTCGGTGTTATTGGTGATTTCAGTGGTTTTGAGGTCAAGAATCAATCCCATCTGGTCCAAATAAGTCTTGGCGTTGGCGGCCACAGCTTCTTCGGTCAACTGCGGGCGAGTGGCATTGCGGCCTGTAGGATCGCCTATCAAGGCAGTAAAGCCGCCGATAATCAGCACTATTTGATGGCCAAATTCCTGAAAGCGTCTGAGCTTTCTAAAAACCACGGCATGGCCGAGGTGCAAGTCAGTAGAGGTCGGGTCTACTCCCAACTTTACCCGCAGCTTTTTGCCCGATTTATAAGCGTTATTAAGTTTGCGAGCCAGCCCGATGGCACCTTCAGGCAAAGCTTCAGCTCCACGACAGAGCTCAATTGCTTCGGCCAGCACCTCGTCTGGAATGCCTTCTTTTTTTGCCTGCTCGGTCAGAACGCTTGCATTGCCCTTGGATTCCATCTTTAGCCCTTCTTTTTTAGCGCGCTTTTCAGCCTGATTTGGCTGGCAAGTCGCTAAAAATCTTAGCATGCGGTGATTTTTTCTTGAGCGATGAAAACATACGAAGTAAGATGCAAAGGCTCAATATATGAAGAACAGGGGATAAATTTTAATGGCTAGCCAGTACTGTCCACAAGAAATCGACGAAAAGTGGCAACAGCGCTGGGAAGAGCTGGGCATCTATAAAGCTATTGATAACGACTCCAAACCGAAATTTTATTCGCTGGTAATGTTTCCTTATCCGTCAGGTGACCTGCATATGGGCCACATGCGGGTCTACACCATTTCAGACGTAATCAGCCGCCACCGGCGCATGCAAGGCTTCAACGTATTAAACCCCATGGGCTGGGATGCTTTTGGTTTGCCGGCAGAAAATGCGGCCATGAAACGTAAGCTGCATCCTGAAAGTTGGACCAAAGAAAATATTCGCTACATGCGCGATGAGCAGTTGAAAAAGCTAGGTACCAGCTACGACTGGGCTCGCGAAGTCACTACTTGCGACAGCAATTATTACCGCTGGACCCAGTGGATCTTTTTGAAGATGTACGAAGCCGGCCTGGCCGTGCGCAAATCAGCGCCGGTCAACTGGTGTCCTGAATGTCAAACGGTGCTGGCCAATGAGCAAGTCGAAAATGGCGCCTGCTGGCGCCATCCGGAAACACCGGTAGAGCAAAAGCAAATGCATCAGTGGTTTTTAAAAATCACAAATTATGCCGAAGAATTGTTGGCTGACCTCGATACGTTGAAAGGCTGGCCTGAGCGCGTGCGTGTCATGCAGCAAAACTGGATAGGTAAATCGCAAGGGGCCGAACTTTTCTTTAAAGTGAAAGAACACCCCGAATTGCAAGTCAATGTTTTCACTACGCGCCCTGACACCATATTTGGTGTGAGCTATCTTGTCTTGGCACCGGAAAATCCGCTGGTGGCAAAGTTGACCACGCCTGAGTGTAAGGCCAAAGTAGACGAGTATGTGGAGCAGTCGAAAAAGAAAACCGAACTCGATCGCATGACCGCCGAGAAAACGAAAACCGGAGTGCCCACAGGCTCGCATGTGATTAATCCCTTTAATGGCGAAGCGGTGCCGGTGCTGGTTTCCGATTATGTTTTAATGAGCTACGGTACTGGCGCTGTCATGGGCGTGCCGGCTCACGATGAGCGAGATTTTGCTTTTGCTAAAGTCTTTAATTTGCCCGTTACCGAAGTAATTTCAGCCAGCGGTAGCCCTACGACTGATGGCCTGAAAGCGGCATTTCTCGAACAAGGGGTGATGCTCAACTCGGGCGAGTTTAACGGCATGGGTAGCGCCGAAGCAAAATTGAAAATGATCGCCTGGGCTGAAAGCAATAAGGCAGGAAAAGCACATACGCAGTTTCGTCTTCGCGATTGGTTAATCAGCCGGCAGCGTTATTGGGGTTGTCCTATCCCGCTTGTGCATTGTGAAAAGTGCGGCATTAATCCTGTGCCAGAAAAATCTTTGCCGGTAATTTTGCCGGTAGAAGGTGTGGAGTTTACTGGTGAGGGCGGCTCCCCGCTCAAGAGAATGAACGACTGGCTCACCGTCGATTGCCCCAAATGCGGTGGCACTGCGCAACGCGAGACCGATACCATGGATACATTTATTGATTCATCCTGGTATTTCCTGCGTTATGTTGATGCCAAAAATCCAGAGCTTGTTTTTGCTCAGGACAAAGTCAATTACTGGATGCCTGTAGATCAGTATGTAGGCGGCGTAGAGCACGCAATTTTGCATTTGCTTTATTCTCGCTTTTTCACTCGCGCTTTGCGTGATATGGGTCTGGTTAAATGTGCCGAACCGTTCACCAATTTGCTGTCACAAGGCATGGTGACTATGTATTCGCCGGTCTCCGGGCGCATCGAGAAAATGTCTAAATCACGTGGCAACGTGGTCGGCACACTCGATTTCTTCAAAAAATATGGTGCCGACGCCGCTCGCTTATTTACGCTCTTTGCCGCACCACCAGAGCAAGAGCTCGAGTGGAACGAAGATAGTGCAGTGGGTCAGTACCGCTTTCTTGGCAGAATTTGGCGGCTTGTCGATGAGCTTCTAGAAAAAGGATGCATCGACAGTAAACAAAACGCTGTCACTATCGACAGCGAAAAACTAGACGCTGCCGGAAAGGCTCTGTTGAAGCAAGTTCATAAGGCGATCAAAGCGGTTTCAACCGATCTTGGTAATGCGCATTACGGTTTCAATACAGCTATTGCCCGCTGCATGGAACTGGTGAACGCTCTTTATAAGTATGTGCAAGAGGTCAATCCGCAAGGTCATTCGGCACTGCTGACTTTCGCTATTCGCAATTTGTTGCTGATTATTGCCCCGATGGCGCCGCATATTTCAGAAGAGTTGTGGCATTTGTGTGGTTTCGCCAGTGGTGCCCAAGATTCCATTCATATAAGCAGCTGGCCTCAGTTCGATGATGCTCTGACAGTTGATCAAGATATCGAGCTGGTGCTTCAAGTCAATGGCAAGATTGTCAACAAGGTTGGCGTGGCCCGCGGTTTGGATCGACAGAGCGCTGAAGATCTTGCCTTTGGCGATGACAAGATGAAGGCGAAATTGGGCGGAGCGCAAGTGCGCAAAGTGATTGTGGTGCCTGACAAGCTAGTCAACGTAGTTATTTAGTCACAGATTAGATTTTGACTATCTATTGCTACCTCTGTATATTAATGAGCTAGTAGATAGCATTGAGCGGGTTATATGCCACAAGAACCATCGTCAGTTACGCCGAAGATCAAGTTTGACACTCAACAATCAATACCGCTGGGCAGTATTTTGATGGTGTTTCTCTGCGGAGTTGTCTATGTGACGGCCGCTAGCAATGGTCCAAATCTCGAGCGCTGGTTGGCCAATAATTGTTTGATTGGTGCTCCGGCCGCCAAAGCGGTAGCTGAGGCCATGACTTACATGAAGATGGGTTTCACCGGCAATGTGGCTGCATTTGCGCCGATTCAGGCTGATCTCGGTAAGTTTTTCACTTTCTGTTTCAACAGTACTTTTGCTTCTTTAGACGTTCAACAAGTGGCCGTCAACTGTTTCTTCCTCTGGGCTTTCGGCGCCAGTATGGAACAGCGTCTCGGTTTGCCTCGTTTTATGCTGCTATGCATGCTCGGCGCTACCCTGCCCTGGGCCTTCTGTTATTACGAAGTGGTCAGTCGCGATCCAAATCACTGTTATTACGGTCCGTTTTTCCTTTTCTGCGTGCTCGTTGGAGCCAGCTTTGTCTTTCCACCAGAAAAGAAAATCAATACCGAATGGTTTAAGAGCTCTCGGGGCAACATTTTTGCTAAGAAAGAAGAAATTGATTACACCACCCGTTATCAGTTCAAACCAATGCTTTTTCTGGTGCTCTTCATTTGCTATGAAGTCGGCATTTATTTCTGGGTGCAACAAACTCATCCACTTTTGAAAAATGCTTCGATTCTTGCTGGTGTAGCCTCTATATTCC
>CASBPX010000073.1 GCA_949127735.1 Candidatus Obscuribacterales bacterium | reverse complement strand
GTGAAGGGTGCTACCGACAGAACCCTCGGACCAATAGCAGAAGGCGTTCCACCGGTGGCACAAATTCCTTCTCGCGGCCAAGTTGAAGTTACTAGAATTGCATCCACCGAATCTTTCCAAAATGTTGTCCAACAGGTGAAGGGTGCTACCGACAGAACCCTCGGACCAATAGCAGAAGGCGTTCCACCGGTGGCACAAATTCTTTCTCGCGGCCAAGGCGAAGTTACTAGAATTGCATCCACCGAATCTTTCCGAAATGTCGTGCAACAAGTAAAAATTGGCGCTGAAAAAACTCTCGGACAGCCGGGCGAAATCGCACCTCCTGTGGCACAAATTCTTACTCTTGGCAGAGACGAAGTGACCAAGATTGCATCGACCGAGTCTGTCCAAAATGTCGTCCATCAAGTAAAAGTTGCCACTGACAAAACCATCGCACAGCCTCTAAAAGTGGCACCTGAATTTACTCGTGTTGTGCCTGACCTTGTTCCTGGACTCTCTCACAAATCGAATGAAATCTCAAAACCAGCAGCAGAGATTGCAACTTGGACTTCAAAAATCGATGCTGTTACAAAAGAATTCGCACAGCAAGTAGAGAAAATTCCTCTTGATCGCCGCGCCGCCTTTACTGCTTCACTAATCGAATTTGCGAGTAAATTGCCCACCAAGCCTGAAGTCGCCGCTGTAAAACTGAGCAGTCTTACTCAAAGCCTGCCCCTCGATCTCCGTGAACCAATGGAGACCTTGGTCAAAACTGCACGCAATACTCTAAGTTTGAATAGCAGCAACAGACCGATAGCTACAGACATAGTCGAGAATCAAAAACCAACGAACTCTAAGTTACTAACTGACTTTAAGATCTTTACCGCCAAACAGGCAAACACCGATACCACAAAGTTTTTCTTTGATGTTACTAAGACCAATTCGTTCTCAGACGCAGAGTTGAATTTTGGCACTGCGACGAAAAAGAACGCCGCGGTTCCCTACTATTCACAGCCTGCGGCTTACAGCACAAGTCGCACTGTGCCTTCGAGTCGGGTCAATGGTTCGAGCCTAGTAGAAATTTCTTCCGCTAAAGGTGCCTGCCCACCGCATATTGCTTCCACAGGAGATCTCCATCCAGCTTTCTCTGCCGAACTCCCAACTCCTTTTAAAGTAGTTAAATCGAGCGGCAGCACAGCCGTCACCGCTACTACTGCTATCAACAGCGGCCGGCAATGGGCCACCGAGAAAATAATTGAGCAAGACAGCGGCGGAGAAGATGCTGCTTCTGATGAAGTGACAGAGCCAAAGGCTATAAAGAAACGGCGAGCTAATTCCGGCAAAGACGACTTACAAATAACCGGTATAGAAATTGCTCTGGTGGGCGCGCTCATTGTGGCGGCTGTAGCTAAAATTCAACCGGATGCAACACAGCCTGGTGGCATTTCGCTGGGCCTGGGCAAAGTGCTATATCGTCCGAAACACCTGGTTGAACGGCGCGACACTCTGCTCAAGCTAGGGGAAGATGGTTTCGGAGATGCCCGATATGGTTGGCTGATTCTCGAACTCAACGCCGGCTCGTTTAGCCAGGAATGGCGCGGAGATATTTGTGTAGTTACTCTCAAAGCGCGGCAAGAAATAGATTTGCCTGTGATTCAGGATATAACCGAGTTCAAGGAGCGTATGGACAAATATGAGGGCAAAACAATAGTTTCTATTGTTACCGAGAACGCCTTTGATCGCGAACTGCTGCACAAAAGATTAGGGGATGTAATTTAGATGCTTAACCAATGGTGCTTTCATGTTAACTGACAATCCTGCTGCATTAATACTCTGCGTATCAGTGATAGCAGGCGCTATCTGCCTGAAGAAGCAAATTTTGTTGATAGTCTTTGGCGTTTGCGAATGCTACTGCGGCCCCGGCAAATGCGAATGTGTTTGTGGTTGTAAAACGCCTGAATGTCCCTGCTTTCGCAAAGACAAAAGCGCGTATTACGACCGCTATCGGCGCCGTAATCACGGCGGCCATGGTGGCTGATAAACTCTCAATCACTACGGCCTGAGCAAAATTATCGATCAAACTTCCAATTTACAACCGACACCATAAATGGTGCCATGATTGAGTACTAAATAGCACCGCCAGCAATACCGCAGGCAACACCCTGGCGGTTCTCGGCTAAGACTGCATTGAAATTTTCGTCAGCAATTGCTCTGCGGTAATCTCATTAAGATCATCAGGCAAAGACACTAACAATACCGACAAATCCAGGGGCGGCGAAGCGGTGCTTTTGTTTAACTGGCAAATTCGATTTTCGAATTGTTCAACAAACATTTGTCCGTTTGCCGCAGAAGTCTCAGGCAAAATAAAGGCCAACCCGTAATTTTTGTAATGGCATGCCAGATCTGAAGGTCTCAACATGGTTGCGAGATCTTGCGAAAACTTGACCAGCTCACGATAGCGCAGACCACGTTCAGCTTGAGCCAGGGTCAATATTATTACTGAAAACACACTTTTATGCTGCCTGAACCTCCGCAGTTCCAGATCTAAAAGAAATTGAAAAGCAGGGTACGAATACATGCCGGAGCGCGGATTAAGCAGACCGTAAGACGAAATTTTTCTGGCATACTTACGCTGGAAAAGCATTTCTTTTGAATCGCCTGCCGAAGCATCTTGGCGCACATGAACAACATCATTTTTGACAAAATTGTAAATAACCGGAAGCCACTGAGCTTTGGAAAATTTGCATTTATCAGCGATCTCACCCACGGTATTGTAACCATCAAGGAAGGAAGCAACTACTGTCACCACATTCTCATCCACTGGAATGCCTTTGCTCATGCGCTTATTGTAATCTTCGTAGCTCATGGGAATTTT
>CASBPX010000072.1 GCA_949127735.1 Candidatus Obscuribacterales bacterium | reverse complement strand
CATCTATCTATAATGAAGTGTTGCAATTTTTCTTGATCGTTTTTGGTCTGCTTCCGGTCTCAATCTTAGGTTTGATGCGCTTCGGCAGCTGGCAAAATCTATGCGAACAGTTTAGCAATCCCGGTTTCGCTCACATCTGGATGGAAGTAGGCAACGCCCGCAACCCCATGGGGGTCGACATGCTCGGCCTGATAGGCGGTCTAGGCTTTGTACTTTCATTCGGGTACTGGTGCACAGACTTTTTAGTTATTCAACGGGCGCTGGCCGCCGAAGATTTGAAAGCGGCGCAAATGACACCGATTATTGCTGCATTTCCAAAGATCTTCTTTCCCCTATTGACCGTGTTGCCCGGTTTAATTGCCATTGTTTTGATACCTCAATTAGGCAGCAATAATGAGAATTTTTCGTACAACATGGCCATTCCTTACTTGCTTTCAGTGATGTATCCCAATGGTTTGTTTGGTCTTGGAATTACTGCACTGCTGGCCAGTTTTATGTCTGGAATGGCAGGCAATGTCACCGCATTTAATACTGTTTGGACCTATGACATTTATCAGAGTTACATCGCTAAAGATAAGCCAGACAGCCATTATCTCTGGATGGGCAGAGTGGCTACTGCAGTGGGAATTTTAATCAGTGTGGGCACCTGCTATCTGGTGATGAATTTCAGAAATATCATGGATTACATGCAGCTGATTTTCACATTCTTCAATGCTCCATTATTTGCTACTTTCTTGCTCGGTATGTTCTTCAAGCGCACATCGCCCTGGGGCGCTTTCTATGGTTTATTGAGCGGAACCATCGCGGCCTTTGTGCATTACATTTTGACGGTCAAAGGTGTCGTTCACTACGCAAGCGACATGGCCGGCAATTTTCACCGCTCAATAGTGGCGTGGACAGTGTGTCTTGTCGTTACTTTGGTTATTTCGTATCTGACAAAACCGAAACCAATTGAAGAATTGCGCGGGCTTGTGTGGGGGGTGGAAGACAGTTTGTCGGCTGCCGAGGCCGGTGTGGTGAAGAAATCATCAATCTTAACGAACCCAGCCTTTTGCGGCGTAGTTTTACTTATCGTCACTGCTTATTTCAATTATTTATTCTTCTAAATGGTGCTGCTAAATGCTCGATGTCAGGCTGCCAATCGGACTTCTATTTTTAGTGCTGGGTTCTATGCTGGCCATTTATGGTTATATGAATCCACCTCTGCAGAAATTGTATTTTAGCCAAGTCGGCTTGCCGCTCAATATCAATGTGCCCTGGGGCATATTGATGACTCTTTTTGGTATTGCCATGGTATCGCTGGCCAGGCTAGATCGCGCCGCCGCCCTTGAGCGCGAACTCAAGGCAAAAGCAGAGGCTGAGCCTTCTATTGAACTGTAATCATGCCTGAGGTTAAAGATCAGCCAAGTGCCGATAGCGGTACTTTCTTCATCCGGCTATTGTGTGATTTCGAGCCTGCTTTGGGTGGTGAACATTTGATGCTCCAGCTGCATGCAGTTGACGAGTCTATAAAAGCTCTTGGAAATGAAGAGACATTAGTATACGTCAACGAAAGATACGGCATGGAATCAATTGCTGGTAGACCCGGCGCTGCGGTTTTTGTTTGCGCTGTAGAGATATTAGATCGTAAAGAGCTTGAGGCGGCTCTAGAGCAGACGTGGGACTGGCCTGAAGCCGCTTCAATAATAGACAATTGCCAGCACGCTATCCTTGTCAACGATATGATGGGTCATGCTCTTAGTTCCAGGGACCGGCTTGAGAATTTGCAAAAGGTTGTTGCCGCTGTATTGCGTTTGGTGCCTGTAAAGGCTGTGCATTGGCCGACATCCGGACGAATTGTTAATCCGCAAATAATGATCGAGGCATTTGATCAGGGTCAGTACGATCGTATCGCTAACGGTGCCGTTAACGTTCGACTCTATAATGTCGGTGGTACTCAGAACGAGCTACTGATGGACACGATCGGGATGGAATATTTGTCTCACCCAGATTTTCAATGCTACTTCAAGGATCTTCCAACAGGTGATGTAGCTGGGATACTCTATGGTTGTGCCGAATATCTATTCGACAAAGATGTAGAGATTGAAAATGGAGATACGATAGAGGGTTGCGATGGTTTGGCGTGGCACTGCAGCTGGGAGCAGTCGTTGGCCGAACCCAGGCGTAATGTGATCGATTTGCATCCAGGTCAGTTTGCTGCTGGTCAGCGATAGCGCGGGGTGGAGATCAGACGGCACATGTAGTTGCCCAGACTCGCATACAGCATAATCGCTAGCGGAGACTGCCGACAAACTGTCGCACTGCCTCAGCATATTCAGTTGAATCATACATGTTGTTATGGCCAAGCTTCGCCAACTCTACGAGCGTTTTGGGCGGTTTGGCGAGCTGGTAAATACTTTCTGCGTTGCGCACTGAGATTATCCGGTCCTGCTTGCCGTGGACTATTAAAAGTGGGGCGTGTGGTTGGCTTAGCAACTGGGCATTTTGCAAATCTTGCTCTTTAGGAAAAAGTGCGTCCGGATAAAGCCTGAGCCACAGTATTTTCTCACGAGCAAGATCTCGCAGCGTGGCAAATGGCGACTGCAGAATTATCGCTGCCACCTCGTGCTTAGAAGCAACATCACACGACACACCGCTGCCTAGAGATTCGCCAAAGACAATGATCTGATTGGCTTTATAGCCCATTTGAGCCAGTAGCAAGTCATAAGCAGCGCTACCGTTCTGACAAATTTTCTGCACTGAAGGACTGCCGCTGCTGCGACCATAACCCTCATAATCATAAATAAAGACCGAAAGTCCTTCTTCTAGAAACATCGCTATCAGTGGTATTCGATTGGTGAGGTTGCCACCATTTCCGTGCGAGATTAGCACCACTTTTTGGGCTCCGGCTTTACGCAAAAACCAACCGTGCAGTTTGACGCCATTTCCGGAAGAAAAAAATACATTTTCAATTCTTGAGCCCACCACGCTGTGAGCATCGTAAAAACCGGTCATAGTGGGATGAAACAACAGCATGTTGTAGAGCGGAGCAGCCACGATTGGTGATAGCAATATGTAGTAGAGCACCAGCTGTGGTAACAAACTCTTTCCGGCGGCTAATAGCGAATGCCTGTTACTGAGCTTCAGCTTATTAACAAGCGTGGTCCATTCGCCGGGACTGAAAGCGGCCGTTAACTCATGCAAAATTCCATGGGCTAATTTCTTCAACATAGATCGCCCGAAGGCACTGACTGATGTCAGGCCTATTTAGCGTTTAAACAAGCGACTAAAACTTTGCCTGACGTGACATCGTATTTCATCAACATATACCAGGGCGCAAAACCGGCTGGTGGCACTTTCACGGGTGAGCTTTTAGTCAGCGCGCGAGTTAATGCCTGAACAATATCACTGTTTTCAGTGTCATCAGAAAGTGTCACAGCAGTCAGAGTTCCGGCTTTGTCCTGGCTAGTGATGTTCGTTATCTGGCCGTTGTTCTTCACTACGAAGCTGACCAGATAGTTGTATTTGCGATTGCTGGTTTCAACCAGTTGAGCCGAACCAGGAACCGACAGGTTTGTTTGAATGCGCTGGGTCAAGTCTTTGATATATGTATCAAGCCTGTTCAGCTGTTCGGCAGAAGCCAGGACGCGATTTTGTTTAAACTGAGTTTGACTGGCGGGCGACGGTCTATCAGGGCTGAGCCAGACATATTGAGGGCTTGAGCTCACCGCCTGGGAAAATGCTTTGGCCGCAGCCACGTCATAAACAAATTCAGGAGTTGTTTGTTGGGTTATGGTGCGGCGACGAGCGCGTCGCTGTTCCGATGAGTTTGGGTCAGCAGGAACGGCAGTGATGCCGGCGGTGGTACCGGCCGGGGTGACATCTAGGCTAGGGGCAGCAGTTGTGGTGATGGTCAGATCTTTAGGTGCCACATCTGCGGGCAGCTGTCTAGGTTTGAACCTTTCAGACTGGTGCACTTGATAATTAGGTGCTGTCCAGAGTACGCCAGCGCTTCCTGAGCTAGTGGCTGGCACCGCATCAATGGCTGAGCTAGCAGAAGCTGAAGTAGAGCTTGAGCTCGCCGATGTAGCGGCAGTGGAAACATCTTGTGCCCAGGCTGGTGCACTGCCTGAGCCTAAAACTGCCAAGACCATCATTGCTACTAAATTTGAGCCATTCCGTCTGATAATCATATGATCTGGACCGTCCTGCTTCTCTACTCTAATTTGTCGATTTTTCAACCGTTCTAACTATACCCAGGAAATGGTTTCTGACATCCACAGTTTTCGGATGAATCGGCTTGCCGGCATTGAGCAAATGGCTCAAGCTCAGGTCACAAGCCACAAGCATGGCTCGGTCTAAGTTAACTTTCTTGTTCGACCCGGGCACCGGTACGCTCAATGCTTGCCAAATAGGGTCGGTAAAATCTTTGGGCCGGCTTTCTTCGAGGCAATCTGCCAGAAATACAACTTTCGAGATATCAGACATTGGCGCATTGCCAAGAGTGTGTTCACTGATTGACGCCAATACCTCGGCATTGGTGATTTTCAATTCAGCCTTAATGGTTTGTGCTGCCACGGGGCCGTGTAATAAATGGCCATTTATTTCTTCGATCGCCGTCAACTTAAGCCCGAAAGCGCGGGCTCTTTCAATTAGTTCTTTGTCTTTGGTTTCTTTGCAGCAATCATGTAGGAAACAAGCCAGACCAACTAAAAGTCGATTTACACCGGCTTTTTTTGCCAGCAAATCGCCCACAGCGGCGACACCGCAAACGTGCTCAAAGCGTTTTTTTGAAATGCGTGGTTGAGTCCATTCTCTAGCAAAATCAAGCGTCATGCCAGCCGGAACACCAGACACACGGGCAGCTTTTTTTCCCGTTTTAACTGCTTTATCTTTTAAAGTCAGCTTGACTGTTTTTTCGCTTTTGTTTTTGGCTAACGACTTGGGCATACTTGTTTTTATTTGAAGTCTCTATTTGAAGTCTCTGTTTCTAAAGCGCAGTTGTGTTTCTGATTATTTAGGGACGGTGGCGTTATCTTTATAAAAGCCTCTATTTTGAATAATTTTTGCCACTTCCGGTGGCACCATATATAGTACTGTTTTACCCAAACTGACCCGTTTGCGAATATTAGAAGCTGAAATAGCAATACCAGGAAAATCAACGATGCACAAGTCAGCGCCGGCGTGTTGCAGATCTTGCCTGGCTTGTTGGCTCTGGGTGGGCTGTGACTGAGTAATGGTTTGCACGACATCTGGGCTATAGTTACTGTTGAGATTAGCGTTGGCCGCTTGCACATCTGACAGGTAACGCAAACGCGGCACCACCAGCAAGCGGCATAGCGACAGCAACTGATCTGAATTGTGCCAGTCTTTGAGAAAAGGCAAATTGTCGCCGCCAATAATCAAATTGACTCTAGTATTTTTTTCTTGAGCTAGAACTTGCTTCACCGTATCAACTGTGTACGAAGGTCCGGGGCGCTCTAACTCTAATCTTGAAGCTTCAAAATTAGAGTTGCTTGCCACGGCCGCTTGCACCAGTTTATGCCGATCTTCTCCGGGCAGTAGTCCAATCTTGCGGTGTGGAGGCTCAGGTGAAGTGACAAACAATACTTTGTCTAAATTAAATTGATCACGCGAGCATTCGGCAATAAGTAGATGGCCCATATGTATGGGGTTAAAAGTGCCGCAAAATAAACCGATTTCTCTCATTGCTTTCTTTTATTGCGAGTATAAACTCGCGGTAACCTTGCGCGCAGTCGACAGGCCAATTCATATGTAATGGTATCAAGTGTTTGCGCCCAATGACTTAAAGTCAGGGGCTGGCTTGAATGGTTGTCACCGTGATAGTCGCTGCCAATCAGAGTGATAACGTCACCCTCTTGAGCTTCGGGTACGTCTGTTATGTCGAAGATCATTTGATCCATGCTGATGCGGCCCACTTGATTAATTTTCTTGCCCATAATCAAAGCCGGCAGCTGATTAGACAAACCGCGATCTACTCCATCGGCATAACCTATAGGAATCGATGCCAGTCGCGTAGTCTGTTTAGCCGTCCAGGTGAGGCCATAACCTACTGATTGTCCTGCATCAATTGTTGTGATGTGGTTGATGCGAGCTCGCACTGAAAGCGCCGGGCGTAAATTGAGCGATACCGTATTTGGTTCCAGGCCATACAGATATAATCCAACGCGCACCAGATCATAGTGGCTCTGAGGGAATGCGCCGGTGGCCTCGCTTGATGCAAGATGCAAAAAGGTTTGAGGGAAATATTTTTTGACCAATTGTGCTGATTGAGCAAATAATAAATTTTGTTCGTTGACCGACTCTTCAACACCGGCTTTGGCCAGGTGACTGTAAGCACTGACCAACTCCAGATTTTCGAAGCTTTTAATTAGTTGTAAAACAGCATCTACACGATCAACCGGTATGCCCAATCTGTGCATACCGGTGTCAATTTTGAGGTGCACGCGTGCTTTGCCACAGGCAGCCACATCGCGAATTTGTTTCTCGGTGGTGAGAGTAATAT
>CASBPX010000071.1 GCA_949127735.1 Candidatus Obscuribacterales bacterium | reverse complement strand
GTAAATAATTTTGCTCCACCTCAAGCTCCGCCAGCACCGCTTCCGCAAGCACAAGCTCCAGCACCTGCCGCTCAAGCCGAAAACAAAGGACTGTTTTCACTAACAGATAATGATCTCGATAAATTGTTCAGCAATAATTTGGGAGTGGACGAACCATCTACTCAAGTAGCGAACAATGCACCATCCATCACACCAGTGCAAGCCACCAACAACTTTGCGCCACCTGCGCAAGTAGCCCCAGCAGGCTGGAGTGCACCAGCTGAAGCACCTGCAGCTCAAACGTCCGGTTGGGGTGTACCTGCACCTGCTCCTGTGGCCGGTGCCACTGCCTCCAGTGGCGGATGGTCAGCCGCCCCACAATCACCAAGTGGTTGGGGCATGGAAGCAGCTCAACCTGCAGCAACAGCTCCTAGCGGTTGGTCAGGCGCCGCACCAGCAGCACCCGCTGTCGAAGCACCTGGTGGTTGGGGCACACCAACAGCACCAGCAACACCAGCCTGGAATCAAGCTCCAGCTGCCGCGGTAGCACCAGCGCAAGAGCAAAAAGGTGGCTTGTTCTCAGTTGACGACAATGTGATGAACCGCATTTTCTCAGATAATCTAGGCATTCCCGAAGATGCAAATACTTCTTCAGCTACAAGTTCTTCTGTAGATTCGCAGACTGATATGGGCATGTCGGCTCCGCCTAAGATTGCCGGCATCGGCCGTCTTGATACCTCTGCTGATCAAAACCAGGACGCGGGCTCAGGCAGAATTGCTTCCATCGGGAAATTCTTGCTCGATCAAAAAGACCTGGACAAAATCGGCAAACTAACAAGCTCCGACTTTAACGAAGGCAAAATGCGCATCCTCACACTTGAGGCTTCACAGGATTTGCAATCGTTGCTAAGCCAAATTGGTACTCAACAGGGAGTTGTTGGCTCAGTAATTGTGGGTCACGATGGTCTTCTGATTGCCAACACCATGCCTGGGGATATGGACGCTGAATCTGTTGGAGTATGGGCCCTTGGTGTTTATATGAACACTGAACACGTGACTAAAAAAATGGGTCATGACCGCGTGCACCAGGTTGTCTCGAGAACACACCGCGGCTACGTAGTCATCGCTGACTTTGGCGGCGGCTTACTGGTCACCGTAACTGACGGCCGAGACACTGACTCATTAATTCCGCTAATGAGAACAATTACACAGCTCGTTAATTAGAAGCTTGCGAAAGCACATAGTTGACCAGTGTACGGGCACCAAAACCGGTGCCGCCTTTGCAGAACTCGTCGCGTTCGCGATCGAGCCAGGCCATGCCGGCAATATCAAGATGGGCCCAGGGTTTACCTTCAGTAAACTCCTTTAGAAACATGGCAGCACAGCTCGAACCGGCTTCTCCGCGCGAACCGGCATTCTTCAAATCAGCAATATCACTCTTTAAGGCATCTTTGTATTCGACAAATAAGGGCAACTGCCAGAATTGCTCTGCGCTTGCGGCACCACTGGCGATGACTGAGTTGACCAGATTTTGGTCTGAACCCATAATTCCTGCGGCTACACGGCCCAGGGCCGAGACTACGGCACCAGTCAATGTAGCGATGTCAATAATCTCGTCAGCGCCATTGCGCAGGGCATAAGTAATGGCATCAGCTAACACAAGCCGCCCTTCAGCGTCGGTATTATTTACTTCAATGGTTTTACCATTCATCGATTTGAGCACGTCTCCTGGATGCAGCGCAGCTGAACCGGGCATATTTTCAGTGGCCGGTATCACAGCTAATACAGATATATCTGGTTTGACTTTAGCAATCACTTGCATAGCTGCGAGTACTGCTGCCGCTCCGGCCATGTCATATTTCATATGTTCCATGCCCACAGCAGTTTTCAATGATAAGCCGCCCGAATCAAAGGTAATGCCTTTGCCCACCAGGCCAATAGTTTTTTTGCTTTTTGTTTTGGCGGCGGTGTATTTAAGTACGATTAGACGCAGTGGCTCTTTGGCGCCACGAGCTACACCAAGAAAAGCACCCATACCAAGCTTTGTCACTTGTTCAGGGTCGAGTATTTTAATGGTCAAACCATTGTCGGCGGCAATTTTGCTGGACGCTTGAGCCAGTCTCGTCGGCGTCATCGTCGCGGGTGGTTCGGCAATCAGCGCCCGAGCCATATTAGTCGCCTCAGCCATAGAAATCGCTAAGAAAGCCGCTTTCTTCACCTGGGCAGCGTTGAGATCTTGGCTAAAAACATGCAAAATGCAATTGACTGAAGAATTGGCTGCTGCTCTTTTATCGTCTGCTCTGGTTTTGTATTGGGAAAAATTGAAAGACGATAAGATCCATGACTCTATTAAAGAAGACAGACAATCAGAAGCATCGAGCGTTTTTTTAGCGGCCGGTATACCGGCTTTACTTTTTTTTGCCCGGGCCACTTTTGTAACAGTTGCACTAGTGCGCATATGCAGGACTATATTTCGCGCAGAAATTGTTTTAGGGCCCTTCTTTGATGCTGTATCTTTGTCTTTATTGCTGAGGGCCTGAGCATTATTAATGGCAGTAATTTTCTTTGAAATTTGTACGCCCAGTTTGCGATATGCAGACAGGGTAACGTCTGCTTCAGTACCGAGACCAAACAAGAATAATCTTTTAAATGGTGCTTTTCCATAAGTAGGCAAAATCAGCTGCTGCCCTAATCTTCCAGCAAAACCTTCTTCTGCCGCCATGCTTGCCAGAGCGGCAATGAGGCTCTGATCAATTTTTAGCTCCAGAACACTTAGGGCGTCAAGAATTTTTTCCTGATTGAATATTCCCACTACTAATAGATCAGCCGTGAGAGCGCCTGCAGCACCAGATTGTAATTTTACGTCCATTTGGGAATTCCTCAAGTACTGCTATTGATCACGCGGGCCACAATTTCGTCAACGATTTTACTGTCTACTTGCCGACGACAATAAGCCAGGTAAGCTTCCATCCAGCGGCGCAATTCTAACAGCACTGCTGAAACCGGCACACCATCACGTTTCATCTGGGCAAGATTAACTGATATGCGACCTTCATGGTCTACATGAAAACGAGATTTTGCCGGCGAGTCGCCATGCACATAGTGCAAAGATGCTTGCAAGAGCGCTTTATTGTCTTCGCGACCAACAAGCTCTTGCATCTCAGCGCCGATTTTCTGCAAAACAATGAGCGGGCGAAAAAGGCTGGCCTGTTGAATATTAGCCAACTTCAGCTCAATGAGCATATACAACGATTTGACAATTTTATGAGTGGGCCAGTTATCGAAAGCTTTGATTACTTCATCGATGGTAGACAAACCGTCTATGAGAGAGGCCAGTTCAGCAATCATGGAACGGTCTTCACGACTCAATGTAGTCTCGTCCATCAAACGTATAGGCGCACCGTTATACTGCTGCCAGACCATTTCAAAATTCCAGACTCTCTCTAAAATCGAATCACGCCCTTGAGGCAGACTGGCAAAAATTTGATTGACTTGATCTTGGCAGAGTGCCGAATCTAGCAGCAAGCGCTCGAGAGTTTGAGTAATTTTGCAATTTTCATCAAATTCTTGAGACAGTCCTTTGTCTCGAAAAACAAAAATGCCCTCGCTCCAGACTGTAATAAATTCGACCATGGCATGATAGCCGCGCAACTTATTCATTTTGGCGTGAGTGGGTTTGCCGTCGACAAAAGCGACAATCAATATTTTTTCGCGATCTTCTACGGTGAGCAAACCGGTTTTTTTTGCTGTTCCCAGCGACTGTAGCAGGCCGGCAGTATCGATGGCACCAAGGCTGCCGATCATAGAATCGCGCATAGTTTCGATATTTACTGTTCGCGAGACGCCTGGCAGTTCGTCTTCGGTGCGCCTGTGATAGCCACCATACAGATATTGATCGTCAAGCAAAACTTCAAGCTCGCGAGTGTTCAAATAACCGGCACGCACGGCCAGGAGACCAAGGAAAGTACGTTGCTGTTTACCCCAACCTTCTTCCTGTTGCCGCTCAAGAAGCTCGCGCAGCTGCGTTTCATTGAGAATGCCGCAAGCCACCATGTAGCGCCCCAGACGAAACGGTTTGCGATTGTGGTAGCAATTTGACAAAAACTGAATGCGCGAAAATACAGGAAAAATTAAACGTGCCGCTTCCAGTTCCTGCAATATTCGCAAAGCTTCATCAGACGGTAACTGGTGGTGCGATTCAACATTGCGCACGATGGACTCAACTGAAGCATAATCTTCAACCATTTGCATTACCCAGTTTTGCGGGGCAGGCAGAGTGAAGTCACCTTTTACTTGCTTGCCGTCTGAGGTCAAAACAGGAATTGAAGTAGAGAGAATATGATTGGCTAAAGTACTGCCACCACCTTTAAGACGGCGGCGGTCAATACCACTAACAGTGGCACAGGCATAGTCAGCCAACAGCGGATAGCGCGTAAAAATACCAAAGGGACTGTCATAAATATTGAACGTCAGGCCACCAGCAGGATCGTCTTTCGTTAGAGTTATAGCGCCATCACCTTTAACAAAGAGCAGCACTCCTTGGGGATTAAGCAGCTTTTTAGCGTACATGGCAAATTTAACTAAAGCATCTAAAGGCAGCGAGAAACCGGTCTGCATCAAATCAATGATCAGGCCATCCAAACTTTTGCCGGTCTCCACCAGTTTGTCTAACTGACTGTATAAATTTTCACGGTAAGAAAATGTCAAAAAAGCCAGGGACGAATTGAGATAATTTTCAGTCGCTTCCTTGTCGCTATTTGTTGATCCGGACGATCCAGGCGTTCCTGGCGAACCAGGCGCAGCCTGTGGAGCATCGTTGGGAGAAAAGTCAGCCATAGCCTCAATTCTTGCGAACAGCAGGAGATGTTGTAGCCGGTCTATCGGCGCTTGAATGTGTACCGCCAGTGGTGGCGCTTGAATTTACGCTCGGAGTAGCACCACCGCCCGGCAGCACCAAAGTGCCGCTCAATTTCTGCGCAATAGTATCAGAAGGAGCTACGAATAAGGCTTTAATGGCCAGTTGACCTCGACGCGGTCCGGGTTGAGTAATGCGACCGACTTCTACAATCAAGTCGTTTTTAGCTGAGGTGACCAGGCGATAACGCGCGGAACCACCCTGAGACGACATGGCAACAAGGCGCATAGGTGGGCTGACTCTACCGAATAATCCAAGGTATTTTGGAATAGAAATCAGTTTACTGTCCACAAGCCACGACTTAGCAATATCTGGACGGCTATTAACTACAGCCTGGCAAAAACTCAGTGCAATCGATTGTGGTGCATCGTCAGCGGTGTGACCGGCTAAAGTATACTTGCCGCCAACAAATTTGAGAGTGACTTTGTAACCGGCAGTGCTGGCCGCGGCAACCGGTTTAGAGATCGTATCTTTGACCAGGCCAGGAATTTTATCCTCGTCACGTTTTTCTACTCGAGCTGGCGCGGGTGGCTGAATAGTCAGGACAATATCATTACCGGAAAAGGCTGCTTTGCCCGTGACATTTTGAGTGAAGAATGCCGGCAAAGCACTAAAAAGTTCGGGCGCTTCAGGAATTCCCTCAACTAGCTGGAAGCCCTTAAACCACAATGCAGAAGTGGTGCGATCTGCACCAATCAAAACCAGCGACTTTGGCCCACTGGGCGCCGCAGTATGTGCGACGTTAACGACTTTAGTAATAGTGTGTTTGCCTTTTTTGACCACCACCACTTTTGCTGCTGCGTGAGAAACACCACCAACTATGTGGGCATCACGAAAAGATACGCTCTGGGGCAACGGAATGGCAGTGGTGCGTGCCGGTGTCTGAAAAATTACGGCATGGCTTTCTCTAATACCCGGAAAACTCCACACTCTAAAATTGCCGATCCCTGTTTCACTAACTTTGACTTTGAATTCACCAAGTGAAGGATTGGAAGCCACCACGTGCGTAGGTTCAGCAGCAACATACTGGGGCAAAGCCAACAAATCACGCAAATAGGTGGCATAGCGGCTCCACGACAATTCGTCAGGATTATTGCGATAGTCTTCTGCCAGCGGAACTAAGTTGGCCGCTACCAGTGATACAGCAGGTTTTGCAGTGAGATTTGTGCTGGCATTTGCGGGTGCATTAGCAGTTGGTTTTGCAACCGGTTTTGCGACTGGTTTTGACGAGGACTTGGCTGCCGGTTTATGTGCGCTACGCTCAATTGCCAGACTGGCGGGCAGAAATATTGCAGCCATAGACAGCGACAAAAGTGATGTTGCAAGTTTTTTCGAATTTGTCATTGATTTGCCGGTGAGTAAGTAAGAAGCGCCAATTCCTGCCAATTTTAACCGCTTGACCTCGAGCCGCGCGTAAGTTAGCTCTAACGCTACAGACCGGCAACAGCGGAGAAAGATAAATCTTTTGCACAATCGTCAAAATCTAGGTGGAAATCGTGGGGATCCTCCCATGATTGCCATGGACAAGCGCTCCGGCCGGTTGTAGATTGAAAGGACGCCTCTCAAGGACTCAGCGAATGTCACCCCTCGATTTCAGATCTTCCGAACCTTTAGACCAGGCAGCCACCAGCAACCTGAGTAGCGGCGGCGGCGGCGGCGGCGGCGATTCCTCTATTGCGCGTGAAGTGCAAAATCAATTCTCTGGCCTGGCTTCCGCTGGCAAAGATGCTGCTATGGCGGCACTTCCCGGTGGCGCCGAGTCTGGGCTGGGTGCAATTGGTGCTGCCGGCGAACAAGCCGTTTCACCTTTGATTAATATGATTACAAAGATGCCCGGTCACATCGGTTTGATGAGCAGCTTCTTTGAAATGTTGGGTGCATTCTTCGGACCCCAGCTGGAAGCCCTGGGCCAGTTCGGCATGTCTCTCGGTCTCGATGGGTCTCTATTGCAGGATCTTGGCGGCGATACTATTTCGACGCTGACTTCGATGACATCTGAACACTTGACTCTCAATCTTGGACTACTTCCAGGCAACGCACCTATATTCGGTCACCTGGGCGGTAGCTTCAATTCCGATTTACTTTCCAGCAAACTCAATGCCTCTCTGGGCGGCTCCAACCAGCTTTTCAGCCAAGATGCTTTCAGCCGTAGCTCACTCAATGTCAGCGGTTCGGGCAGCATGGCTAAGTCAGCTTTTGAAGGCGCTGGTCACTTGTCTGGACCGGGCATGTCGAATGGCATTCCTGATGGCCAAATTGCCGGTAACAATCGCTTATTCAGCGACAGCATCGGTGGCGGCCAAAGTTTGAACTCGCAGACAATGGCGCAGTCAGTACCGATTCAGTCCCAAATTCAATCAAGTATTCAAACACCTAACGCCTCTTCGCTCAATGTCAGCGGATCAACATTTGGCGAACCCCTTAATAATGATTTGCTCGCCATGGGCAACACCAATGACTCATTCCAGTCTACTGTCGGCAGCATGAAGCACGATTTGGGAACTGGTCAAATCAAGGGTGGAGCAGAAAATCTTGGTGGACTGAAAGCTAAATCACTCAGTCTAGACGGACACAACGGTGACCTCAAAGCAGACAGCCTGGGCGACAAACATGCATTGCCCAAGCATGATGTAAGCCACAAAGTAGAAGCAAAAACCGAAATGGCAAAAGCCGATCATAAGGTTGATGCCAAACACGAAGCCGTTCGTACTCACAAAACGTTCGACAGAGTTTCTCATTCAGTTAAACCTAGCCATCAAAATGTTCAAGCAGCTAAGCCAGCACCAGCTACTACAGCCAGTCACGCCGCCGCTAAATCAGCAGCCCCAGCCCAAATTGAAACTCCACAAGCTGAAGTTGCCGCCCAGCCTGAGCAACCTTTGAGTGAACAGCAGCAGTTCGAACAGCAACAAATGCAACAGCAACAAGTTGCCCAAAATGCCGATGTTAATCAAACACAAGCGCAACCAGAAGGCGGCGATGCTCAAACCGCGCCTGCTGAGCCACGCAGCTACACCATTCGTTCAGGCGACAATTTATGGAACATCGCCAAAGACAATCTTGGTAATGCCACCAAGTGGTCAGATATTTACAAGATGAATTCTGATGTTCTGGGCGCTAATCCTGATTTAATCAGACCAGGTACCACCATTCAATTGCCTGGAGCTGATGCAGCAGCCTCCGCTTCAACCAACGTTGCCCATTACACTGTGCAGCCTGGCGACAATCTCTGGGATATTGCCCACGATCAATTAGGCGACGCCACCAAATGGGGCGACATCTATAAAGCCAATAGTGAAATTATCGGTTCTAATCCATCCATGATTCATCCTGGCCAAGAACTCTCTCTGGGTGGAACCGCCGATCCGTCGATGCAGCTCTCGAGCGCCGCTCAGCCAGACCCGACTCTGGCATCTGCCGATCCTGGCGCTGCTGCGGGCACAACTAATGTGAACATCAACCCATCAGGCGCTGAGGCTCAAGCTCAAGTTGCTCAATCACCAACCGATTCTTACGGTGCTGAAGCCGGCATGCCAGATCAGGCCATGCCTGGTGAGACATTGCAAGCGCAGCAGCCACAGATGCAAACACCGGCTGCTCACAACAGTGGCGCCGCCACCTCATCTACTTCGTACAGCAATTATGATGCCATGCGCTCAAACAATCAGTTACCTGATCCTGCCAGCTTAGGCGAGAAGGTGATTCCCGCTAAGGCGCAACCTGACGCAATTATTCAGCCGGCTCAGGCTGCCACACAAAATATGTTCGCATCAAAGCCGGTAGTAAACACTAACCTGGCCAATGACATGCTCAGCTTCTTAAAGAAACGCCGTTAATCAACCTGGCTGCGGCTGTAACGCTTGTGACGTCGGCCTGATTGCCCTGGCAAAAAGGCGGCTCGGCAGTACAAAAAACTGCGCTGAACAGTTTTTCTTGATCACTTTGCGAAAGTGTAGTTACAGCCGGTAACGCCACCACAGCTTTGCCTGCGCTCTTGGCCAACTGCAAAAGCTCGCCCACGGCTTTACCGCTCAATGACTGGTTATCCAGGCATCCTTCTGCCACCACAACCATGTCGCACCAATTCAATTTTTCGCTAAGATTTGTTCTTTCGGCCAGCCAGTGAAAACCTGATACGAAGCTGGCTGAAAGTGCCGTTGCCAGGCCGAAACCGGCTCCACCAGCCGCGCCCGCTCCTGGGGTATGACGCAATGAGTTTCGCTTACTTGTAACCACCGCATCCAACATGTCAGCAAAGTGTGCTAAGCCTTGCTCGAGCAATCGCACCTGGTCGATAGAAGCGCCTTTTTGCGGTGCAAAAACAGCAGCAGCACCGCTTGCGCCCAAAAGCGGGCTGACCACATCAGTGGCGATCACAAAGCTTACTCTTTCAATTTTCTCATTTAAAACAGCCAGAGCAATATGCTCAATATCAATTAAACTACCGCCACCGAATATAGTGCTTTGACCTTGCTTGTTTAAAAATTTGGCACCAAGCGCCACCAGTATTGCGGTGCCACCATCAGTAGAGGCACTACCGCCCAGAGTAATGACAATTTTTCGAGCACCGTTTTCAATGGCGTGAGCAATTAATTCTCCGGTACCATAAGTATGAGCCGTGAGTGGTGCAAGTTCATCGGTCTTAAGATGAGCTATGCCACTGGCCTGGGCCAGTTCAATGCAAGCGATATCATTCAATAACAGATATGCGGCTTGTACCGGTTTTGAAGTGGGGCCTGAAACTGTTTGATAAACCAGATCGCCACCAGCTGCCAGTTGCAAACAAGCCAGTGTATCATCACCGCCGTCAGCCACAGGAGCAAGTTTAATTTGATTGAGCCCTGGATTTTGCGAATTTATTCCCGCCTCTATAGCCGTGGCCAGGGCAGAAGCCGCAATGGAGCCCTTGTAGGAGCAGGGCGCTATCAATATTTTCATAGCATCCTTAATCTTGGGTTTTGATAGTTTATCCGACACTAGCCGGTGGCAAGTTATAGATAGCGAAAGTTTTTGAATGGAGTTTTTAAAATGCCAAGACGTGAAGAAGTGAAAAATCTTTTGACTAATATGCAATCAGCAATCGGACCAGATTCGCTGCATCGCAGACTAGATCTGGCACCTTATAAAGTTGCACGTGCCTGGCCAGGAAAACCATATTTACTCATAGGTAATTCTTATAATGCCGAAAAGGCAGTACGCGGTCGGTCTAAAAAAAGAACCGCTGCTATAAGTGCATTACTGGCTGAAGCTGGGGCCCGCAATTGCGTCAAAATAGCCGATGCCCTTAAAAACGAAGACTTCGTCAATACTTTGAGTCGCTTTGAATATGACTGGCTGAAAAGAGAGCATGCTTCTACATTAATTGGTCCAGCTTATGATGATCAAGGCAATATTTTGCCTCAAAGCTTTGCTGTCTGGCGCCGACTTTATACGGCCAAACCGACAGATTCGAATAAAACTTTAGTTCTGGCAGCCTTGCCCAGCTAAAAAAACTAAGTTCGAACTTAGGTCCTCAGAAAAAATACCTTCGAAGGTATTTTTTCTGACTAGTGCATACCCTGCTCGCCGGCCCGTGGTTGCTCAATTTTATCCACCCGGCGAGCATGGCGGCCGCCTTCAAAATCGGTGGTCAGCCAGGCTGCGATTATGGCCTGCGCCTGTTCGCTACTGGTCGTGCGGCCAGCCAAACAAAGTACATTGGCATTATTATGCTGCCTGGATAGTTTGGCTGTTTCCACATCGCCTATCAAGGCTGCTCTCACCCTGCGTACTTTGTTGGCGACGATAGACACTCCCACTCCAGACCCACAAACGAGAATGCCTTTCTCACATGAACCGTGAGATACAGCATCAGCCACTTTACGAGCATAATCAGGATAATCGCAAGAGTGGAGCGAAAAAGTACCAAAGTCTTCTACTGCAAGACCTTGCTCCGTAAGCATTTTTTTAATCACTTCTTTTAACTCAAAGCCGGCATGATCGCTACCAAGAGCGATTGCTGTTGAATTACTTTCTGAATTCAAAATTTAGTCCTTTATAGAGGCTTTATACTGGCTTACTAGAGGCACCATTCGCGGTGGCAGCATTTATTTTTTCAAGAATAAACCGGCAGGCGTTTATAACTTATCTGGCCAACATTATTAGGCGCTTCAAAAGTTTCTGCCGTTTCCACCATTTCTTTGATGCGATCGACTCTGAATAAAAGCATCTCACTGCGTTCGTGGCAGAAGGCCACCATGCGCCAGTTACCCTGCTCTTTAATCATAATCAACGGATTAAGCGTAACAGTGTCTACTGATTCACGCAAGAAGCTGTAGTACTGCACTTGTACACTCAAATGATTGATCATCGCTTTTTCCAGCACCGGCAGAGTTTTGTCGGTGGCATACATTGGAAATTCGATCTGAGCGTAATGGGCGGCGTCTAATTCAAGACTTCTGGCAAAATGGTCTTTCTGTGAGCCCTGGCTGTCCATTTTGGGAAAGTCCAGAGGCAGCTTGTCATAATCGATATTGATGTCGTCCAGAATACTGTGGTCGTCTTCAGTAATTGATCGCCGCAAAGCCTGCAAATCTTCTTCGTTATAAGAATCCAGGAAAGAATCGGCATCTTGCATATTCAAAGCCAGAGCATCAGAGACGTAAGAGTAATCGTCTTCCATTTCACCTTCACCCAGCACCGAATCAACAATGGCATCGGCCAGCTCGTTGGCTAGGTGGGAAACTTCGATGGAGACCATGGCGCTCAATTTGCCGATAATTTCTTTGATTAACTCATCGCGCTCTTGAGCGTGAATGGTAACGCCGGCCACAAGCTTATCCAGTAATCTGGCACTGGTAAGAAGAAGCAAGCCTTCTTCTTTAGTAAATTCAAGAGTGAACTTTTCGTTCAGTTCATTGTCTTTGAACTTGTCTCGACCGTTGTTATTTTCTGCCCTGTCGTGCATTTAATTGCCCTGCATGCCAAATCAAACTAATCTTGTGTCGATGAAATCAAAACAGATAAACTCGAGCCATAGCTCTAGCCTAGCACTGCTTGTCAAGGGCGGGAAGACCTCAACCTAAAAAGGTCAATAAATTGGGTCTGGCGACCTATAAATTACATCCGCTCTGGAGCTGACACGCCTATTATGCCCAGTGCATTGCTTAAAACCTGCTTGGTTGCAAAAATTAGTCCCAGCCTTGCTTTCGAGACTGATAATTGATCAGTTATCACTCGTGAAACTTCATAGAATTTCTGCAAATCATTGGCCAGATCATAGGCATAACGTGCCAGACGGCCCGGCAAACGAGTTTTGAGAGCTTCTTCAACCTCTTCTGGAAATAATTCCAGGCGAGCAATCAGGGCTTTTTGATGACCAGCTATGGTCGAGTCTGAATCAAACAGAGCAGTAAACACCTCTCCGCCAGCTTGATACTCCTGCAAAAACTCCTGCCATTGAGTTTGCGAAAATGGCGGCTGGTCGGTTTTACCAGTTTCAGCATTAACTACCGGCTCCATAGCGCGACGCAAAATGGCGCAGCAACGAGCATGTGCATATTGAATATAAAATGCAGGATTTTCGCGGCTGGTTTTCTTCGCCAAATCAAGGTCAAAGTTGATGGTATTTTGTGGACTTGATTCAGCCAGATAATATCTGGTGGCGTCCACGCCAACTTCTTCGACAACTTCGCTGAGCATAATCACAGTGCCTGCCCGCTTAGACATTTTGACTGTCTGACCGTCGCGGCTAAGATTAACCATTTGCGTCAGCACCACTTCAAGTTTAGAAGGATCTTGTCCGAGCGCCCGGACAGCACCTTTCAGACCTGGTACCTGACCATGGTGATCCGCGCCCCAGATATTGATCACAAGATCATAACCGCGGCGATATTTTTCCAGGTGATACGCAGCATCATTGGCTAAATAAGTAGTGGCACCTGTTGACTTGCGCAATACGCGATCGCGCTCATCGCCTAACTCTTGTGCCTTCAACCAGTAAGCTCCGTCTTTTTCGTAAGTAAATCCGTGCTTGTCGAACTCTTTCAAAACGTCGGCCACTTTGCCGCTGGCATGCAGACTGCGTTCTGAATACCAGTCATCAAATTTGATACCAAGATTTTGCAAAAGTGCTTTCTGATTTTCAATAATCAAATCTTTGACCAGATCGCCAACTACTGAAGGCCCCTGCTCACCAGATTGCAAATACTTATCACCGTGTGCGTCCACAACTTTCTGGACAAAATCGCGCAAAAATTCTTCAGGATATCCTTCGGCGGGATACTCAACCTCTTTGCCCAGCAAGCGTTGATAAAGAGCCCATGCGCATCTTCCTAGATGCAAAATTTGCTCGCCATAATCGTTGATATAAAATTCTTGATCGACGTGATAGCCGCCGAACTTCATCAAATTTGAAAGGCAACTACCAAAGACCGCATTGCGACCGTGCCCAATATGCAATTCGCCGGTAGGATTGGCCGATACATATTCAACTAAAACTTTTTTTCCTGCGCCTGTAGTAGAGCGGCCGTAAGCAGTGGTCTGCCGGTGGACGTCAGAGATAACTTCAGTCAGCCAAGCGGTGCCTAAAGTAAAATTGATAAATCCGGGCGCGGCCACCGTTATTTTGGCAATCGCACCACTTTCAACAGCTTTACTTTTGCCAATATATTCGGCCAGAGTCTCGGCAATACGCAGCGGCGACGTTTTGACAAGCGTAGCCATTTTCAGAGCCATGCCACAAGCGAAATCACCATGTTCTGCAGACTTTGGCTTTTCAATGACAATGGCAATAGTGCCACTTTCTGCATCAGCTTTTGTCAGCGGGCCCATTTTGCCGTTTTCACAAGCCTCCACTAAGGCTTGCCGCAAAATCTCGGCCAGTTTCTCCTTGATCATCGCTTATATACTTCCAAAGGTTCAGGACAAAGTTCAGGCCGTGTTTCAGGCCGCGTTTCCAGGCTCATGATATTACATTCATGGCAGTGTTCCAGCTTCCGTGTAGGAGCTTGAAGCAAGTTCGGTATCATATAAAAATGAAAATGCCTGAAAGTATCAAAATATTCAATCTTGACTTGGTTCTGAGGGTAGCTTTGCTGCCTCTGACCCTCTCGCTATTGCTGTTTAATGCGTCGGCGCTGCAAGCACAAGCTCCAAGCGCCAAAAGCAAAGCTCCTGCTCAGCCAAGCGTCATAGACCCATCGGTAATTGACCCTGTAAGGCAGCTGCAATTGATTTCAGCAGCGGTTAAGGCCAGTCGCATGGAATTATCGGCAATTGCCGCCGAACTGGACAAAGTCAACCTGGAGCTGGACAAATTTGAAGGCAAACCAGCAAAAGATATCGACCGTAAACAATTTGCCGCTCTCGGCGATCGTTTCAACAACACTCTGGCTCGCAGTGAGGCCGTAGAGAAAAAAGTCAGCCAATCACTAGCCAAAAGCTTGAAAGATATAGGCTCCGTCAAAGCGGCTCTTAAACGCATTCAATCGCAAAGATTGACCGATAAGAATGCAAAAAGGGTGCTTAGCGATAGTGAATTGAAAGAGTGCTTGAAAGATCTCGGCGAACTCGACAAGACAGTGAGAGAGCTTCAGACAAGTTTGCAAGAACCAGCAAAATAGTCGCTTTTGAATATTTCTTCGCCCCGCAGGCCAATAAAAAGCCCATAGCCGCGCTTATACTTTCCTCATGCAGTAATGAGGCTAGCGAAATGGCTGATAGAAAAAATTTGGATAGCGTGACAGAGAAAGTAGTTGACTTATCTATGACCGGGCAGGGCTGCGCAGTATGGGATGAAATAAACAGCCTTAGTCGAGCAGACCTCGAGCAAGTTCTCAACGGTGCACAAAAGAAATCACCGAATGCGAACCCCCAAGAGGTTCGCTCTTTGCCGGCACTGAAGATAGACACCAGCTCGATACCAGGTGCAATCAAATACAACATCGATTTGATTGATCCGAACCAAAAAACACTTGAAACCAAAATTCTTCATGGCGTTAGCTCCGCTATTTTCAGCGATTGGCACAAATGCATAAATCTGGTTAAGCCCTCGCCTACAAATTAAGACCGCCGGCTCCAAGACCGGCGGTCACACTTTATTGAACTGAGTTCAAACTTTTTTAAACGCCTTCGATCTCTTTGAGCAGGCTGAAAACCTGACTGAGAGCCAGATCATAATCAAGGCCATCGAGGCAATATCCGGTTCTTCCTTTTGCTTCAACCACGTCAAAACGAGCTGTATGCTCCATCTCATTGATGGTAATCAGCAAACTGGAGCCGCCTGAAAATTGGCAGGCAATTTCAGTCAGAGACGGCAAAAAAGTAGACGAGCCATTAGAACGATTTGAGATTCGGCGTACATAGAGATTTTTATTTCTCCAGTACGACTCAGTCTCGTTGCCACGGTTAATTGAACCTGCCTGAGCGTCACTGACCTGGCACCACTTCTGATTGACGGAAGCGATATCGCGTTTTTTGAGTGCAAGCAGACGGGCACCATATTGCACAGCAAGATCAATTAGCTTGCGATACTTTAATTCGTCTACGGCAGGTTCGCTGGCGAGCACCAGAGTGCGCGGACTAAAAGCAGTTGATGTACGCTCGCGCTCAACAAAGGGCAAAACGTTAGTGCTGATGTATTGATTGACAGGTGCTGATGCAATTCCGGTGGTCATTGAGTTTTCCTTATCTGGAAAATTTCCAGGGCAAGACGCGCTTCCTTGCTTACTAATTAAAGGTTAGAAGGAGCGGATATATCTGTAGAGGAGCTGCGTAACCAAAAAGTTGCTTTAGTTCGTGCGTCCTATTAACAGTGAATCATTATACGAGATTAGTTGCCAGCTGATCAGCAGAGCCGATCAGTTTTAATGCTAGCCACCACTGATGGTGTTGCATCGCTGATCATGCAACTCCTCACTATCGTCAATGATGACTCGAGTAGGCATTGAGCATACACCGAAGAAATATATTTGTTCAATTGAAAAATTGCCCATGTCCAAAAGATCTTCATAAAAGAAACTATCGATCACCTATTAGATATACGATCGAAAGCTTTGCATCGTTTGCAGGCAGCATTGATGAACAACGGCTCATAGTAAGGCTTTGCAGCCCCGTCTGATTTTGCGAAAACCTGCATTTCGTTAATGAGAGAATGAACAACTTACTAATAGAACTTACTAATAAAGTTGCAACCACTTTCAGTGTTGTCGCGCACCACCAAAACAAAAAGCACTATCTAAATAGATAGTGCTTTTGAAAAAATCTAAACTCGATCAGATTTTTCAGCTCTTACTTATTGGGCTGGTCGATGGGCAAAACGTCGCGCATGCGACGCATCAAATTTTGGATTTTATCGGGCATCACTTCAGTCTGCGAGCCAGGATTAAGCTGCGCTTTGCGATTAGCAATCATGATGCGCATCATGTCTTCCAATTGCTTCTGCTGCTTCTCGTCAAGCGCTTTGCGCTTATTGAGGTAGTTTTGCATGGCAGCATTGCTGAGCTGCGCTCTGCGCGCTGCAATCGACTGCTGCATCGACAATATTTGCACAGGATCAGCATTATGATCAGACAAAAGCTTTTGCAACTTTGACTGCTCATCGCGAATTTGCGGGCTCAGCTCATTGAAATCTTTATACCACTGTTGCTCGAGCGTCTGAATTTGACTACTCTGCACTGGTGTTAGATTGAGCTTAGTCCAGTCAACGCTGCATGAAGCCGACGCTGCTTGCCCTTCCTGGGCAAAGCTGGCAGGTGCAAATTGAAGAGTACATAAGGTTGCCACGAGAGCCGCAGAAAAAATAGCTCCGGCAGATTTTGCCGAATGAGCACTATTCTTCATACACCACCGCTTCAGCCTTATCTGCTGGTTGCAACAACGATGAATCAATCAAATATCCTTCCGCTGAAACTTGACGCACGTTCGATTGTTCCGGGCTATTGAGCCAGAAAGCTCCTAAGCCGAAAACTAGCACAAAGACAGCCGCTACAGCCGAAAGAACATACAAGCGCCTATCGAGTCCCTTAACTTTATTTGGAGAAGTCTGAGCCGATTGTGTTTTTGGTGTGAAAGGCACCACTTGTAATTTGCTTTTAATACCAGGCCACAAATCGAAGTCTTCTGCAATCTCTGGCTTGTAAGAATCGCGCAGAATATCGCCCACAGTCGTAATCTTGTTGAATTCAACCTGACAATTAGCGCAATCAGTTAAATGCTTAGTGATCTCTCTGTGTCTTTGCGAAACCACTTCTTGATCGAGGTAAGCGGAAAGCTCATTATCAATCAGGGCACAGTCAGCATTAAGTCTCTCTTTAATAGAAGACCACAAATCAACATTAACGGTCGCCGGCAACTCCAAGCCTTTTGACAGTAGACGATTGGTCTGATTAAGAGCAGTAAATTTTGCCAGACAATCTGCACAATCTTTCAGGTGTTGATTAACACCCTCTTGAGCCGGTGACGTCAACTCTCCATCTAGATAGGCAGAAAGATCATCAAGAATGACATCACACACAGACGGTACTTCGTGAGACATTCTCGACCACAAGTCAGGCATCTCTGCAGGCTCTGACAACGCTTTACCAAGCATGGTGGTCAACGCTTTCAGCGATTCATAGCTGGCCTTGCACTCGGTGCAGTCGAGCATGTGCTCGTTAATTTCTTTGGCAAGCTCCGGACCCACTTGATTGTCAAGTAATGCCGAGAGCTCATCCTTATATTTATCGCAAGCTAAAGCTTCAACCATCGCTAGGAACCTCTGGTACAGACTGAGATTGTTCGATGTAAGGCTTAAGCAACTCTTGCAATTTGGTACGGGCTCGCGCGATTCGCGACTTCACCGTTCCCATCTCTGTTTGTGTAATTACTGCAATTTCGTCGTAGCTTAAACCCTCCACTTCTCTCAAGACGATGGCTGTACGAAACTGTTCCGGCAGGCGCAACATTGCCTGGCGGATGACTTCCGAGACTTCTTTATTGAGGATTTTTTCATCGGGCAAGATGGACTTATCAGGTATATCGCGGGTTGAGCCGTCAGACTCACCGTCTTCTCCACCATGAGAATCATCCATAGATACAGTGGGCAAGCGGCGCGGTCGCTTTCGCAGTTCGTCATAAAATAGATTAGTGACAATCTGGGTGAGCCAACCACGGAAGGAGGCCGGGTTTCTTAAATTGTTAATGGAACGCCAGACGCGAATGAAAACTTCCTGAGCCAGGTCTGAAGTGTCTTCCCAGTCAGGAGCCAATTGATAGATTAATGAATATACGGTGCGTTGATGCCGTTTAACCAGTTCTTCAAAGGCCTGGGGCTCGCGTTTCTGGCAAGCTAAAACTAAATCACGGTCACTTTTCTGAGAATAGGCGGTTGGCATCGAAGGTCCCTATACACGTTCCTTAATATGGTAACACTTGAAACCGGGCTGGAAATCGCCAAGATTGAGACAGAAGCATCAATTTTCGAAAGCTGAGTTAGTTTTCGGGCGGCGGTTCTAACGATAGATTTATTTCAGGAATGGCAAAAAATGGTAGCATAGCAGGTTAAGCCAGCTGAAAGCGGCTTAGCTACAGCTTTTAAGCCGTGCCAAATTTTCATATGACTCAAGGAGTTGCTGCTTTGACCACAAATTATTTGTTCACTTCTGAGTCGGTAACAGAAGGTCACCCTGATAAAGTTTGCGACCAGATTTCAGACGCAATTCTTGATGCCATGCTTTCTCAAGATGTGAAAGCTCGCGTTGCCGCTGAATGCGCAGTATCAACAGGTCTGGTGCTTGTCACCGGTGAAATTACCAGCACCGCCACCGTAGATTTTCAAGAGCTGATTCGCTCGGTAATTACCGAAATCGGCTATACCGGCGAAAAAGGGGGCGGTTTCGACGCCATGTCCTGCGCCATTCTTACAGCTATTAACAAACAGTCACCAGATATCGCTTCTGGAGTAGATCAAGCTTTAGAGAGCCGACCAGTGACAGCCGATGGGCAAGTCTCATCAACTGATGCAGCTGACGAAACCGGTGCCGGCGACCAGGGCATGATGTTTGGTTTTGCTTGCAACGAAACACCTGAAATGATGCCAATGCCTATTTCAGTGGCGCACCGCATTGCTCGCCGCCTATCTGAAGTGAGAAAAAACGGCACTTTGAAATATTTGAGACCAGACGGTAAGACTCAAGTCAGTATTGAATATAACGGCACCATCCCAGTGCGGGTTGATTCCATCGTTGTCTCCACGCAACACGATCCAATCGTTGACGGCATCGAAGAAAACACCAAATTGCAAGAGCGCATCGCTCAAGACTTGAAGGCTTACGTGATTATGCCGGTCTTCCAAGATCTTTCCATCAAACCAGATGACCAGACCAGATATTTGATCAATCCATCAGGAAGATTTGTTGTCGGTGGGCCACATGGCGATGCCGGATTGACCGGCCGCAAAATTATTGTAGATACCTATGGCGGTTATTCACGCCATGGTGGTGGTGCCTTCTCCGGTAAAGATCCAACAAAAGTTGACCGTTCAGCTGCTTATGCCGCTCGTCACGTGGCAAAAAATATCGTCGCAGCCGGTTTGGCTGATCGTTGCGAAGTGCAAATTGCTTACGCCATCGGCGTGGCCAGGCCAGTTTCTGTCAATGTAACTACATTCGGCACCGGCAAAATGCCTGATCACAAAATCACCGAACTGATTCATTCAACCTTTGATTTGAGACCAGCGGCAATTATCAAAACTTTCAAATTGAATGAACTGCCAAAACTCAATGGCGGCAAATTCTATCGCAACGTGGCTGCATACGGGCACTTCGGCAGACCTGATTTGAATCTTCCATGGGAACAACTTGATCGGGTGGAAGAGCTAAAAAAGTCGCTGGCTAAAGCAGCCAGTGCCTGAGATAATCTGACGCTGTGATTTTGATTAACGATCTTTAGTAAGGAAACTTTTTGTGATCGCCAAGCTAAGTCTATGAAATCCGGCACGCTTACAGTCAATCCTGACACTGCGGAGTCATACATTGTTGAACTCTCTGAAGGCGAAGTGCTTCAGATTGGGCGTAAACCTGCCTCCGGCGGTATGAAAAAACTGGTTTTGCCCTATCCTGAAGTATCAGGGCAACACTCAGAGATTCGATGCAAATCAGAAGGCTGGACAATAATTGATGCCGGCAGTACTAACGGCACGATGCTCAATGGCGGGCGCCTGACACCCGGCAAAGAATATCACTTACACTCCGGAGATCGAGTCAAAATCGCACAGTATGAGCTTCTGGTGGATCCGCCCGAATTCGATCATCCCAATCAAGATGACGATAGTGACGATTCACAAGACCGCACCCAATTTCGCATTCAGATGATGAATGCCACAATTCTTGTTGGTGACATTAAAGGCTTTACCTCTTTGATGGAAGCCCATGCCACCAGACCAATGATGGTTATGGAAGCGGCGCAAAAAGTTTTTGATACTCTCAATGATGAGATCAACAAGAACTATGGTCAGCTCGAAAAAATCGCCGGCGACGCCATTATGGCCTACTGGCAGGGCAACGACGCCAAAACAGGCGGCGGCCTTTCAGCGTGTCAGGCGTGCATTACTGCTCTAAAACTAAAAATTATCACTGTCAGATTGGCGGCAGATAAAAAAGTCTGGCCATTTGAAGGCCATCCGTTAATGCTCGACATGGCTCTGGCAACGGGTCCGGTGGCCTCCGGCAATCTTGGCTCGAACGCGTCAAATCCTGCACTTCTTGGTGACACGGCCAACCTGGTATTTCGACTGGAAAAACTGATAGGCGACGATCGCCCAGGCGACATTATTGTCGAAGGTGTGACATACGAGTTGGCCAAAGACAATTTCAAATTTGATTTCCTTGGTCAATTCAATGTGAAGGGCCGCCAGAAACCAGTTGATGTCTATCGTTTGATTTCACCAATTTAGACCTTCAAATGAACAAATTTGCACAACTGGCAGGCCGTCTGGTGATTGGCAGATTGCCAGGTCTAGTTTTAGACTCAGAGCACAAGCAAGCTTTACAAGCCGGCACTCTCGGTGGTATCACACTTTTTAAAGAAAATGCCAGGGATCTCAAACAGCTGGCCACACTGACTCACGATATCTTAACAGCGTCATACCATGCCCCTGTTTTGACGGTAGATCAAGAAGGTGGAGCCGTTCAACGCTTTGACCATGTGCTTTCTCCTTTACCGTCGCCCATGGCGGTTGCTGCCCGTGCCGATCTTGAAGCGACAAAGGCAATAACTGCTATTAGCTGCAGGCAACTAAAAGCGCTCGGTTTTAATTTGCTTCTGGCTCCGACTTTAGACTTGCTCACCAATCCGATTAATCCGGTGATTGGCACCAGAGCTTTTAGCAGTGAGTTGGAACTCACCACTGATATGGGCGCACAAGTAATTGCGGCCATTGAAGAGTCAGGCATGATTGCCTGTCCGAAGCATTTTCCCGGCCACGGCTCAACCAGCCAAGACTCGCACCTGGAGCTGGCTATAGTCGATAAAAGCCGCTTGCAGTTGGACCAATGTGACCTGGCTCCGTTTGCCAGAAACATTGCTTTAATGCGCGCCATTTTAGTTGGACACATCTGGTTGCCGCAGCTTGAAGAAAAGAAGCCTGCCACTTTGTCACCGCTGGTAGTGACCGAAATTTTGCGCCACGAGCTCAAATTTGACGGTCTGGCCGTATCAGACGATATGACTATGAAAGCGATAACCAAAGCTTATGGACTCGGTGAAGCTTGCGTCATGGCTGTAGAAGCCGGCATCGACTTGATTTTGGTTTGCGGCACATTTGCCGAATCAGCTGAGGCTGTGCAAGCAATTAGCACTGCCATAGAAAGTGGGCGCCTAAGCAGCAAGCGAGTGAGTGAAGCAATAACCCGATTAGACAAACTATTTCAGGGCAAACCGCAGTGCATAGACCAGGCCGCTGAGCCAGATAAGCTCGAAATTTTACAAAATCAAATTGTGGCCGATTCTTTGTACAGCACCAAATTCAGTACTAGTTCGCCGGCGCTAATGCGGGGTACTATCTCAATAGCAACAGACTGGCTGGTGCTCACACCCAATCATCCACGTTATCATTTGCCGCTGGCTGAAACACTAGCTGACACTGTGGCTGAACAGAAAATTGCCACCGAAGAGCTACGGTATAGCATTAATCCTGATGACATTGAAATTGCCAATCTGCTCGAAAAGTGCCACAACAGAAATGTAATTCTAATCACTTTCCGCACATTTATTAATGGCGCCCAAGCGCAGCTTGCAGATCAGATCGGCAAAAATTCGAGTAAGGCGAACCAATTTGTTCAGATTGCCGCAGATACACCTTACGATCTGCTCAAAATGCCTACCGCAGTTACGGCCTCTCTAGCAGCCTTCGACCCCAGCGATCAAGCCATGGTTGGCATCGCCGAGATTATCGTCGGCCACAGCGAAGCGCAAGGTGTTTGTCCGGTGAATTTGAGATTAGACCTATAATAGGTTTGTTGCCCTGAGGTAGGTAGGTTTAAAAATGGATCCTGAACAAACACAACCGCCGGCTTCAGGGGAGCCAATTCCTCAGGCACCTGCAGCGTCTCAAGTTGCTCAACCTAGTCAAACTGAGAGGATATCGTCCATGGCAAGCGATCCACGCATATCAAAATATCTCGGCAGAGCCACAAAAGTGGTAGTAGCTTGCGCGGTTAGTGGTTCTATTTTGCTGGTGGTGGCAATTTTAGCCGTGGTCAACCTGCTCAACCAGGTCACCTCTGCAATACATCCGTAGATTTAGACTTAACCTTTGATATCGCGATAAAGTGCGATCGGCATGGCCGCGCGCAAAGCCGCGGCCTTGGCCGCCTCACCGGCAGCAAGCAAAACGCCTAAATCAAGACAATCTTCAGGAATACAACTTACGCCAAAGGCCAAAGACAGATTTGAGCTATCGATATTCGGGCTCAAAGGAGAACTCCAGATTGCTTTTGCAACTCTCTGAGCAAAAGTATTGGCACCAGTAGTCTTTGTATTCGGTAAGAGCATTGCATAATCATACTGGTCATAGTGGGCCAGCAAATCGATGTGACGCTTCAGACGGCTGATGCGACGCACCACTTCGGCCAGTGCGGGAGTATCAAGTGGCTGCCTTTCAAAATGAGGCGGGCCGCTAATTACACGCATCTCCATTACCATTACAGAAAGCGGACTGCCAGATCGGTAACCGCGGAAATATTCTTGCTCGAGGAAGTATAAAAACGCCTCATAAGTAAACATGCCGGTCTCAGGCCGTCGCAAGTTCATCATCACGCTGTGAATTTTCGATTTATCAATGATCTTAGGGGCGATTGTAGCTTTCTCATCTTTGACACCAATGAAGTCATTGGTGAATGTAATCAAATCGGCATTAAGCAAAAGGGTAATCAAAGGTACCCACTGGCTGCGCGAGAGGCGTGTTTTATCAACCAATGCCTTAATTGAGGTCTTGTCATCAATCACTGAATAAAACGCTTTCAGTATATGGCTGGCCACAGTGGTATCGTGAGCTGCCAGATTCTCAAAGTCGTAACCGACAACGCTTTCATGTTTACGAATAAGCACCGAATCGGTCTGCAGGCCAACGTTGCGCAAGAACGTTACTTTGTCGACAAGATGCACGCCTAAAATAACAAGATTTTCAATAGGCTGCGCAACGTTTCTCTGAGCCACTCTTACTCGTGGTTCAAATTTATACTTTCCTTCGCGCCAGGTGAGCAAATCTAAAATGCCTTCATCGCCTAAGATGCCCCCTACATCTGCATGTTGGGGTTCGCCATCAACAAAGAATATTTTGGCGTGCAAACTACCCTGATCAACATCAAGTCGGCCGGTCATTTTCGCCAATAAAATTGATTGCAGCAGTCTGGAAATTTCAACGAGTGAGAGGTCACCGTTAGGTGGCAATGTGGAACGAGTCCAGGCATTGTCTTGCGGCTGGGTGACTGACTTGTTGCTTTTGGGATCGGTTTCATCGTTTTGCTTCGAAGTCTGCATAAAGAGCGTATCGCGTCGTTTAGACGAATCTCTAAAGGCTTCACTGACTGATAGCACACCGTCGGCTTGCACGCTCTGGTGCACTTCGCCGCACGACGAAATAATCAGATTATAGACGAGCAAAACGTCGCAGCTGGTGTAATCCCAAACCAGACGCATGTTCTTGCCCACGAATAATTTCCACTCAGTGTCTCCGCCACGCCAGGGACAATGAATATTGAGACTAAAATCTATTGCTCTATCGGGTGTAGACCACGTTATTTCAACTTGCCTTCCGCGATGCTCCATGGCCACCGATAAATAGTGGTGAATTTCAGACAAACCCGGCGCGGCCGGTAATTTCTGAAGAGTTTTAGGGAGCGGACCCGATCTCCGTAACATTGGACACCATCCTTTTTCAGCCTGTGTCTACAGCAATAGGTTTCTCAACCTAACTCGACACAGTTAACGCCTTACGAGTGACAATATGCCCAGCAAATTCAAAACTAACCCAATCAAGGCCGCAGGTAGAGTTGTTTAGCGTCTTATAAAAAAACATTGCCGCACACCTAATACTACAGGTAGTGCATCATTGCGCCGATCAGAAACATTCATCGAGTTAGCGTTTCATCAGATATTGTCCGGCCAGCACCATCACCAGTATGAAGGCACCATTTACAGCCAGAGCCATTGAAAACAGGCTCGTACCGACCATTAGCTGCCAGCAGACAAGTGCATGTCGTGGTGACATAACACGCAAAATACCAAAGCGCACGACAATAAAAATAGTGAGTGCGAAGAGGAAAAACAAATCGGCTGCAATTAAACAAACGATTGCATAGCGACCAAGACCAGCCAGGGGCAAGAAGAGAAAGACAAGCGCGGCCAAAACTGAACCGCGCAAAATTCTCACACTCTGTTTATCGGTCTCTCGAATAGTAACGGCTTTATCACCGGCCGCCTGTTTCACATGTGCGAGCGACTCCCGAAATGCCGCAATAACGCCTATACGCTTATTCTCGCGCTCCGGTGGCACGTCGCTAGAGGGGCTCGGATGACCAGATTGAGGTTCACTTGCGCTCATAGATACTCCAGTACTCCCACACAAAGTACCGCAATCTAACCAATTTCAAACCCGGCTTCAGATTAGAGCACAGCACCGCTTGTGGCAATCAGCTCGCTGCCAATATCAAAGAATGTTTGAAACAGTCTTTTTGCCTCGACAACAATGGCGTCTACTTCGCTTTGATTGAAACCCTGAGCATTCATTGTTTCTTTGAAATTGCTCCAGCGTTCCCGCTGTTTATCACCATACCGATCAAAATAACTGGCGCCGCGATCTTCCGGCAGATTCATTCCAGCCCGCAAAGTTTTGGCCATGAATTTAGCGCCGTTAGTCGAACCTTCGAGCACGTAAAGAAAACCGAGTAAAGACAGCGGTGAACGTCTGGCCAGCTCATCCATATAGCTGAGCAAACCGGCGGTGGAGGCTAGCGGCACAACACTGTCGGGAGCTACTGAAAAATACTCAAGATCACCAGTGACTGCGCTGAGATCGGTGTGATAAGGAGCCAATACAGCCGCCACACGACTATCTGCCGAAGCAGCGCGTGTCAATAAGTCGCCTAAGTGCTTATGCATTAAATAGAGCTGGCCCAGATAAGCAACATAACGATCTTGCCTGACTGTTCCGCTACCTAACTGCTTCTGAAAATCTTGCCCTTCAGTGTCGTTGTGCATATCTTTAGTCGATTCGCGCAAAGCGTCCATCACGCCAACGGCGCCGGATGCAGGTGTATTGTGGTCGGCCATAAAATCTCCAGCGCATAGACGGAACGCCAATAGTCTATTACAAGGGCTGAATTTTACGCAAAAAAATTGTGATTCTTTGTGTTTCCAGATTTCAAGAGCTAACTATTTGCTGAACAAATAGTGTGAAACCATCCACTCCTGACCCTGGCGAAATGACCACAATTCAGCACAAGCCATATAGAACAGGCGCCAGAACGACCACCAGCGCAATGCCTGGTCTTTACCGTAAGTGTTTGCCAGTATAGGCAATATGGCTTTTTTATTACGATCCATATTTGCCAGCCAGTGATTGGCGGTCTGACCGTAGTGCTCACCACTCACTGTCCAGTGCTTTTCGATTTTGAGATCTTTTTGAAAATAGAGTAGTAGGTCGTTTGAGGGCATGATCCCGCCGGCAAAAAAGTTACGAGTCATCCAGTCACTGCCGTCTTTATCTTCATAGTGATAGCAAAGTTCTTTGTGAGTAAAAATATGCACAAACAATTTGCCCTCAGTGCTAAGGCAGCCGGCAATGCGAGAAAGTAATAGCTCATAATTTTTCATATGTTCGAACATTTCGACTGATACCACTCTATCGATTGGTTCACTAAACTGAAAATCGAAATCATTCATATCACATGTAATTACTGTGACATTCGTTAAACCGAGCTGTCGGCAACGTTCTTCGATATAGAGCCTCTGACTGCTGGAATTAGAAACTGCAGTGATCTTACTTTTAGGAAAGCGCTCAGCAAGATAAAGTGTCAACGATCCCCATCCACAACCGAGCTCAAGAATTCTATGACCATCTCTTAGATCGGCGCGGGCAGCGGTAAGAGCAAGCATAGCCTCTTCTGCTTGATCTAAAGTGTCATCCCAATTTACGTAGTAACCAGAGCTGTATTTCATTCTGTTACCGAGGCATAGTTTGAAAAACTCAGCCGGAACTTGATAGTGTTGTTCATTGGCAGAATCAGTCCTAATAGCCACAGGCATGAGCTTCAACGCCTGGACCATAGCCAGCAAATGTTCTTGACGCAACTGCTGGGTGGGTTTAGTTTCTTCTTTCAATTTACTCAACAGCAATTTCTTAATGCCCGCTCGCACTAAAAAATCAGGCACCAGATTAGTAGCCAAAATTTCGTAAATCAGTGCTTCCGAGCCGGGCTTACTCAGTTCTTCAAAATTGATCTGAGTATTAACATTTTTTTCGTTGGCTTCAACAGGGGTCATAAACTACTCCTCTTTTTAAACCAGGGTATAAACGGGCTGGTACTGCGCTGATAAGCGGCATAGGCTTCTCCCTTACTGCGCAAAGCTTGCTCTTCTGTGGCTTTGACCCCGGTCACTTTCAAAAGAAACCAGAGCATCAGGAGCGGGCAATAGAATGTGCACCAGCCGAAAGGAAAAGCCAGTGAAAAAGTAAAAAACGCCACCCATACGAGCCATTCAAAAAAATAATTGGGATGTCTCGAATAATTCCACAACCCAATCTGGCAAACCTTGCCGCGATTTGCCGGGTCCTTTTTGAAAGTTTCAAGTTCTTGATCAGCGAGGCTCTCACCAACTAGGGCGATGAGAAAAATCACTATTCCCGCAATTTCGCAGGCAGCAAACCGCGGAGCAGTACTTACCATGGCCAGGGCAAATGGCAAAGTTAAAGACGCCAGCAAGACCGCCTGCATTTCGAAAGCAAGAAACAGCCCTAAAGACGCATTCTTGCCCCATGCCTGGCGGTATGCGCTATAACGTCCATCTTCAGCCGGCCACAACCGTTTGAACCGAATAGCCAGAAAGAAACCCAATCTCAAGCTCCAGCACGCCACCATCAATAGTACTATAGCGTTGCGCGGCATCCAGCCCCAACCGTTAGCATAAGCCAGAGCAAAATCAATTAGGGCCAGAACTACGAAGCCGAAACCCCAAATAACATCAACGATACCGGCATTGTTGATTTTCTCGCTCACTAGCCAAACCAGAAACATCAGCACAATCATGGTGGCAAAACTTACCAGCATTAATGTAATTATTGATGAAAGTTCGACCACTCTTTTACAACCTTCCTTATACCTGTTCGGTCTCTGCACTGGCGCGTTGCAGTCTATCGCGCACACCATCCCATGATTCATCGGTTGAAACAGTTTCTACAAAAATACGATCGAGCTTCAATGCATCGAAGCGTCTCAACTGTTCATAAAGTAACCGTGCATATTGGTCCACCTCCGGCGGGGCAACCACCACCGCGTCATATCCGCGACCGCTCATACTTTCCATAAGCTGCTCTGCTGTGGCCGCAGACGCAATCACTCCCACACCTTTATCTAAAGCATTGAGTTCAAGGGCAAGTTCAATCAAACTTTTGCCGTCAGTCACTGTCAATTTGGTCTGTGGAGCGTAATGGCTTGGCAATGAACCGGGCACACGTAGATCTGTTTGCCGAGTATCATTCAAAGCCAATTTATACCCAAGCACGGCTTCTACAGCCTGACTGGAGATCATTCCCGGGCGCAAAATTTTTGCTTCAGAGGTAAGAGCGATGATCGTCGATTCAATACCAACCTCACAGGCACCACCATCTAAAACCATGGCCAGAGGTGAATCTCCATCTAATTGAAATTCGGCACGCACTGCTTCAGCCGAAGTGGGCGAAAGTCGACCAAAACGATTAGCGGAGGGGGCAGCCAGGCCACCAGTCATAGCCAACAGTTTTAAGGCAAGTGGGTGAGCCGGCAGGCGCAAACCGATTGAATCTTGACCGCCAGTAACCTGCGAATGTACATGGTCAGCTCTGGGCAAAATCAAGGTCATCGGCCCAGGCCAGAATTTTTCGGCCAATTTGTAAGCGTCAGCTGAGATATTTTTCGCCCATTTTTCCAATTCACTAATTGCGGCAATATGTACAATCACCGGATGCGATACCGGACGCCCTTTCAGCTCATATAAAGATGCAAGCGCTCTATCATTGCTTGCGTCAGCACCAAGGCCATATACCGTTTCAGTCGGAAATGCCACCAGCTTACCGGCCTTAAGAAAAGCAGCGGCGCGTTCAATTTCGTTAACAGAAGCAGTCATTTTCATTTTCCATGAGACTTTAAACCAATCTCTTAAGAAGCTGCCCGTGGCTCAAATTAAGATTGTTGGGCCTAGTATAAACTG
>CASBPX010000070.1 GCA_949127735.1 Candidatus Obscuribacterales bacterium | reverse complement strand
TCCATGCTCAAGCCATTGCTGGCTATCCTCGATGAAACCGATTCGGGCCTCGATATCGATGCTTTGAAAACAGTTTCGGAAGGCATCAATGTTATGGCTCAAGCTGACACTGCAGTGCTTCTAATCACTCACTATCAGCGCATGCTCAATTATGTTCAGCCGCAATTCGTGCACGTTTTCCAGGACGGCAAAATTGTTGCTTCAGGCGGTAAAGAACTGGCTCTCGAGCTGGAAGACCGCGGATACGAGTGGGTTACACAAGAATCAGTCGATGAGAGCGCCAGCGCCCAGGCTAAAGCAAATTCAAGTTCAACAGCGGCCACACCAGTCGGCGCTAAATAACAATGGTCAAGGAGGCAAGTATGTCGGCAGAATTAGCACCAGCCCTGAATAATGGGTTGCCGGAAAACGCTCCCCAAAACGCTACTAAAAATGCGGGTCTGGAAGGGATCGGCAACGATTACAAATATGGTTTTTCCGATAAAGAAGACTATATTTTCAAATCGGGCCGCGGCCTCACTCGCGAAATTGTAGAAAAGATTTCGTCTATGAAAAATGAGCCCGAATGGATGCTCAAGTTTCGTCTGCGCGCTCTTGATATTTTCAACAAGAAGCCCATGCCTACCTGGGGCAACTGCAATCTGCTGAACAATATCGACTTTGAAAATATCTTCTATTACATCAAGCCTTCGCAAAAACAAGAAACCGATTGGGATGAAGTTCCGGAAGGAATTAAAAACACATTCGATCGCTTAGGCATTCCTGAAGCTGAGCGTAAATTCTTGGCGGGCGTCACTGCTCAATATGAGTCGGAAGTGGTCTATCACTCCATTCGCGAAGATTTAGAAAAGCAAGGCGTGCTCTTCCTCGACATGGACTCAGGATTGCGTTTGCACGAAGACATTGTGCGCGAGCACTTCGCCACAGTAATTCCCACTGCCGACAATAAATTCTCTGCATTAAACTCGGCCGTCTGGTCGGGTGGAAGTTTCATCTGGGTGCCACCAGGCGTCAGAATTGAAATTCCTTTGCAAGCTTATTTCCGCATCAATGCTGAAAACATGGGTCAATTCGAGCGTACGCTGATTATTGCCGAGCCCGGATCGTATGTTCACTACATTGAAGGTTGTACTGCTCCGACTTATTCAAGCGATTCGCTGCACTCTGCTGTGGTTGAATTGATTGCTAAGCCAGGCGCTCACATTCGCTATACCACTATTCAAAACTGGTCCAAGAATGTCTATAACCTCGTTACCAAACGGGCTGTAGCACACGAAGACGCTAAAGTGGAATGGGTAGACGGAAACCTTGGTTCGAAGCTGACCATGAAGTATCCAGCTATTTATCTAGTGGGCGAACGCGCTCACGGTGAAGTGCTCTCCATCGCATTTGCCGGAGAAGATCAGCACCAGGATGCCGGCGCTAAAATCATTCACGCCGCACCAAATACGACATCAATGATTGTCTCCAAGTCTATTTGCAAAAATGGCGGACGCACTTCATATCGCGGTTTGATCAAGGTTTATCCTAAAGCCACAGGCGTTAAGTCATCGGTCAAATGCGACGCTCTGCTGCTCGACGACAAGTCGAGATCAGATACATATCCGACCATGGAAATTGACGAAAAAGACGTCAACATCGAGCACGAAGCAACGGTTTCAAAAGTTGGCGAAGAGCAACTCTTCTACCTGATGAGCCGCGGCCTCAATCAAGATGAAGCTACAGCCATGATCGTCAACGGATTCTTCGAGCCTTTCACCAAAGAATTGCCGCTTGAATATGCCGTCGAACTCAATCGCTTGATTCAGCTTGAGATGGAAGGTTCTGTCGGTTAGTTATTAGTTGGATAATTGGATAGTTGGATAGTTGGATTTTTGGAGATATTGTCATGGCCGAGTCGAAATTAGCCAACACCATAGCGAAAGAACGGGTCGCAGACCTGGCTCAGCGCAATGGCGAGCCCACCTGGCTCAAAGATGCACGACTGGCGGCATGGGAAATTTATTTGCAAAGCCCCATGCCCACAACGCGTGACGATGACTGGCGCAAAACCGAAATCGATAACATCGATCTTTCCACTTTCATCACCACTGATCCGCTAGCTAATAAGGCAGCCAAGGCTCCGACCATGGAGCTGGTTCAGTCAGCTATCGAAAAGCTGGGTGAACCGGCCGGCATTTTCGTCGACGATTACGGTCTAAGCCAATCGCAATTCTCCAGCGTTAATGCCGACCTGGCCAAGCAGGGCGTTATCTTCATGCCTTTAATCGAGGCGATTGAGAAGCATCCAGAATTGGTGAAGAGAATCTTTGAACAGGGCACAGCCAGGAGTGACGATGACAAATTCACATTAATGAACAAGGCTTTGTTCAATAGTGGATTGCTTTTATATGTGCCTAAGAATGTAGTGATTGAAGCACCGTTTGTCAGTGCTGTGAATTTGCCTGTGGGCAAAACCAATCACGCTGTTTTCCCTCGTGTCTTCGTCGCCACTGAAGCCAATAGCCAGGTAACTCTAGTCAGTATCTTCTCAGATGCTAGCGATAGTACTGACGCTGACGGCACTACACTGTCTAATTCAATTTTTGAAATTACTGTGGGTGCAGGCGCTAAAGTTACGGTGATGACTGTAGACAAATTGTCGAAGCAAGTCTTTGCTGTTAACCGCGTACGCACACATCTTCATCGCGATGGTGTTTTGAACTTGACCACAGCCGGTCTTGGTGGCAAGCAAATCAAATCTGTTATTGAAACAGTAATGGTGGAACAAGGCGCAAGCAGCGACATTCGCGGCGTGGTACTGGGTGATGGCGCTGAGCATTACTCTTACAACACCATTCAAAAACATACCTGTCCTGATACCACATCAAATATCAACTTTAGAGTTGCTCTCAAAGACACATCTTCTTCTGTTTATCAGGGCATTGTTGTAGTCGATAAGATTGCCCAACGCACTGCGGCATTTCAATCAAACAAAAACTTGTTGCTCGGCACAGAAGCCAGAGCCGATTCCATTCCGCGTTTAGAGATTCTCGCCGATGACGTGAAGTGCTCGCACGGAGCCACCGTCGGCCCAGTAGATAAAGAACAACTGTTCTATCTCAATTGCCGTGGACTAAATTTGAAAGAAGCAGAAGAACTGATCGTTCGCGGATTCTTTGTGCAAATTTTAGATGGCATTGAAATTAAGGGAGCCGCAGACTGGGTCGGAGATCTGGTGGCGGAAAAAATTTATAAATGAGTCTTGTCCTATGAGTTTTATAAAAGTTGCTCAGATCAATGACGTTCAAGAAGGTACCGCTAAAGTATTCACCGTAGGCGAAGTACGCATAGCCCTTTGCCATGTCGAAGACAAGTTCTATGCCATTGCCGACATTTGCACACACGACGGCGGACCGCTGGGTGAAGGCGAATTAGTCGATTGCCAGATAGAATGCCCTCGCCATGGTGCTCGTTTTGATGTGCGAACCGGAAAAGCGCTGTGCCTGCCTGCAGTGGTCGGCGTTCCTACATATGCCGTAGAAGTCAGAGCAGACGAAATTTTTGTCAGTGTATAGAAAGAGAAGTTTATGAGCAGCAGTGTTGAATTCGATGTAGAAAAAATCCGCAGAGATTTTCCTATTCTTGACCGCGTGATTGAAGGCAAACGTCTGGTCTATTTAGACAATGCCGCCACATCGCAAAAGCCTTCGCAAGTAATTAAGGCAATCACCAATTATTACGAACAATACAATGCCAACGTTCATCGTGGCATTCACACCCTTTCAGAAGAAGCCACAGTCGCTTATGAAGCAGTTAGAGAAACCGTGCGCGAATTTATCGGCGCCGAAGAAACCTGCGAAATTATTTTCACCCGCAACACCACTGAAGCTATCAATCTGGTGGCGTACAGCTGGGGCAAACAAAATGTTTTACCGGGCGATGAAATTGTTTTGTCACCTATGGAGCATCACTCTAATCTGGTGCCCTGGCAACAACTAGCTGCCGAGCGCGAAGCCAAACTGGTCTATCTAGATTTGACTGAAGACGGACAAATCAATATGGAAACAGCGGCTCAATTGATTGGCCCTAAGACCAGACTGGTAGCCATTACGCAAATGTCTAACGTTTTTGGCACCATTAATCCGGTCAAAGAGCTGGCTCATTTGGCGCACAAAAACAATGCCATAATTTTAGTTGATGGCGCTCAAGGCATTCCCCATTTGAAGACTTCTGTGGCCGATCTTGAATGTGATTTTTACGCATTCTCGCTGCACAAAATGTTAGGACCAACCGGAGTGGGAATTCTCTGGGGCAAAAAAACTTTGCTTGAAGCCATGCCACCATTTATGTTCGGCGGCGACATGATTAGCTCTGTACATCGCGACAAGACCAAGTTTAATGAACTGCCATGGAAGTTCGAAGCCGGTACACCCAACGTGGCCGACGTGATTGCAAGCGGCGTAGCCGTTGACTACTTGAACAATGTTGGCATGGACAACGTACGTGCCCACGAAATTGCAATCACTCGCTATGCCATTGAAAAGCTTTCTGAAATCAAAGACATTGTTATTTACGGCCCCCTCGATGCCACCAAACGTGGTGGCGTCGTTTCATTCAACATCAACGGCTTGCATCCGCACGATCTTGGCCAGATCCTCAGCGACAACGGTGTGGCCATTCGCGCCGGGCACCACTGCTGCCAGCCTCTGATGAAAGATTTAAAAGTGATGGGCACTGCCCGGGCCAGCTTCTATATTTACAACACCCTTGAAGAGGTCGACTTGCTATTGGCCGCATTGAAGGAAGCAGAAAAGGTAATGGGACATGTCGCTTGCAGATGATTTATACCGGGAAACAATCCTGGACCACTATCATAATCCGCGCAACAACGGCAGTATAGAAAACGCCAGTGCCACCGTAGAAGGTGTCAATCCACTTTGCGGCGACGAACTGACTCTTTATTTGAAACTGACTCCGACCGGTTTGATTGAAGACGTCAAACTGACAGCCCACGGTTGTTCAATTAACACAGCATCAGGCTCAATGATGTCTGAGGCCATTCTTGGTCAAAGTGTCGAACGGGCTCAAGAAATCATCGAAGATTTTAAGACCATGATGTTGACCAAAGAAGATGAAACCGTCTTTGAAGACGAACTTGAAGAACTGGAAGCTCTGCGCGGAGTAAAAAAATATCCCGTGCGCATCAAGTGTGCCCTTTTGCCATGGAACACACTGCTCGAAGGCATTGAAACAGCCAGGCAAGCGCAGGCAAAATAATCACTTAAGTAAAACTTTAGTACAACTTAGTACAAAAGAAAGAGGCGAATTCTATGATGACATCCTTGCAAGAAGATCTGGTGATGGAAAATCTACGTCAGATCGTTGATCCGGAGTTGGGTATCAATATTGTCGACCTTGGCCTCATTTATGAAGTAAAAGTGGAAGACAACAACGTTAAAATCAAAATGACCCTGACCAGCCCAGGATGCCCAGTGGGCGCCGTTATACAGGGCCAGTGCCATGCAGCCGCGAAAAAGTTGCCCTGGGCCGAAGAAGTAAACGTACAGCTGGTTTGGATACCTCGCTGGGATCCAAAGACCATGGCAAGCGAAGAAGCCAAGATGGATCTGGGCATTCTCTAAAACTTGTCAGGACAGTAAACTGAGTCTATGGCTAAACCTATCATTCACGATCACGACGGTCACGTCGATGATTTGCTCAGTTGCATATTGCTCTGGCTCAGCCCTGAGATCGATCTTCAGGCGGTTGGTATCACCAATGGTGACTGCTACGCTGCTCAAATTTATGAAGCAACACAAAAAATAGCGACTTATCTAGATATTGATGGTCCTGAAATTGCTTATTCTGAAGAAGATATGCCCAACCCGTTTCCAGAAAACTGGCGCCGGGAAAGCTATATCATTAATGAACTGCCCCTCTTCCGCGACAACTATTTAAAAAAACAATATCAAGCCGGACGCTCGCGCACCATTGAATCAATGTTTGCCGATTGTCTCGCCAATACAAAAGAGCCATTTACAGTAGTGGTGACAGGCCCACTAACCAACATGGCCAAGCTGCTCGCCGCGCAACCAGAACTGAAAGAAAAAATTCTCGAATTCATCATCATGGGCGGCGCTATAAATTGCAAAGGCAATGTGGAAGAAGAAGGCACCGACGGCTCCGCTGAGTGGAATGTGTATGCGGACGCCCCAGCTTTCAAACAGATTCTCGACAGCAAGATTCCAATTAAACTAATCACCCTAGATTTGACTAACGATTTACCGGTGACCAAAGATTTTCTCAGCCGTCTAGAAGCGCAATCAGAAAACTCTCGCGCATCGGCTTTAGCATTTAAACTCTGGAGCCTGGTCAAAGGCTTTGACTATTATTTCTGGGATACAATCACCGCCGCTGCCGCTATTGATCCATCTTTGTTTACCTATAAAGAAGTAAAACTCGATGTTTCAACATCGGGCAAGAATATCGGCCGCACCGGCCCTTCACTATTTTCAGGCCGAAAAGTGCAGGTAGCCAGCGCCATTGATAAAGAAGCTTTCGAAGCGCTACTACTGCGAATTTTAGGCACTTGTTAGCATCTTAGAATCGCCATGGGTTTTTCAAGCAGACCAAACTATCCTTAACCCGCTTGACTTCCTTTCGCCTCAAAAGTTAAGTTAGCGGCATGAAAGAAAAACTGGCCAAAATCAAGCTCTGGCAACAGACCTTTAAAGAAAAGGTAATAGATAACGCCAGGCTCAAATGGTTCAGACGCGGCCTCTATGGCTGCACTTTTGCCTGGGCACTGTTTCTCGCTTTTCAGAGCGTGCCTTATTATGCCGCTATTGGTGCCGGGGAAGAAGCTTTCAAAGGCGGGCACTACAACAAAGCTCGGCAATATTTTGAGCAGGCCTACACGGTCTGCCAGACTTTCGGCTCAGGCTGGCAAACCGACAAACGCACAGCCCGAGCCATGAACAATTTGGCGGAGCTTTACCGCATTCAAGGTCGCTATAAAGAAGCAACCCCTTACTATCAAAAAGCCGCCGAAGCGGCAAGGTTGAGCTTTGCCTCAACAAGGCCAGAACCAGCTGTGGCATTGAATAATCTCGCTACGCTGCAGCGCGAAGAAGGCAATTACAAAGAGTCGGAAAAGACTTATCTTAAAAGCCTTGAACTCTGGGATAAACAAATCAAGCAACCAGACTCGATTCAATATGCCAGCACAATAAACGGCCTGGCAAAACTGCGCCGAGACCAGGGCCGATACGAAGAAGCAGAGGGGCTGTATCTCAAAGCACTGGCGATTAGTGAAAAGAAACTGACACGTAACGATGTAGGTAATGCCTATCTGCTGGCCAATCTTGGTGGGCTCTACCGCGACCTTGGTCAGAACGGTAAAGCTGAAAAATATTATCAGCGGGCGTTGCGGCTTGATTTGAGTGCACTCGGTGATGAGCATCCTGATACGGCCACAGATTTGAATAATCTGGCGGGGCTCTATCGCGAGCAAGGGCGCCATGGTGAAGCACGCACCCTCTATGAAAGAGCACTAAAAATTCGATTGAAAACATTCGGACCCAATCATCCACTAATTGCTAAAACCCTCATGGGCCTTGGCGATCTGCAAAGGCGTCTGCAAAATTATGATGAGGCGCAGAGATATATCAATAACTCGTTAACCATTCAGCGCAGCACGCTTCCCCCAGTACATCCCGATCTTGCCATTACCCTGGACAATCAGGGCCTGTGCTTTTTGCAAATGAACGAGCCGCAAAAAGCCAGAGAATGTTTTGCTCAAGCGCTTAAAATCAGGCAGCAACTTCTGAGCGCCGATCATCCCGATTGTTTTGTTTCAGCAGTCAACCTGGCTGTAGCCAATTCCCTGTTGGGTCAGGGCTCTCAAGAGCCGATTAAATTATCTCTAGATAAGCTTAGTCAAAGGTTGGGGGCCGAGCATCCTACGACTCGTGTAGAAAGGGCCATAGCGGCCCTTCCGACTGAAATGAAAAAAGTGTCGGCCGAAGACTTAAGAGAACTTAGCGCCACAAAGCCTCAATAATTTATTAGTTTAAGGCCGATGTGCTTTGAGAGCCGTTATTATGTGGGTGTAAGCCAATCGTGGGCTTTTGCGCGTTCCTCAAGCAGGTCATTCAATGTTTGGTGTCAAAAAAGACAAGCTCTCCGAAGAGCAAATTAGAAAAGCTCTCAGCACAGTGATGGACCCCGATTTAAACATCGACGTGGTCACTTTGGGCATGATCTCCGAGGTCAAAATCACCGGAACCAAAGTATTTTTCAAACTCACACTCACCACTCCTGCCTGCCCTGTCAAAGAGCGCCTTGAGCAAGAATGCAAGGACGCAGTGATGGCACTGCCAGGCGTAGAAGCAGTCGAGATGGAATCAACCGCTCAGGTAGCTGGTCAACGCAGAAGCGGTAAAGAGCCAATCGAAGGCATCAAACAAATTATCGCCGTTACCTCAGGTAAAGGTGGCGTGGGCAAATCGACAGTGTCATGCAATCTGGCAGTGGCGCTGGCAAAACTTGGTGCCAAGGTTGGCCTGCTTGATGCAGACGTTACAGGCCCCAACATTCCGCTGATGATGGGTCTTGAAGCCTATCAACCAAAAGCTAAAAACGATCGCATTGTGCCTGCCGAAAATCACGGCGTTAAATGCATTTCAATGGCGTTTTTCGTATCGCAAGACACACCGCTGATTTGGCGCGGACCAATGCTCGACAAAGCAATCAAACAATTTTTACGCGACGTTGATTGGGGCGAACTCGATTATTTAATCGTAGACATGCCACCAGGAACCGGCGACGCGCAATTGACTATGGTGCAAGCGACTCAGTTAAGTGGTGGCGTGATTGTCACCACTCCTCAAGACGTTGCTTTGCTTGATGGCCGCAAAGGCCTGGCAATGTTTGCGCAAATGGAAGTGCCGATTCTCGGCTTCGTCGAGAACATGAGCTATTTCCAGCCTAAGGGTTCAAGCGAACAGTACGAAATTTTTGGTCGCGGTGGCGGCAGAAGATTGGCCGAAGAACACAAAGTGCCTTTCCTTGGCGAAATTCCACTCGATCCCGAGGTTCGCATCGGCGGCGATGAAGGCATTCCGATTGTGGCCAAAGACCCTGACGGCGCAGTCGCTCTGGCTTTCATTGAAATCGCCAAACAAGTGGCGGCACAGGTCAGCATTCAGGCACGCAATCCATTGCCGGCTGCCCCTCAAGCAGCAGCAGCAACACCTGTATCAATTTCGAAATAGTCAAAATAACTTTGCCTCTATTTTGCCTCTATAGGGTAATAGTAAAAAACGGCGCTTCTCTGCTTAAAAATTTGCAGGGCACGCTTTTACTTGAGCGAAGGGCTTTACGGCTTGTCATTTCGGGCTATGATGTTGCCGTATAGCGGTTTTTGGTCTAAAAATTGCTATAGAGAAGCGGCAATATAACGTCTCCATATACGGTGCATGCTAAAAAGTATACAGATTAGAGATTTCGCCCTGATTGAAAGAACTCAGGTTGAGTGGACTCGCGGATTAAATGTGCTCACCGGCGAAACGGGTGCAGGCAAATCAATTTTGATGGACGCTTTGAACGCTGTTCTCGGCGGCAAAGTGCCGGCATCTATAATCCGGCCGGGGGCTGACAAAGCTAACCTTGAAGCAGTATTTATAGCTAGCTCACATGTGATTGCCTGGCTGAAAAAAGAAGAGTTGATAGACGAAGAAGCTGACGATCAATGCGAGCTTGTGGTGGCACGTGAAATTGGTAAAAGCGGATCAAAAATTCGCATCAACGGCACACTGGTCAATCATAATTTACTGGCTGAGCTGCGCACCATGCTGATTACAGTGCACGCCCAGCATGAAGCGCGCACACTGATGTCATCACAATCACAGCTAGAATTGCTTGATGGTCTTGGTGCTGACACGCACACGAAAATTTTAGAGAAAGTACGCACACTTTACGCGCGCAAAAGGCAATTGCAAGATGAGCTAGATTCGCTCACCATGTCTGAAGATGAAAGATTGCGCAAACTTGATTTTGCCAAATTTCAGTTGAATGAACTTGAACAAGCAGAACTTACAGACGGCAACGAAGATGAAGAATTGCAGCGCCAAGTCAGTGTTTTGAGCAATGCCATTGAACTTAAAACTCAAGCTGAAGCAGCTCAAGATGCGCTCACTGGATCTGATTCTGACAGCTCAGTTTGCGCCGTTGACTTGATTCAAAAAGCCATGTCTGAAGTTGAAAAAGCATTGCGTTTTGATTCCAGCCTGGCATCGATTCATGAAACTCTAGGCACCGGTTTAGCCAGCCTGGAAGAGGCATCAACAGAGCTTCGACGCTATGGTGATCGGCTTGATACCGACCCTGGCACGTTAGTTGATTTAGAAAATCGCGCCAATTTGCTTGCCACCATTAAGCGCAAATATGGACCTAACTTAAGCGATGCCATCACTAAGCTAGAAGAGCTGGCCAGCGAAGTTGAGAAGCTCGAAAATGCGCTCAAAGAAACCGAAGGACTCTCGCAAGAAATTGCTGATGTAAGCAAAGAGCTTCTTTTGAAAGCGTCTGAGCTTTCAAAAGGACGGGTCAAATTAGCCAAAACTTTGTCTGCTCAAGTAGAAAAAGAGCTGGTCGACCTGGGCATGGAGAAATGCCGCTTTGAAATTGCTTTTCAACAACTTGGCGAATCTGGGCCGAACGGCGTAGATAAAATCGACTTTCTTATTGCTCCTAACCCGGGTCAGCCACCCATGCCTCTTGGCAAAATCGCCTCAGGCGGCGAATTGTCGCGCATCATGCTGGCTATCAAAACTATCTTTGCCGCTGCTGACCAGGTATCGACTGTAATCTTCGATGAAATTGACACCGGACTATCAGGCCGCGTACTCAACGCAGTGCGTGACAAACTTTCTCGCCTGTCGCGCTTGCAGCAAATTCTTTGCATCACCCACCAGCCCATTGTCGCTTCAGTAGCTGACAACTATCTGGAAGTGAGAAAAGAGCATTTAGCCGACCGCACGATTGTTTCGGTCAGCGTTCTCGACGATGCCATGCGCCTGAGATCGCTGGCAGCCATGGCCAGCGGTAATGCCGACGAAGAAGCCTCACTGAGCTTTGCCCGCTCTTTAATCGACCAGGCGGCGAGCGTTCGCGCCCTGCCCTAAACTCTGCCAACATCAATTGTGCTTTATATTTAGGCATAGAAGGGTGATCTGGATTGACACCTACCCCAGAACTTCAATAGAATCAACCGTTGCTGTCGGGCTTTTTGGGCCTTGCAGTTTAAATTGGGGCGTCGCCAAGTGGTAAGGCATCTGGTTTTGGTCCAGACATTCCGAGGTTCGAATCCTTGCGCCCCAGTTTTCATTTAAGTCGTTTCTAAGCAGTCAGACAAGGAATTGAGCGGGTCATGGATAAAATCAAATTAGGCGTCGCAAAACGCGAAGCCAAAACCCCGAAACAGTTAAGACGCGAAGGCCAAGTGCCAGCAACTCTTTATGGTCGCGGTATTGCATCCGAAAGCTTGCAAATCAATGCTCGCGAATTCCAGCGCCTTCCGGCTGCTGCTTATTCACACATGATTGAGCTTGAATCTACTGCAGGCGGCGCACCAGTCAATGCCATCATCAGACAAGTGCAACGACGCTCGACTCAAGATTTCGTTTACAACATCGAACTCTATAAAGTAGATCTACAGCGCAAAGTTTCAGTGACCGTTCCAATCAAATTCGTCGGCGCTTCGGCAGCTGTTAAAGCTGGCGCTAAGCTCGAAGAGAACTATCAAGAAGCCAACATCGAATGCCTACCAGCTGAAATTCCAGATTTCATCGAAGTAGACATCACCGCTCTTGAAGTAGTTGAAGCAGCCATTCACTTTGGCCAATTAGTCTTACCCGCTGGAATCACTATTCT
>CASBPX010000069.1 GCA_949127735.1 Candidatus Obscuribacterales bacterium | reverse complement strand
CCATAATATCCTCCACCTAGATTTATAGTGCTTTTGCCGGGGCTTGGAGTACGGATTGTGCTGAGCATAGCCACTGCCGCCGCAACACCCTGATTAGCACTTTTTTGCACAGTATTGATGCGGTCGTTTAACTGATTTGCTCTCGCATCAGTATAAGTTATTGATTGGGCAAAACGCTGACTGGTGAAGTTGTTCGCCTGCTGCACTCCTCCGGCAACCTGAGTATCTGTATAGGTATTTGATCGCTGCACTCCTCCGGCAACCTGAGTATCTGTATAGGTATTTGATCGCTGCACTCCTCCGGCAACCTGAACGTCGGTATAACTATTTGCCTGGTTAATTGCCTGATTGCTGTGACCTAGCAATTGACTGACGTTGACGCCATCAGTGAGAGCGACGCCGGGAGCCAAATTGACCAAACGACGCTCTCCGCCGACGGTACCGACTGAAACGGTGTTAGCCTGATTAGCCAATGAGTTGGCTCCAAGAGCGACGCTATTGGCGGCCGTTGCACTGCTGCTGGCACCAAAAGCTGAGCTGTTCACCCCAGCTGCGCGGCTTTGTGTTCCAACCGCACTGGCATTATCAGCCCCGGCCTGGGCAAAATTGCCAACCGAGACAGCATTGTTAATCAGTAAGCTGGCGCCGGCAGTGCCACTGCCAGCAGTGTTACCGACAGCCACGTTATTATCACCGGTGATGTATTGGCCGGCTTGAGACCCTAATCCGACGTTGCGAGTGCCGATCGCTGAAAAACCAGAACTGATGCCGGCATTAAGATTTCGGTCACCAGTGACGAGTTGCCCGGCGTTGGCCCCAAGAGCAGTGTTGCGGGCGCCTGTTGTTCCTTGTCCGGCAGCGTAACCGAATGAACTGTTCCGCTCACCGGTGATGTTGTTGCCGGTAAAGGCACCAACAGCAGTATTGTAATCAGAACCCACATTGGCTACTCCGGCAAACGTCCCGGTGGAAACTTCGTAAAGTCCCTGCGCTGTGGCCCCATTGCCAACCGCTACCGAATATTGCCCACCCGCCGTAGCTGGTCCAACAGCGACGCTTCGATCACCAGAAGCGGTGGCAAACACACCGAGAGCGGTAGCGCCGACTTCAGAGGCCGTGCTGCCTGGTCCTTGAACGCTGTTAAAAGGACCACCGTTCGGGGTGCTATCGAGGCTTTGCTGAGCTGCCGAACCTGGTATAAAAACAAAAAGCGAGAAAAACAGTGATGCACATGATTCATGAGAGACTCCAAAATAGCTATCTGGGTGTGAGCTCTGACAGTCAGTCAGGCGACTTATGATTCATAGCCGAGCCGCGCTAAGCCTTAGAATGGCAAAGGCATTAAACAGCTATTCGCAGACATTTGGCCGACATCCCGAGAAGTGTCAGCGAAATGAAATATAAGTGAAACCCAAGGAGCACTGGCCGCGATACCAGCTGAAAAATTTAACCAGAAGAAACTTCGGCATCAATTACCCGAATGTACAGTAGCATACATTCGCTCAAACATACTTTCGCAGTTGCATGGACCACACGCAGCACCTTGAATCAATGGCCAGCTCAACAGTTAAACGCCAGCGGCAACAGCTTTCCACTTTATTTACTGTCTGATTGCCCAATGCTTGAAGCGGTGATTTTTTTTGCCTATCCGATTTACTCATGGCTTGCTGCTCTCACAAGAATCACGAGCACCTGAAAAGGGACGGCACCAGTATTGCGCAGCCCATAATGAATACCGTAAAGGTCAGTGTAAATCGAACCGCAAATCAACCGAACAGGCTTAGCGTCGCTGGAAAATAAAGTAGCAGAGCCAGTCTGTGGAATCAGCAAGACCTCGTATCCGGTGTGACTATGAGGCGGTATTTCCTGACCGGGCAAAATATTGAGGATATAAGATTTGAAATTGGTACCATCGACCACAGGCAGTTTCACAACACCTTTGTCATCGAATTTTTCAAGGGCTAAAAGCCGGTAAGCGCTGACGAGTGAGTTAGCGCGCGGAGAATCGCTCATCATATGCAAAACCTGTATTTCTGTAATCGTCTGCTTCAGTTTTTAATTTAGGAGTAACTAAAAACCATAATTTTCATTTCTAAATCAGCCGACAATTCGCGGCGTCAAACATTTCACCGCTCTTCTCAAGCACCTTAGCGGAAGGCCAAGTAGCGATGTCGTCCTGGAGTTCCCGCGCCAAATTATCGATGAACTTTAGACCATCGGTCACTAAGACTTGAAGTCCATTTAAAACACGCTTTGATCGATTGACCGCTAGTATTCTGCTGTTACCAACTGCTGATGACTCGGACAAGAAGAAAAAGGAGCCATCTATGTTTTCAAAACCGTAATTTGCGTAATGCGGCAGAAGTAATGCGGTTGCGTTTAGAGACAAAGTCTCGATAGCTGTAGACGTAGATGAAGGACGGCACAAGGTTATCGCGTCCCTAACCACTGTGATGCTTTTTACCGAACTATGATGGGTTTTCGATTTCATTCGAATTGCTGGTTGATTCGGGATTAGGTTTCGACGAGTCAGAGTCGGTCAGAAAACCATCCTTGTCCACATGCATGGTTCGGTCGGAAAATTTGAGTTGCGTATCGAGGATGCTTCGATCTGTCTTTGAAGGCACGATAGCCTTGTAGACTCGAACAGCGTAAGCCTTCAAAATGCTAGCAATGCTTGAATCGGTGTCTATTTGCTTATCTGTTTTACTCATGGCTTGTTGCCCTCGCAAGAATAACGAGCACCTGAAATGGAGCGGCACCGAACTCACACCCATTATTTTCTTTTCTCAATCAGCCGACTGTTTTTACCAACTGCCATTGACTGGGACATTGAGAAATAAGAGCCATCTATATTCATATCAACGTCGAGAAGCTTACGCTTCCAGAAGAAAAAAAATCAAGCTGGACAGGAATCTGCCCTGCAAAAAATATTTTTACAGTATGGGAACTATAGTGCTCTGCCTGCGTCGTGGCAATGAAGCGCACCTAACTTATAAGGGTTCTGAGGGGCGCTAGGCAGTATTTCAAAACAAATCCTCAATTTCGCCAGACGAGTACAAGGATTTCACCTTAGATTGTTAGCAATTCATTCAACAGACAATGACGCTGTTCCAGCCTTCGGAACGAGCAAATTTTGACATGACTTTGAACCAAAGTTTGTTCATTTAAAACCACTGATCCATAACAAAGGACGCACCAATTGACCACTTCAATGACTAAACAACTGATTAAGCAATCATGGGACTTGCAGAAAGTGCAAGAATTCGCGACAAAAATGGCCGCCATGCAAATCGCCAGCCATCTATATTTTATCGAATCGCATCATGACAAAAAGTCGCATCACAGCCAAGAAATTGAGGCGATGGATAAGCACGCTGCTGAACTTAAGGCTGAAGAGTTGAAAAAAGATGGGGTCGACAGTCCTCTCGCGTTAGTGCGTCATATTGCCGAATTCGAAACAAATATGCATGGAGCTACAACCAGCATAGAAGGCGATGAAAGCTCTGCAACACTATTCAACGAGAAGCCCACTGTTTGGCTTGAAGCAAAGAAGCTCGCCAATATGGATGAAGATCAAGAGAAAAAGATGCTTCACCATTACAAAAAATGGATGCACAATCTCGGCAAAGCATTCGACTATAAAGTAGAAGCTGAGCTAAATTCTGATAGTTCTAAGATCACTTTCAGTATCAAATAAGAACGCAGCTAATCCAAACTACGCACTACCAATAAAAACGGGCAGCTTAAGCAGTCCATCGGAAAAATAATGTCTAAAGCACTAGGTATCGATTTAGGTACGACAAATTCAGTCGTCGCTGTTATGGAAGGTGGACTACCAGTCGTTATTGCAAATGCAGAAGGATTTAGAACAACTCCTTCAATCGTGGCCTTTACGAAAACTGGTGAGCGTCTTGTCGGGCAGCTGGCAAGGCGGCAATCAGTATTGAATCCAGAAAATACTATTTATTCAATAAAAAGATTTATTGGCAGGAGATTCGACGAGGTTAGCGCTGAGCGACAAATTGTTTCCTACAAAATTGTCAAAGGTTCCGACGACAGTTGCAAGGTCAATATTAAGGACAAAACCTACACCCCTGAAGAAATCTCAGCCATGGTGTTGCGCAAGTTAAAAGAAGATGCCGAAAAATACCTAGGTGAAAAAGTCACCTCAGCTGTCATTACAGTACCGGCATATTTCAATGACTCACAAAGACAAGCAACCAAAAATGCAGGCCAGATAGCCGGGCTGGAAGTATTGCGCATAATTAATGAACCGACTGCTGCAGCCCTCGCTTACGGGATAGACAAAAAAGAGAACGAGATAGTTCTTGTCTTCGATCTAGGTGGTGGCACATTTGACGTATCGATTCTTGAAGTGGGGGACGGACTCTTCGAAGTCAAATCTACTTCTGGCGATACACACCTTGGTGGAGATGACTTTGACCACTGTATCGTCAACTGGCTAGCCGACGAATTTCAAAAAACTGATGGAATTGATTTACGCAAAGACGCACAAGCTTTGCAAAGACTGACTGAAGCGTCTGAGAAAGCAAAGATTGAACTTTCATCTGTTATCGAAACGACCGTATCGCTGCCCTTTGTTACTGCCAATGCTGAAGGTCCGAAACATCTTGAAACGCGAGTGTCACGAGCAAAATTTGATGACCTGACTAGGCATCTCGTAGAAAGATGCAGAAAACCGGTTGAGCAAGCTCTTAAAGAAGCAAAACTGAACTTGCACGAACTGAAAGAAGTCGTTCTAGTCGGCGGCTCAACTCGCATTCCGGCAGTGCAAGCACTTGTGAAACAGTTGACCGGTGGCAAAGAGCCCAATCAAAGCGTCAATCCAGATGAAGTCGTCGCAATTGGAGCAGCTATTCAAGCTGGTGTGTTGGCTGGAGACGTTCAAGGCATTGTTCTGTTGGACGTAACACCTCTTGGACTTGGTATTGAAACAATGGGCGGTATGTTCACCAAGCTTGTGGAAAAAAATACGACCATTCCCACCCACAAATCACAAATATTCTCTACCGCTGAAGACAATCAACCAGGCGTCGACGTTCAGATTTTCCAGGGAGAGCGAGCTATGGCTCAAGCCAATAAGCTCATTGGTAACTTCAAATTGGATGGTATCAGTCCTGCGCCAAGGGGAACGCCGCAGATTGAAGTATCTTTCGACATTGATGCAAACGGGATCTTGCACGTGACAGCGACTGACAAAGCGAGCGGTAGAGAACAGAAAATCACCGTTACCGCCAGCACTAATCTTTCAAAAGACGATGTAGCGCGCATGGTTAAGGAAGCTCAAAGTCACGCTTCTGAAGATGAGGCACTGAAGGACAACGCTAGCGCCCGAAATGAGGCTGATAGGTTATGTTATTTAACTGAACAACAAATGGCCCAGATGGACGGAAATTTGAGTGAGCAGAGCCGATCGAAAGCCGAAAGCGCAATTAGTGCAATCAGACAAAAGGTAGAACAGCAAGCGGACGCCGCATCGTTAAAACCACTTATGGAACAGCTTCAAAGCGTGGCTGCACTGATTGCTCAGGATGCAAAAATGAGTCAACAAGGAAGTGCAAGCGCAGCTGGACACACTGAAAGTCAACCGGCTTATGCTGGTGCGACTGCCGGAGGAAAATCTTCAGCCAACGACGATGATGTTGTCGATGTAGAAGTGCAATAAGGAACGAAGGAATTAAAATGGAAACTAAGACAGATGACAGAAGTGTCAAGGGTAGTTCGGGATACGTCCATAATATCGAAGCCCTTGCACTGGAAAATAATGACTTTCGACAGGTGATTTACACCGCTGCCCATTGTCAGCTTGTTGTAATGGCTCTAAAACCAGGAGAGGATATCGGTTCAGAGGTGCACCAGCTCGATCAATTTCTGCGTGTTGAACAAGGAACAGGTGAGGCTATCCTAAATGGAGTAACTACTTCGATTAAGGCAGGTTTTGCCATTTTGGTGCCAGCTGGAACGACGCACAATATTGTCAACACCGGCAGCGTATCAATGAAACTCTACACGCTCTACGCGCCTCCTAATCATCGCGATGGAGTAATTCACCATACTCGGGAAGATGCGCAAAAAGATCGGGAGCATTTTGACGGCACAACAACTCAGTAACTCTGAGTTCATTGATTGTCAATGTTTTGGGTTCTAGCGATCAATCAAAGCGACACTGGATTTCTTGAGATATGGATCTCCTAGTGTCCGTGCATCATCGGTACGTCCACAAGCGAAATCGCCTCGGAGATACAGGAAAAAGAGAGGAGAGCAACGCTCTCCTCTCCATACTAAAACCCTTAGGGTGTGTGTGGTGCACGAGCACCAGTTGCCCAACCGGCTTAGTGACACAGCGCAACGTCTTGCTAAATACCGCGTGCTCAGTTGAGAAACACACCAGTATTCGTTTAGCGTACCGTAACCGACTTGAGAGCTGACGCAAAGGCGGCGGTATCACCCTCGCGCCACTTCTCGCCACTTAGCTGCAGTTGCCGCAGGGCTTTCATTTTCTTGCATGATTTAAGACAATTCGCATCTATCAAACAAAAGCGAGCATCTAGAATTTTCAATTGAGGCAAAGTTGAAATTACTTCCATGTCGGCGTTTGTAAGCCCTGTGGCATTGAGAGTCAATTGCCTGAGCTGAGTAATAGTGGCAATGGCCTTAAAATCTTGCGGGCTTAAAAGTGCATTTTCTACATTTAAATCAGACAAGCATGGCGAATGGGCCAGTGCGGTAAGAAGAGCAGAGGTCTCCAGGCCGGCAGCAAAAGTGACTCTCTTTAGTTTATGAATGCGACGAAGCTTAGCGATACCGCTGCCGCGAACTTTCGTCTGGTTCAGATGCAGGGCTTTAAGATCGCTCAACGGGTCAATATATTTCAAGCATTCATCATCAATTTCGCCGGTCTCAATGCGTAAGCCCCTTAGATCGGCCAGCTTGCCCACATGTTGAATAAACTCATTGCCGACGCGAAAAAGATCTATACATTCAATTTCAAATAGATCTGAAGGACCAAAACCATCTAATAAAGCGGGGTTCAGGATCACCTCGTTATTACAACGCAATAGCAGCTCTGCGTCGGCATGCACGAGCTGTCGCCCCTGAGCCTCTTGCTCGACACCATCATAATTGCGAGAATTCAATTTGCCAAAGCTACGTGTATTGGGGAAATCAAAAATTTTGTATTTAACATCACCACGCTCTTCAACACCGGCATAGTAAGGCTTAGTTGGGCTCGCTTGAGAGGTAGCACCACTAGTGGTGCTGGCAGGAGTATTTGAAAGTTCATTTTCAGTGGCACTTGACGTACTATTCGCATTTGAATCTGCAGCTTTTGAATCCACAGTTTTTGCCTCATCACCCGAATTCGCACTGGTAACACTGGCCGGCGCACCACCTGGAACCACGCTCACTGAGTCTTTTTCATCGTCACGGGATGGCACCTAAAAACTGTTCATAATCAGGTAAATAATCGTTCCTGATACCGAAAATATTATGATCAGTGAAAGACAAATTTTCAATACCAACATGGTAAGGTTTCGCGGTTCGCCGCTATCTAAGCCATTTTCATTGGCGCTGTCACGATCTCTATTGCTTCGATTGCTTGTGCCGGTACTCTCTGGCTGCGGATTGAAGTCTTTTTCTTCTTCAATTAAGCAAAGTTCGCTCACCACCTCGTCGAGATTTTGATAACGGTCCATAGGCGCCTTGGCCAACATTTCAGCAATTAATACTTCCATGGCCTCAGGAAAATATTTGCCGCCGGTCACTTGCGTCAATGTCGGTGGCGTCTGCGTCTGGTGCATCATCATGGTTTGAATCGGGTTGGCGCCGCGAAAAGGCGGAGCTCCGGTCAAAATCTCAAAGAATGTACAAGCCAGAGAGTAAATGTCAGAGCGCCCGTCCACCTTTTTACCTAAACACTGCTCAGGGCTCATATAATATGGACTGCCAAAAATTTCTCCGGCAGCAGTGAGATTTTGCTTGTCGGCGGTGCCACCAGAAAGCTTTGCCACACCAAAGTCTACGAGCTTCACTCTCGAACCGCTGGCGTCTGGCGCATTGAGCAAGACAATATTGCCGGGCTTGACGTCGCGATGCACAATTCCTTTTTTATGTGCGTACCCGAGACCCTTACTGACTGCGATAAAAATAGGCAAAGCAGTCTCTAAAGTTAGCGGTCCTGTACGGTTGATTAAATCGGCTAGATTTTCGCCTTCGAGCAAATCCATTACATAAAATGGCACGATGCCCAGATGCATACCTAAATTGTGAATGGCGATCACATTTGGATGCGTCATGCGCGCAATGGCTTGAGCCTCTTGCTGCAACCTGTACCAGGAATTTTCAGTAACTTTGTCAGGGCTGAGAGTCTTGAGGGCATAAAATTTTTGCAAAATGGTGTGATGCACTTTGTAGACGTAACCCATGCCGCCCGCACCAAGAAGCGACACAATTTCGTAGTCGTCTACTTTATCGCCAGGCTGTAGCTGTCCTTCTATACCCGGAGCATTGCCCGGAGCACGACCAGACCCAAAGCCAGCGCTCTCTAAACGCTGGCCAGGTTCACGATTATCGTCGGCTTGAGAAGGGGATGCCAATTTACTGATTGCCCAAATAAATTATCCTTGCTACTGTGCGTCAAATGCCGCCAAAGGTCAATTGCCAAACCGATCTTTTCCTGGAATTTATCTGCCTTTGCAGGTGCACTGAGGCCCCAAATCCGGTACTATCAAGAAGAGTCAGTTAGAAAGCAAAACATGAAAAAAACAGCTAAATCGCTAATTCTCGTATCGTCACTCGCTCTGGCCCTATCGAACCAATTGTTGACGCCCTGTTCTGCCTTGCCGCCAGGATCATGGGAGCAAGTGCAGTCGAAAGGCGAAAAAGCCGCCTACGCTTGCGAATACGGTGATGCTGAACGTCTTTTGAAATATGCCGTTAGTCTGGCCCGTACGTTTCCAGCCGGAGATTTGCGGCTGGCTAAAAGTGATGGTGAATTAGGGCGCTTGCTTACTATTCGCGGCCGCTTCGCTGAAGCAGAACCCTATTTAGAAGAAGAGCTGGCTGTCAAAACCGTGGCTTGCGGCAGTGAAGATGAACAGTTAATTCCGGCCATGTCGGCGCTGGTGCATTTTTATTTAAATCATGGCACCGCCGGTAAGGCCACTCCACTGGCAGAAAGAATTCTCGCTTTTGTGGAAGGTAAACTTAGCCAGGCCAGCACTCAAGCTCAAGGCAAAATTACTCTCAAAGCCGGAATGCCCCTGCAGGCGTGGGCCGGAGAGGCATCACCGGTGATGCGCGACCCGCTAATTGAATGGGCTATCGCTTGCGACGGTATCGGCAACATATACGGTGCGCTGGAAGATTTCGCCATGGCCGAAAGATTGTTTAAGGCTGCGCTGAGTATCAAATCAACCGTGCTTGGCAAGCAGCACCTATCGCTTGCCAACAGCTATGACAGCCTGGGCAGCCTGGCTTTAGCGCGCAAAGACAATGAAGAGGCCGAATCATACTTAAAAGATGCGCTCGATATAACCGAACGCATTCAACCACCTGAGCACTATCAAGTATATGCGCGCTTAGATAAACTCGGCAGATGCCTGATACAACAGGGCAAATTGGCCGAAGCCGAAGCATTATATCTTCGCGCTCAGGGTCTCTGGCAAGCTGCACCTTCTCGCAACGGCAACGAAGGACGGGCGATGTTTGCTTTAGCCAATGTTTATGCTCAAGAAAAAAAATATGCAGAAGCTGCTCCATTGTTTGAGCAAGCTTTGCGTTTAGCCGAGCTGCACCACGGGCCCGACTCAGTGGCTCTCGTGCCTTACCTTGAGCGTTATGCTTACGCATTGTATTATCTCGACTCACGCGAACAGGTGACTCAGTTAAAAGAGCGTGCTCGCATTATTGCTGAAAGCAGTAGAGACGACGTACTGACTGACGATGAAGCCGTGGCCAAAGTGCAAGAAGTGCCAGAAGCCAGTCCGCACGCAATTTCTCCACCTAGCCTGACCATGAGTAAAGACCCTACTACAGATGGCACTCCGCAGTAGGGTCTTTAGTTGATTTGATTTGCCAGTTTAATTTTTGAAGAATTTCTCTACTGAACTAAAAATGGAAGACAGTTTACTTGTAGATTTGCCCTGCTCAATTTTATAAGCGAGCTCATCACACTTCACTGCCTTCTTAGCAATTTTTTCTGATTGCTTTTCGGGCAAACCTGGCTCTAGCGCCGCGTAAGCGCGATAGTGCAAAGCAGCTTCGCGCAAAGGCGGAGCTGATTTGTTATACAGCTTTTGCAAAGTATCGGCCAGGCCAAGGTGTGCTTTCGACAATCTAGGATTTTGATAAGCCGCATCACGATATTGATCAATAGCGCTGGTCAGCTGTTTTTTACGCTCGAGATCTTGCGCCAGTGTTAGTGCCTGACGCGCCTTATCGCGAGCTGTGGCCACTCGCGTCAACCCACGCTTAGAGCGAGCGGCGGCGTCTTCTTCACTGAATGTGCCACCACGCTTGTAAGCAGCATCGGCACTATCGAGGTCGCGAATCATCAGCGCCATGTCGGCTACAGCAAAAGCTTGAGCGGCTGTGGTGCAGTTAGCGATGACCGTGGCGAAATTATCTGTGGCTTCCTGATACTTAAACTGTGCCAGGCAAGCTTCAGCATAGGCAATGCGCTGAGGGTCATTTGTGGGCGTTCCAATGTTGGATAAATCAACCGGTTTACCGGAAAGAGCACGCAGCTTGGCATCGGCCAATCGCAATTCCATATCGTTCGGATTCAGCTGAATAGCCCGCTGGATAAAGTGCTCAGCTGATTCGAAATTGTTGGCAACAAAGAAAGCACCGTTGGCTTCTTTCTGCGCTTTGATCATCAGTGCGCGAGTCATGCCTTTGACAGCAGCAACGTCGCCCGGCATGAAGCCCAACACCGTTGTGTATTCCTTCAATGCTTCATCAGTTTTTTCAAGTCGCAAATCAATATCGCCGGTTCTGCGGTGCAAATCGACGCTATTGGGGTTCAAAGCCAGCCCTGAGCGCAAATCACCCAGCGCAAGCTCTAAATCGCCGCGCGATTCGCGAATGTCGGCCATGCGCAAATATGCAACTTCATTTTCAGCCTTGATGCTAATTGCTTTTTGATACTCTTTTATGGCGGCCACGCGGTTATTTTGCTTGAAGTAAACATCACCCATAGCAATGTGCGCGGGCGCACTATTCTGATTTTTAGAGAGGGAAGTGTTCAAGGCCTTATAGGCGTCGTCATACATGCCTTGATTGAGGTAGGCCTGACCGAGGCCGTAATAGGCGGAGGCATTGTCAGGACGTATGGTGATAGCCGAATTAAAATCAGTCAGAGCTGCAGCAGTATCACCGAGTTTTAAATCAATTAGGCCACGCTGAACAAAGGCTGAAACATATTGCTGATCTAACTTAATAGCCATAGAAAGACTATTGCGCGCTTCTTTTAAACGACCCTGTTCTCTTTGCACCAGACCTAAGACGATATAAGCTTCAGCAGCCTGGGGATCAAGCTTTAATGCTTGCTTGCAACCGGCTTCGGCTGAAGTCAATGAGGCCTGACGTTGCGAAATTACGGTCATTGATGATGACTGCAACCGATAAAGTTTCACCAGCGACTGACCAACCATGGCCAGAGGTGTTTTGGCATTGATTTTAAGCGCTTTCGAGAATTGTTCGTCAGCTGCGTCAAGTTTATACTGCTGCGCCAGGGCGTATCCCAGACCGGTCAGTGCGGCTGTGTCTCTGGAATTTTTGTTTAAAGCAGCGCGAAAGGCCTCTTGAGCAGGAGCATATTTACCGTCAAGCAATAACTTTTCAGCCGCGGCTACATCTGCCGAAAGTTTGCCTTTTAAGAGTCTTGCTCGAAAAGCATTGGGACTCACTCGCGCAGACTGTAAGGTGAGAGCTTTTGCCGTCGTTGCTTTTGTTGCTGCACTGGCGGCTTGTATCGGTGATACTGCTGACGCCACCATAAGAGTTAAAGACAGGCTCAAAACTGGCCTGATATAACGATTAATCAAAGGAAACCTCCTGACTACTTATCATCATAAGCAGCATGTCACGGATGGCACCATATTTCATGGCAGGGAAATAATCAAACTGCGAAAATGCGCTGATATAGGCCAAGCGCGTGCCATACTGGGCGGTGAGCAGCGGCTCAGATCTAAAAAAAATACCTTTAAAGGTATTTTTCCTAAAAACGAGCATTTGCTCAGGCAATTAATTTCAAAGAAATACTTTCGCAAGTATTTCTTTGAAAAATTATGGGTGGCGCAGAAGATCTGACAAGAGCTGGATTCTCCACCAGATCTTCTGCAACAATCGAATTTATCCGGAAAATTCTAATTGCGATTTTTAAAGCAGTGGAGTGCCAGGCACTCTCTCACTACTCGCGCCAAGGTTTGCTGAGCACGCATGGCCACATATGGATTTTCATCGAGGGCCAAAATTTTCAAAAGATGCGAGGGCACATGCGGATTTTCCGCTAGCCCATAGCGTATATCAACACTTTCATCATTGACTGCACGTTCGATTAAACAATGGTGAGAGCTTGCATTCTCAGCCACCGCTAATCTCACCGCCGCATCACTGTCAGCACTTAGTGCCATCAATAATTCGATCGGTGTGTGCCTGTTTTCCGCTAGATGCAATCTAACTTTTACATCGGCATGCTTGCAAAGCCGGTGAAGTAGACCGCTAGCCAGCGGATTATTCAATGAATCGTGTTCCGTATACTGTTTTACATCTCTTGTCATTTTGAGCCTCCCATTTGGGCCGCGTTTTTCGCATCTCGGCACCACCCATATCTTCAACTTACGCTCACAATGTGATCAGGAAGTGACCATTCATGTTAGCCAGAGTAAAAAACGCGATCTGGTGCAAAGTTGTGATAGCCTGAGAGATTTGCGGTAAAAAGCGGCGAGATCTACACAATTAGGCAGGTTGAAAGTGCAAAAAGATGAAATTTCCAGCCTGCGCCAGGCCATCGTAGAAATTAATTCGCGACTGGCAGCAATTGAAGCCAGGCTCGAGCTTTCGCCCCCTACCGCAGAAGAAATTTCGCAACTTACAGAAGCCAATGCCGCTCTCTTAAGGCATGAACACATAAAAGTGGAGCAGACTCAAGCTGCTCAGCAAAATGCACCAGATTTGCTAATAATTGAGAGAATTGCCGACAGTGCCCCTGGGGCCGACGCACAGGACGCAGAGAGAGCACAGGACGTCCAGCCTGAAACCGGTAGCTCAGGCACTGGCCCCGACACTACCAAGGGCACCGCTGGTGATGCAACACCCGGTTCGAATAAGAATTTGGAGACACGCATTGGTCTCTACTGGCTCAATACCCTGGGCGTCGGAAGCCTTGTCATCGGCATTGCCTTACTAATTCTCTATTCTTTCCAATATTTTGGGCCAGCAGCAAAAATCGCTACCGGGCTTATCATTGCCGCCAGTATGCTGGGGCTTGGCGAATGGTTAGAACACCGCAACAAAAGCGCCTCCTGGTATGGGCGTGGCCTCATGGGTGGCGGCTGGTCGCTGGCTTACTTCAGTGT
>CASBPX010000068.1 GCA_949127735.1 Candidatus Obscuribacterales bacterium | reverse complement strand
GTTACGTTCATTTTTGGTTGAGCGTTTTGAATTGCCGCCGCCGGAACGGATCCATGATTGAGTGCTACTTCAGCCATGGCTAACTCTTCATGATCTTGGCTGTGATTTTTGCGATAGTGCTGAATTGCTTTGGCCAGGCCATCACATGGAGACTGCACTACAACTGCTTTGTCAGAGTCTGAGAATTTGAAGAAGGCAGGGTATCCCGATTGGATGTTGACCAGTTGATGAACGATTGTCATCTCGGCTTTCGAGCGCTCTTCCTCACCAAACTCGGCTGCGTATTGTAAGAATGAAGAGGCAAGGCGGCCAACTGCCTCGAACAAACCAGCTTCCACAGCGCCTGGTTTACCCATGCGAGCGTAGACTTCAACAAGTTCGCCAGGATGATTTTTTTCATGATTCAAACTCACATGTAACGTGGAGCCCCCGTCGGGAGAGCCGACGCGTACTTTGTAGTTTTGTCCGATGGTTTCGTCAACGTGAATGTTGCGGCGTTCCTGGTGCCCTAATTGAGCGAGCAGATCAGATTCGCGGTCATAGTCATTGCTGGCGATTTTTTCAACTGGCTGCGAAAGGCGGCTGCCGTCCGGATAGAAGGTAATATCTTTGACACCGAGTTTCCAGGCCAGAATGACAGAGTCGTGAACCGCTTGTTCGCTGGAGTCTAGCGGGATGGAGCAAGTGTTGGATACCGAATTGAAGACTTCTGGAAATTCATTGGCACCATCATGAATGGCAGCCAAATGTTTAATGTAGCCTTCAGGACTGACTTCCACGCGAATGGGGAAAGCGTGTTGCACTGCTTCTGGAACTTCAGCGATGCCACGGCAAGATTTGTGGTTGTCGCGAATTTTCTTCATCAATGTTTTTTGTGCTTCGTCTTCGGCCGGCCAGGCGCCATGCTTCACCATCAATTCTTTGAAGCCTGGTGCGACGAAATCAACAAATCTCGAACGTACTTTGCGTGAGAAGACGATACCGTTGTGAGGGTCGACTCCCCAGCTAGTTTGCAGTGCCTGAGCCAATGTGCCTGTTGGAGCATTGTTAGTCAGGCAGCTATTGCGCACGCGCAGACCTTTCTTGTGAAAACGGCTGCCTTCCCAAAGCGGGTAAACACCGCGGTCCTTGGCCATTTCAATAGAAGCTTCAAGTGAGGCCTTGTTGTACTGACGGAAGAGTTCTTCAGTGGCTTGATGGCTCACAGGCGATCCGAATTCGACACCAAGTCTTGACAGGAATTCGGCGATGCCGGCAAAGCCGCCGCCGTTGCGACGCTCCATGCGAGCGGTCATATTTTGCAGCGGAATTGGATACCAGGAGACGTCGGAGACGTTATCCATGAAACGCTGCTGCACTCGCACTACGGCGCGCATGGCGCTCATGTTATAGCTGCCGTCAGGATTCCAGAAATCAGAGTGAGCAGCATGTAGGGATGAGAGGTTGCAATTGCCCATGTAAGTGCGGCCGTCTTTTCCCAGACCAGCGGGCAAGAATTGTTCGCCACAAGGATTGCAGGTGTTGAGATCGTAGACATGGTCATTGGCATTTCCGGCATTGATGGTCTCGTAGAAGCCGATGCCGGGCTCACCTGAATCGCGCATGCCTTCAACGATGCGTTGGAAGACATCTGGTGCGTAAAAATAACCGTGAGCTTTGACGTATTTGTCGGTAATTTCCACCATGGCATTGCTTAATTTGCGTGCTGCGTCAATGGCTTCAGGATGTTTAACCGTGTCGACAGAATATTCTTCATAAGTAGGTTCTTTGGTCAATTTATTGACGGTCATCAAACCGCGGCCGTCCATCACTGGCTTGCGTGGGTCGTAGACAGGTCCGGTCCAGTGCTGATTGTTGAATGAAGCAGGATAGAATTTTTTCGCCTCAACCGCTTCCATGAAGCCAGGCATGGCTAAAACAGTGACGTTGGTGTTTTTGAGATAGTTTTGTCTGTCGATGTAGCTGGCATATTGTTCGCCATATTTTTGTTCGGCCAATTTGAGCAAACGTTTCTTGTAGCTCATTGAATCTTCGCCAGACTGCTGCTTTTGTTCGTTGCGCAATTGTTTGTAGATTTGAGAAATGGTCGGTGGTGGAATCAATTTTTTCTTGTCGATAAAGAAAAGAATGTCTGGGTGATCGGAATTGCGCAACTCAATCAAAGCGCCGCCGCGGCGTCCACCCTGGGCTACGGCTTCAACAGCTTTGGCTATGGTTTTTTCATAAAAACGGTCCGGGCCCGAAGCCGCGGCGCCGTTAGAGATAATTGAAGCCCAGGGACGCAAGGATGAAGTATTGAGACCCATTCCCATTGCCGCCTTAGCGGCCAGAGCCTCAATGCGGGCCGCTTCCTGGATGCCTTCCAGGCTGTCGACAACAAAGGCCACTCCACAGGCTGCTAAACAGCCTTTGCCGCGCAAGAAGGTAGAGAGGTGACCCATGGCCACTTCGTGCTCGGACAAATTGGTGATTTTGCCTATGGTCACGGCATTGCGCAATTCTTCTGATCGCAGCCAGATATCGTCTTCTTTTAGATTAGCTAATTTACCGTAAGCCCAGTACTGAAGCACTTTGAGCGACACTTCAGGATCGGCGTTGATGTTGGCCGGAGTATTGGCCCAGAAACGCTGATTGCCTATGTTGTCGGCAAATACTTGCGTCCATTGCTGTACTTTAGGATGGACAAGAGCGTCGGCCAGTGTCAATTCCACTAATTCTGATGGCGTCAGTAGATATTTCAATTCGGCTACAGCGACTGAATTTGCCACTCTGTGAATGATGTCGTTGACGCCTTCAACTGGTTGGCCAGTCAACGGGTCTCTATTGCCGTAAAGGCCAACCAGAGTTTCTTGAGTCGATTCCCAATACCGGCTCGTGTAGTCTTCTTTGAGGGCCGCAATCACGTTCGCAGGCAAAGGTTTAGGCGCAGTACTTGACGAAGAATTTGTCATGGAGATTGGTGTCGAGTTAGGTGTTGAAGGTCTGACTTCTGTTTTCTCTTGTGAATTACCGTTTGGAGAATCATCTATAGAGGAATTCTCTTTGTTCTCAACTGTCAGCATGTGTATGTGGTTCCTTCCTGGTTCTTGTGATTGCGGTTGCGTTGTGAGAGATGTCTGGCTTATTAGCAGGGATAGAGATAGAAATAGAGATAAGGAGGGGTAGTGGTCAGTTCTTTCAGGGGCGGCAGCGATTGAGGGAGATCGCTTCGTTTATATAGAGCGTTGTTTTTTGATGCCAACAAAACCATTCGTCATAGAAACACTCATGTGTTCACACAGCGGTGAGGCCTTGGGGAAGGCCGATTGCGGTGGTGATGAGGTCGAAGTTGCGATGACAGGTGTGTCAAAGTACACAAACCAAGATTTGTGACTGGCAACTTTTTCGTTTTATGAGAGGTTTTTGAGGACCTCTGCGCAAGATTTCGTTATGAATAATCTACTACCGGTAGTGCCTCGTGCGCAACAGTCTATTTGCTGTTCAAAAGGTGTGCGAAACCTGAAATCGCATGGTGGGCATAGGTCGACGGCTTAGATAAAATGTCAAAGTTGATCCACTACGGGTGGTGTGCGCACTGCTATATATGGTGTACGTACATCTGCTTGGCATGGTCGGGTGAGGCCGCAAACGCTGACTGGGCTTGAGGTCTGATAATGCGGTATCACTTGTGTATATCTGTCGATGGTGGCGTTCGCGGTGGCTGATATATGTAAGAGATTGTGGTGTTATAGGTGGTGCGGCTGGTGGCGTCAACGGTGATTAATGGCTGTTCATGCGCGTTTGTATATCTGCGATGATTCGGATGTATGCGTCCGATAAGTGTGAGAGTATGATAATATTTATCGGCGCTCATTATTGTTCGCTTTTATTTGTGCAATCCCTGCTCGCGTAACAAGCTTGGAATTCGCTCTTTAAATGTGAAAAATCCCTTTTTCGCGTGAGGCCAGAATTGTTCGTCCCATGGCCGCCGAACTTGAGTAAGTGTAATTCCCTCCTTGGCTAACACTGGAAAAAGCGAAGCCAGCGCGTCTGCGATTGGTCCCACTGGCGCGTAGGGGGTGACAATCTGTTTCACTCCCTCAGCTCTAGCTGCCGAAATCATTATCGAAGCATCAAGCGTGGCAGACAGTTCCACGCGATAGTTAAACTGCTCTGCTATTCGCAATGCCGTGTCTGCGGCAGCGAGTTTGACAAAAGCGCGAGCACCATCGCCCCATAATATATTTTCGCCTGTGGCGATGATCGCAGCAGCAATGGGCACGCTGCCTGGAGTATCGCTCAGAACTATTGTTTCTGGTTGCAGATCTTCATGGGTGATCAACAGCAGCGTTGGCACGCCTTCTAAAGGTCGCGCCAGTCTGGGCAAGCTCTGCGGCGAACTAATAGGATGCGGAGGCGGAGGCTCAGTCAGAGCCACGGCTTCGCGCGCTAATTCTTTAGAAGGTGCAAAACGTCCGTTGCTAAAGCGAGTGATATTGTCGGTGGTGGCAAGGTATGTCTTGCCGACAGTCTGCAGTCCGGCAACCCAGCGCCAAGATAGTGTGTTGCTGGCGGCATCGGCATCGATCAAATGACGCAGGAAGAAATCCGCACCCAGAGCCCAGGGAAGGCGTAAGGTGAAAATCCAGATCGAAGCAAACCACATGCGCGCGTGATTGTGGAGGTAACCTGTTGTCACTAGCTCGCGAGCATAATAATCGAAAGCGTCGATTCCGGTTGTGCCGCCTTCAGCAGCGGTCAGTAAATTTTTGTCAGAAAAGTTTTCTTGCTGCCTGTCCCGTTCTTGCTGGAAGCGCGTCCAGACTGATGGTCGCATTTCCAGCCACCCTTTCCAATAAGTTCGCCAGAGAACTTCCTGCACATATTTTTCCGCAGCCTCTAAGCTGTGCTGGTCTAGTACTGAGGCAATCACTTCGCGTTCGGTGAGCAGACGATAACGAATATAGGGAGACAGTTTGGAGACTGATCCAGGTGCATCTGGACCAGGGTCTGTATTACGTCCGGCAGCGTATTGACGACCGGCCATGGGCACAAAGCGCTTCAGTCGGCTTAGCGCCTCAAGGCGTGAAGGTTCCCAGTGGTTTAGTAAATCGACTATATGCCGGCACCTTAAGGAGCGAGTCAACAATCACAAATGCATAACAGCTTAATTATAGAGAGCGACTGAGCAAGAGGGCCGAATTTCTTTGCAAAATACTAGTGAGGCTGTCTTTTCTACTGCCTTATCTAGATCTGTAATGGGCTGCAAAAATAGCTGGTGTCTCATCGTATAGCCTCGATTTCAGCGCTTCAGCCCTGGCGCTGAGTCGAAGATCATGGCTTTCCACAACATCAAGTAATTCAATTTTACCCTCAGCTTCGGTCAACACTGCTAGCAGACCAGGTAATGCGAGAATAAAATCCTCATTTTTGAAAGGTCCAATAAATTCGTAATTGCCTACCATAAACACTGTAGTTTCTTCGACTATAAGGTCTGCTAGTTCCTTCCACAAACTCGCAGATCTGGCCTCAGGTTTTCTCGTAAGCATCGGTTTTTCCCAATAAAGTCGTTGGCGAATAGACTATGTAGGGTGATTGTTTAAGATGCAGTTAAGAGCTGTTCTTCTCGTAAAGTTTCTGCTAGGAAATAGCCGGAACGGCCGTTTTAGACGGTGAGGGCATTTACCTCGCCTTAACTGGTTTAAGCGATCCTATAGCAATGATCAAACTGCCAGGGAAGATTGAGTGTGCCGACAACTTTAAACGAACGATTGAATTCGAAATGTTCTCTTATAGAGATTGGGGCCCTTGATTTTGCTGGCCCATTTATTTCCCATCTAAGTTTAAAAGAAAGTTCTGGCATTCTGGCATTCTGGCTACATTGGTGCGCAGTAGCTTCGACTATGAACTGCTGAATGTGTATTCGACTGCAAACCTGAGAGCCTCTGCTTTACTTGAGCTTTCTTATCACAAAGATCAGAATATGGAAATTGCTATAGCAGGTTATTGTTGCGGCAATGTCAGCGCTGAAGTAAGCACCGCGCTAGCATCGTTAGTCTGGAAGACATTTAACTAAACCATCAAATTTATGCGCATAGCTATTGTTTGCAATGATACCAGGGGTGGTGTACAGTCCTGTATCGCTCTTGGTATGGGGCTGTCTCAAGCCGGCCATGAAGTGCGTATGGTGGCACCAGCAAATCACTCCAAGTTATTTGAGAATACCGGTCTCAGCCTGTTTCCGCTGTCGAGTCCTCCAGCAGAAGAAATAAAAACGGCCACTCGTGTTGCTGATACAGGCACTTTAGCTACCATGGCTTTTATGGCAAAGGAAATGCCAAAAATGATTTTTCAGTCGACAAAGGAAACGCTTGATGGCTGTGAGGGCGTTGATTTAATCACTGGTGGCATTGGTGGAATGGTGGCATTGGTGGCATTGGTGACAGGGGTGTCCGTTGCAGATAAGCTTAAGATACCTTTTGTACCGACCCATCTTCAGCCAGTTGCAGCACCATCGCCGTCAAGTTGTCGCCGTGCCTTTAGATGCTGGTGGCAGTCGTCACACCACTGGCTATTGGATTCTATCCTCTTCAAGCTCCTCTTCAAGCTCCTCTTCAAACTGGATACCTTCAGTGGCATTAACGACTTTCCTGACACAAGAAAAACCAGTCGTCAGTATTGGCTTCGGCAGCATGTCTAGCAGCAAAGCCGAACATGTCACAGAGCTTGTGGTGCAGGCTGCCAGTCGTGCCGGAGTGCGGGTGATACTGCTGACAGGAGGTGGTGGCCTTAAAGAGGTGGCTAACAGTGACAATCTCTATTGCCTGAGTGAAGTACCACATGAATGGCTATTCAATAAAGTAGCAGCGGTTGTGCATCTTAAGCCCATACCGCACTCACGTCTCTCAATAGAAAATCTGAGCGTGGCACTCAAGACCGCTATTAATGATCAAGTCATGCGAAAAGCTGCCGCAGACTTAGGAAGTTTGTTGCGTGCTGAAGATGGAGTTACTGAGGCAGTTAAGCAGTTTGATTTACTTGCTGATCGAGTGTCGCGGCAGATCTTGTAAAAAAGTCGTGAAAGGCTCTTGTTGGCGCTAAGTGCACTATGTTTTTATTTCCTCAATTGATTTAGTAGAAATACGTGCAACGTATCTGTCGATGGCGAGAAGAAAAAAGTTTTTGTGTTAAAACCGTTACCTGGTCAATATCTCAGCGTTTTCACGAGTGCATTACATTCAGTGTACGAAAGGTAAAAACGATTCCAGTCTTTCTCGACAAATGTTAGAAACAGATATCCAATCACATCCGATCGAACACAGAAAATTTTCAACTAACAAGCCACAACTGCCATCTCAGCTTTGAAAACACTTGCATCTTCGCAGGTGTTTACCCGGCTGCTGTGTTCTGTGAATGGACCTATACGAATTCCGTGCTACAAATCACCCTCGAACAACAGGAAAACTCCCATGAAAATCCTCGCTTCTCTCGGCATCTTCGGCGTTCTGCTCTGGCTCTCGATCCTCTGCGCCGTCATCTATACCTGGGCCACCGGCGTTGTCTTCGGCTTCAGCCACAGCATCGTGCTGGGTC
>CASBPX010000067.1 GCA_949127735.1 Candidatus Obscuribacterales bacterium | reverse complement strand
GGCCGGGGGCAATAAAGCTCCGCTGGGCTCGTCTGGCAACATCAATGTTCCATCCGCAGCTAATCGCGTAGCCATGGAAGCGGCTGAGAAAGCTCGCATGAATGCCCAACACGAAGCCATGATTGGTGTTGTTGACCGCATGTTCGACCAATTTCAAAATCTGGCCTATGAGTTCAACCAGGTGGCAGCCGCTTCAGACCTTGAGCTTACCTGGATTCGGCCTAGTATCGCCCGTGAAAATGTCGGCACCTGGCACCAGGGTGCGCAGTTTATCTCGGTTTTCAGCGGGCGTATTTCTACCAGGTACTGGACTTTAGTGGTACGAGGCAGCTATGAGGGCGTCACTGTTCATATTATTCCTGCCGATAAATTATTATCGTTCAACTCGAACCCCGGCGGTTTCATGGCGATATTAGATATGGCGCCATACTTTGATGGGTCGATGATGTACTGGAGTGTGGCTGAAAAAGTCATGAAAAGTGCAGACATGGATCTGGCTTTTCGCGCTTGCTTAGATAATCTTGTGCAGGTGGCGCAGGAAGATACGCCACCGGTTCAGCCTATTGAGCTATTCGCGTCGCCCGCTGACGAAGGAATCGAAAACAACATTCGGCCAAAGACTACTGAATTCATGGCGCCCGGGCCTAGCATGCTTGGTGGCGATATCAATTATTCAGAGAGATATAAACAGCATTTTTCTAGCGATTCAGCCAATTTTTCTACTGGCCCTGCCAATCATGGTCAAAGCACCAATACTTCCGTTAATCAGAATTCTGTTAATCCATATCAGAGTACAAATACTTCGGTAAATCAAAATTCAGTCAATTATCAAGGCACGGGCACTTCTGTTAATCAGAACGCAGTTAATCAGAAAGCTGAGAGTAGTGATGATTGGAAACCTATTGTGCGACAGGTTCGCCAGTCTTCGGGCAACCAGCCTAATCCATTAAGTCAAGCTCCCGTGAACCAAACTCCGTTTCCTGCTCAGCCTGCTCCGCAGCAACCTTTGCAATCGCCACCTTCAGGAATTCCCCAATTTTCTAAACCACAGTCGTCACCAAGCACCGGTAATGATGGCTGGCGCAGTGTACCCTCCACTAACTCATCGAGCAACGTTGGTGCTGAACCTGCTGCTAACGCGTTCAGTCAACCATTTCGACCGGCTTTACCAGGAGCACCGCAGGCGCCACCACAGCAGCCACAGCAAGTTCGACAACAGCAACAACCACAACTTCAACAACCGCAATTTCAATCACCTTCGCAAGCAAATGCCAGCAGTGATGATTGGAACTTTGTGCCTTTAGAGAAAAATCCCGAAGGACAAACGCCGAAAGACCCTAACCAACTGCCACCAGTTTCTTTTCCCAGTGGCCTGTTCGCTGATATGCCTGCCAATTTGGGATTTTCGGCTGAAGCATCAGCAAAGTTATCTCAGGTGCCAGGTACGCAAATTCCACCCTTGCCACATATTGCCCCTCTAGTTAAGAGTCAAACTTCAGAGCAGCAGCAAATCGAGAGGTCGCAATCCCAGGCCGGAACGCCGAATCCGTTCGCGGCGCCATTTGCACCAACTTCTTCGAACCAACCACAGTCGTCCGACCCGCAGGCCGCACAGAGTTGGGGGCCGGTTCAGATTCCGGCTCAAGCACACAGGTCTCCGGTACAGCCTCAAGTTCAGCCTGCAGTACCGCCGGCGCCACCTGCGTCTCAAGATGATGTGAAGGTCAGACCGCAGCACTTGCCTCCTCAAAGACCGCAGTCATTCCCCGCTCTGTCACGTCAAGATGCTGGTGATCCTGCAGATGCCAGCGCACCACAGCCTCCAGCGAATGCTCCAACCCATATTCCTGCTCCGGCACCGATGCCGTCTTCCCAAGCCGTCGCACCTGCGCCAAAAACTGGTTTCACCGCGGGTAGTGGCTCACCGTGGTCAGTCGCGCCTAGCGAAAATAGTCAGTTAACTAACCGTGGCGAGCTTCAAGGTGCGCCCTCCAACACTCAGAACATGATTGCACTGCCGCCGGCTCCGTTGCCACCTAGTTTGCCGGCTTCTAGCAGCGGATCTATAAGCGTAGATAGAATTGCATTTTCTATCGCTAATCAATCTGTGCCGCCAGTTCCTGCTTTTGTTAACACTGTGGTCCCAGACTTTAACGTGGCCGACGTGCTTTCAGATGCGTTAGCTGAAGAAATTGATGATTGGGAGGCGGGGTTATCCGTCGAGCCTGTCGTAGATTTGACCTTGCAGCTTGACGAAGAGCTTGCCGCCGAACAGCAGCAAGTTCAGAATGAAGAAACATTTGATGGAATTGATCCCGAAGCATTAGATCAAGACAATTCCTCTAATCAGCCTGTGCCTCTTCCTGAAGTTGTTGATGATGCTGAAATAATGGCAGGTGCCGCTGATGTTGCCATCAGTGAGGGCGCTGATGAGCTAACAGAGACTGTACTAGAGGTTCACCAAGAGCAAGATTTAGAAAATGACGATGAAGATATCTTTGAAATTGTTGAAGCAAAACAGCAGTTGTCGCTGACCGATGCAGACGAAGATGCAGACGAAGATCCTGACAGCGATGATGCGCAGCTTGAAGGAGCTGGCACGGAGCATTCTGCTGACGAATTATCTGAACCTGAATCTGAACTTGAACTTGAATCAGAATCAGAATCAGAATCAGAATCTACTAGCGAACAAGAAACAGTAGAGCAATCTGAAAACGACCTTGTGCAACTTGCCGAAATGCAAGAAGCGACATTCGAGTCGATTCAACAGCTGCAAGATCAAATGGCCTCTGCTGAACCAGCTTCACCAAGTGCGCCGGCATACTGGCGTGGCCCTCTTGAATCAACAACAACAACATCAACAACAACATCATCAGCATCGCCAGTAATGCCTGCCTTTGAACCGATTTCAGCTTCATTAGGTGATTTGGCACCAAATATAGTGGCTTCCAGTCAACACTCAATTAAATCAGAAATTGGCCGGGTTATATCTGCCTTTGATAAAGAGCTTGAAATTATCTCGTCAAAAGGCTCTGAAGCCTTTGCCAGGCGCGATTTGAAAGGGGCAGAGCACATGATAAAACTGGCAGAGACTATTAGCGAATATAAAGACGCCCTGGCTCGCTTGAAAGATGACTATGACAAAGATCTTTCCTAACTTCAAATTCAAATCATCTGAAATATTCCTTTTCATTTGCCTTTGTGTCATTAGCGTTTGCTTGTGTACCGGTGCAGAAGTTAAGGCACAATCAACGCGAACTTTTAAAACATTCTGGCCGCCGGCAGTAGGTCAGACCTATCCGGAACTAGAGCTGAGCAACCTTGCGGGCAAAAAAATCAAGCTATCTTCATTTGCCGGTAAAGTGATTTTGCTTGAACCGATTGGCATGTCTTGCCCTGCTTGTCAGGCTTTTGTCGGTGGAGCGACGAAGGGTGGCATCAACGGCGTGCAACCACAGGGTGGTGTGTCGTCTATTGATAGCTATTTACAGGCGTCTGGTGTTTCTCCGGGCGATCCCAGGCTGGTGCGGGTGCAACTGATTCTTTATGGACCCAGTCTTGGTGTGCCAACTGCTGCAGAAGCGCAGGCCTGGGCCAGACATTTCGACTTTGGTAAGCGCAGTAACGAAGTGATAATGCTGGGCGATCAGCGCTATATCAATCAATTTAGCTACAACATGATTCCGGGCTTGCAGCTAATCGATAAGAACTTTACGCTCGTGTGCGACGCTACTGGCCACAATCCGCGCAGCAATCTTTATACAGAGTTGGTTCCGTCAGTGAAGCGGTTTCTCAAGTAGCTTAGAGGCTTCGCGCTCGAGCTTGTCTGCTTTTTTCGTATTGCCCAACAAACGCAAAATTTCTACCAATTGTTTGAGAGCGCCGACATAGCTGCAGTTTTGTTTGCCGCCATATTTGTCTGCTATCTTGAGCCCTCGTGAGGCTAGATGATAAGCTTCTTTATAATCACCAAAAGTTTTCCTGTGCTGCGACAGAACAACAAAACCGTTAGCGGCGCTGACCAGGACGTTTTGATCAAAACCATACTCGGCCATTCCCAATGCGAGAACCTGGGCTTCGTTCCATTGCTCTCTTTTAGACAAAATAGCAAAGATGTCTTTGCATTGAGAAGCAAGATCTTTGCAATCGGCGGGCAAATGATCACGTAATAAATCGACGCACTGAAACCATAATCTTTTTGCTTCTAGTTTCTCTCCGTTGCTCAAATAAACTTGTGCCAAACCAATGCGATATTTAACCGCCTGTTTTCGATCTTGGGCTGAAAGCAATGTGAGAGCCTTTTCTAATTTCAGATAGTTGCGGCCGTCAAATTTATTTTCACCTCTGAGATCGATCATAAGTACCAGCGCCGGAATGGTTTTAATGCTGCTTTCACCAAAAAAATTCTCCTGCGATTCGAGAGCTAAAACTGTTAATTCGCGCGCTGAAGCAAGACTGTTTTTCGCTTTCAATAATTTTGCCAGCTCAATTCTTGCCGCTGCCAGCTTCTCTTGATCTACCGGCTTTTCTTGTTCGAATAAAGAAACTTGAGAGCGGAGGCCATCTTCATCTAGTGTTGATATCTCCTGACCGTTAGCTTGCTGAGCCAGAGAAATAAGCAAGAAAATATTAGCCAGCAGTGCCAAAGGTTTTGAGGTCATGCGCACTCCCTCAGACTATTGCTTTTCCTGAGTATTTTGAGATTCCGTGGTATTGGTTTCTGTCTGAAGCGGTTCGCCGCCTGTTGTTGTCGATGTTGTAGTTTGCGGCTGGTTTGGCGCCGAATCGTTAGTGTTCAAGCCATTTCTCAACTCTGAATAAGGGCTCGATTCTTCGTCTAATCCGCTCACCAGCATCTTGACCATGTTGGCGAGAACATGGCTTATTGTATCGCCGTGGGTCATTATTGTTATCACTACAATCGAAAAGAGCAGTGATGAGCTTGCCACTATCAGTAGTTGCCGGCCACGACTGACCGGTGGCACTTCAAATTCGTCAAGTTGCCTCATAGACTGGGTCGTACGGCGCTTTTTCTTAGCCGCTTGTTCGAATTCTTTTTTCGATGAGCTAATCCGCTTATTGATTTTGCCGTCGGCTTTGGCGTCTGGCTTCTTTTTTGCTTCGACCTTTTTTACTTCCGGTTTTTTTTCGACTGGTTTTTTCGTTTCTTCCGGTTTACGCAAATTGGTAAGAGACGCTTTCGGTTTATTGATTTTTGCCGCTGCATTAGAAATGGGAATTGGCATATCGCTGGTGACTTTCTGGCTCAGAGCAGATTCAATATCCTTTCTCATTAAACCAAGCGACTGGTAGCGGCTTTCAGGCTGTTTTTCGAGGGCCGACATTACCACTTTTTCCAGCGAATAAGGTATCTTCAAATCTGGTCTGATTTGACTGAATGGTGCTGGGTTGTCAGAAATTTGTTTGGTCATAGTGTCGGCATAATTTCTACCGAGAAATGGCACTTTACCCGTCAGGCTTTCGTACATGACGATACCGAGTGAATAAATATCTGAGCGTTCGTCTACGGTGGCACCCATACACTGCTCAGGGCTCATGTAAATGGGCGAGCCCCATACTTCACCCATGCGGGTGAGACGCTGTGCCTCTTCCGCCATTTTTGCAATACCAAAATCGACCACCTTCACATAATCGTTGGTGCGACCCTGCCTGGTGAGCATGATGTTGCCCGGTTTAATATCGCGGTGAATGGCACCGTGACGATGAGCATGTTCGATGGCGGCACATACTTGCACAAAAATATCTTGAAACCGTTCGGGGTCAAGGTGGTCTTCACGCTTTAATACAGTGGTGAGGTTTTCACCCATCAAATAATCCATGACAAAATAAGGCTGACCGCGAGCACTTGAACCATAGGCGTGAAGATTGACAATGCGTGGGTGGTTGAGGCGGCTTAGCAGTTCGGCTTCGCGCTGAAATCTTTTTACCACCATGTCGTCGGTCATGCTCTGTGTGCGCAGAGTTTTCACCGCTACAATTTTGCCTGTGTCTTTAACTTTGGCTTTGTAAACTACACTCATGCCACCACGGCCGATAACACTGAGCACCCAGTAGCGACCGCCCAGGGTGGCACCAACGAGAAGGTCTTTGAAATCAGATGGAATTGAAATGCGAAAAAGCGGTGGCTTGCCGGTGTGTTGCAGCGGTATCAACTGTGGTGCTGGCGTTCTGGCGTAGTGAGGCATGCTTGCTTTAAGCTTTCCGACTTAATTAAGGAGCTATGGCGTTAACCACGATCTGAACAAATCCCAACATCAAACCGATCAGGCCGCCAAACAATTCTAAGACCTTCAACTCTTGCTTGCAAATCCTCTTTACCAGAGCCTCTAATTGCTGTGCTGTGAATAAATCGATTTTGGTTGCAATTAAGTTGTACATACCAAGAGCCGGAATGGCTTGCTCAAGAAGTTCGCCCATTTCTCTTTTAAGGTAGGAGTAAGCAAATTGGGAGAGGTCATTTTTAGCTCGCTCGAGCCAGACAGCCGGTATTGATTCAGGATTGAACCTTACAATCGACGTGCGCACCGCGCTCATTGCTTCGCCTTCTACTTTGCGCACCGAAAGCAAAATGTCGCTCTTGTGTTCAACCAGGAAGGTCTCAACAAACGTAACCAGATTGGCTTTAAATTTGGCGATGCTTTGCAATGGCATTGAACTGAGGTCAAAGTTGGCAATTTGTATGGCCAGCTGGTCGCGAATACCAAACCGTTTAGTCAGGTCTGCAATCAGTTTCTCGGCCTGATCCGGCTCTTTCTCCAGATAATTGCGACATTCATAGCAAACTCTTTTGATGCCGATAATTCTTGCCAGAATCTTGTAGGGCGTGCTGGCGTGGGCGTTGATCGATTCGTCCAGGGAGTTGATATTTTGTGGGCTCAATAGAATTATTAGCGAACTACGCACCTTCGGTGGTGTCAGGAAGGATTCAATGATGCGCGCGGCAAATTCATTGGCCTGGTCAAGTGAGATACGCGCTGTGAGCACAACCTGGTCGAAGACTTTTTCAGTAATAGCTGCGATTTTGCTGTCTTTGCCTGACTCGAGCGATTCGATGGTGGAGCGCACAAAATGCTCCATTAAAGTTGGGCTCAGTTCAGCAATGTCTGACGCCAGGCGATGCAATTTGGTTATGTCGCGAAACTCTTTTAGAACCGAGTCGACGAACATGCCCACAGCCAGGTGAATATTGGCCTCGGTCAAAAGTGTCTCGACCTGCACCTTAATGTCTTTGGGCGTAAGTAAAGTTTCGGTAATCGTTCCGGCAACGGCTTGGGCCAATTTCGCCCGACGCTTAGGGAAAATGCCCGGTGTGAGCGGCAACTGAATTTTAGTAAAGGGGATATACCACGCTTCGTATGGCCTGAAAAGGGCCGCCACCGCCATCCATGTAGCTAGATAGCCGTGGGCGAAGTAGAGAAAAGGCGGCATGATCACTTTCCAAAATATGGCATGCTGCGACGCAAATAATGTTGCCCAATGAAATTCCATGCTGCTCGAATGTCGCCTTAGTTAGATAGGAGTTATTTTAAGCGCTCTGATTACTCCTTGACCTCTCATATAATGACTTGTTGTTTTCAAACTTACCAACACCAGGTTCATTTTGTCTCACCACACTCAAATCTGCAGAACTATCAGACTCTGGGCTAAAGGCTCGAACTTCGGCATTGCCACTGCCGCTGCGGTCTTGCTTCTCTCAGCGCCTGGTGCCTTCGCTTCTCCTCTTTCGAGCCTCAACAGTCTTACTCACAAGACCCCGAAAGTGGACAGTGACCAGGTAATGCAATCGGTCTACATACTCGAGAAAACCAAATCGCTCACCGGCCTCACCCAAGCAGCCCGGCTATTGGAAGATCTGATTGCCAAAAGGCGTGATATTTTTGCCGCACATCTTGCATTGGGTCGCATTCAAAATCAGTTGGGCAACCAGGATCAAGCGATCATGTCGTTGTTGGAGGCCCTCAGCTTATCTGCTGACAATCCGCTGCAAGGTCTGCAAGCGCGCGAAAGCCTGGCGGCTATTTACATGAAGCGGGGCAATTTTGACGAGGCCGGCGGCCAGTTTAAAAAAATTGTTGATATGACGCCCACCAACACCACAGCCCGTGGCAATCTTGCCATCTGTCTTGAGCAGCTTGGATTCATCGATCTGGCCATCGTCGAATTTAAAAAAGTGCTGACCGATGATCCCGCCAATTTTGTTTCCCTCTACAACCTTGGCCTGGCCTACTCTTTAAAAGGCGAATATTCGCAGTCAGCGGCCTACTTTGAAAGAGCCATGACTAAAAACCCACGGCAGCCGCAAGTGGCGATGGCTGTGCTGGGCCTGGCATCTTGCTATGAAGCGAGAGAAAAATATCCTGAAGCCAAGCTGATGATAGATAAAGTCATTTCTCTTGACCCGAACAATCACTACGCCTACCTGGCTAAAGCTCGCATATATGAAGCGCTGAAAGAGCCTGGCAAAGCAATCGAAAGTTTGCGTAAAGCCATGCAGTTGGCTCCTCAAGACCCTGGTTGCAAGGCTGCCATGAGTGAGCTTTTGGTTAAGAGTATGCCACGTACCGCCAGTTTAGACCGTCCCACTCGTTGATCTGCTTAAGTCTGTGTTCTAAAATTTGATATGCAAAGTGAGGTACTGAAATGCGATTTGATCTTTCTCTGAAGGCAGCTGTGGCCGGACTAGCTTGTTTTAGTCTGTCATCGACCGTGCCTGGCTTCTGCGAAGACAAAGATGCAGAAGACATCAAAAGCGCTATCTTTAGATATCAGGCCGCTTCAGAGCAAAATCCGAGCAATCCAATCAATCATGTCAAACTCGGAAAAGCCTACTTGATGGGCAATGACATTGATAAAGCAATAGAATCATTTAAAACCGCAGTCAAGCTAAATAGTGAAGACCCTGAAGTTTACATGGGCTTGGCGAGGTGTTACGGCCGAAAACGCGATATTCCGCTCGCTACTACTAATATCAAAGAAGCAGTGAGACTGGCTCCTAATAAGGCTTCTTATCATCTGAAATATGCTCAGTTGCTATCTAGAGACGAAAAGAAAATTGATCAGTCTCTAAATGAATTCAGGTTGGCCATTAAGCTTGATCCCAAAGATTTCACTGCCCACCGTGATTATGGCGCTGCACTAGGATTAAAAGGCGATCTCGCTGGCCAAATTGCTGAAGAAAAAACGGCGCTCACACTGTCACCTGACAGCGCCGATGCCAACTACTACATGGGCTCTGCTTATGCTGGGCAGGGCAAGAAAAAAGAAGCCCAAACCTACTTGCAGCGCTGTGTTGAATTAGATAAAAAGAACGCCGATGCTTTCCGCCTGTTAGCGGCAATTATGGCTTCCAACGGTCAGTATAAAGAAGCGGTGAGCGCTGCCCAGTCTGCTGTCAATATCGATCCAGACAACAAAGCATATGCTCAGACTCTCGAGAAAATAAAAGTCGCTTCTAAAACTAAGTAATGTTGCCGCGATCTTTGCTTTGGGCAAAAAATTTATTTATGCCTGCTGTGCATTATTGGGGTAGATGTAAAGCTTGGCAGAGGTGCTCTTGCCAACTTATTGAAGCTCGAAAGCATGCCGTTTAGGTATGTGAAAAGGTTAACTACATACCCGCGGCAGCAACTTGCAAATAGACTAGATAGGCTCTAACATAAGTCAAGCTAAGACAGCAGTAACGTGCACGTTCTCAGTGACCGACAGGTCTTTGATCGTGATTTCGTAGGCTATCTGTCGCAAATGGCGAATGCCCGAAAGTGGAAGTCTTCAAGAGAAGGCTTGCTCACTGATTTTGTGACTTTAATTGAGTCAAATTGTCGTAGTAGTTTGAAGAGGTCTAAAGGCTGTGCTTGAGCGAGCAAATATTGATGAGAAAGCTGCCAAAAGCTTCGAAATGAAGGCCAGCATAAAAGTTGTTGGTGTTGGTGGTGCCGGCTCCAACGCTGTTAATCGGATGATTGCAGCAGGCCTGAATGGAGTGGAATTCTGGTCTTGTAACACCGATGCTCAAGCGCTCGATTTGGCCGCTGCCAAAAATCGTTTGCAGATTGGCTCGAAGCTCACTCGTGGGCTAGGAGCTGGTGGCAACCCTGCCATCGGTCAAAAGGCTGCTGAAGAAAGCCGCGAAGAGATCGCACAAGCTTTGCAAGGCGCCGACATGGTCTTCATCGCTGCCGGCATGGGTGGTGGTACCGGTACTGGTGCCGCTCCAATCGTGGCCGAAGTAGCCAAAGAAATGGGCGCTCTAACTGTTGGTGTTGTTTCTAGACCTTTCCTTTTCGAAGGCAAGCGCCGCAGCAATCAAGCTGAAACAGGCATCAACGAAATTCGTTCACGTGTTGACACTTTGATCGTAATACCTAACCAACGCTTGTTGGAAGTAGTAGATCACAGAGCATCAATGCAAGAAGCATTTGTAGAAGCAGACAAAGTATTGATGCAAGGTGTTCAGGGTATTTCGGACATCATTACCGTGCCTGGTCTCATTAACGTAGACTTTGCCGACGTCAAAGCTGTAATGCAAACTGCTGGTTCTGCCTTAATGGGTGTGGGTCGTGCAACCGGCGAAGGCAGAGCTGTAGAAGCAGCTCGCAATGCCATCAACAGCCCATTGCTCGAAACCACCATCGACGGTGCCTCAGGCGTTATCTTCAACGTCACCGGCGGCCCTGACCTGACATTGCACGAAGTGCAAGAAGCAGCCAACGTAATTTACTCGGCTGTTTCTGACGAAGCTAATATCATCTTTGGTGCCGTTCTTGATGACCGTCTCCATGGTGAAGTGTTGATCACTGTTATTGCCACCGGTTTCGATATGCTCGTGCAATCGCAACCTAAAGCAAGACCAACTCAAGCCAGCACTACTGCTCAGCAGCAGCGCCCTGAGCCACAACAGCGTCAAGCTCCGCCAGCGCAACAGCAACCTCAACAAAATCAGAATGATATGAAAAAGATTGCCAGCGATATTCTCGATATTCCTGAATTCTTGAAACAACGCAATCCTAGTAAATAAGAAAGCGTCAAAAACAGATTAAGAAGCCCTGTTAGCAATAACAGGGCTTTCTATTCTCATGCCTCAGATAAAATTGAGGGTGACCATGAAGTCAGGCACTTGATCTACCGAGTTCGGTCGTGACCGCCACAAATAAACAACTGCTTGAGCCGGCACCGCTTTTAAAGAGAGTTCATGCAAACCCTCAATATATGGGCTCATATTATTGCAGCCCCCTGAATAGCCGCATGAATTACCGGTGTGAATAAACTGGCTGATTTCAATGGGCCGGTCGCTGGTTTTGTTGATGTTCCTAGAAAAGCGCGGTGACACTGCCAGATAATTAAAACCAAAATCGCGAGCATTGTATGCCACCACATCAAATGGCGCATTGCCAAGTTGTTTAGGAAAGTCCACAATTTTGGCCGAGGCGCGCATAAAGTTGCTGACGTTGTAGGTAATTTCTTCCTTTTGCTCACGAGGATAAATCACCGCCTGACTGGGTGCGCATTCAAGAGGTAGACCAGCAGAAGCGAGCTCTTCTTTTGTGGGATATTTACTCGTGTCGTACTGATAGCCGTCGATTACCATGTTGGCGCAAACCAGCAAAAATGGATTATTGACGAAACGCGACTCTTCCGACAATCCATCAGGGCTGCGGTTACCCGAGTCATAAAAGAGTTGGCCCTCCAGGCCCCACCAGGCTTTTCCATCTTCAATCTGCCCAAAGATTGCCGGCATGGGCGTATATTGATAGAGCAATAGCTCGTTGTGTTGCGCCACAAATGTTTTGCGCAGATTTTCGATATCGCTGCGCGTGTGAAAATCGTATTCGCTGGGTCCATTAATTGCCAGATTGACAGAGTTCTGCGCTTTGGCCTGGGCACCAAGCGACATGCGGTTCGAGCTGTTCTGCTGTGCGCCTAAATGCCCGTAATTTATGCCGCCCAAAAATGCGACCAGAGAAGCCGAGGCTGCCACTAATAGCAGGCGGAGAACAGGCATTTTTTGACTTAAGGCTCGCATGTCTCTAAAATTTGACCTTACACGTACACACGCACTCATACAGGATTATTATATGTCTGCTCTTACCAGTAAGTCTTATCATCCGGGTGTCTTGCCGATCAAATTTGAGCCGGGCCGTATCATGCTGGTAGATCAGCGCAAATTGCCTCATGAGCTTTGCTATTTTGACGCTACAGAGCATGATGATATGGTCTTTGCCATTCGCGATATGGTGGTGCGCGGCGCGCCTTCCATTGGAGTAGCTGCCGCTTTTGGTCTGGCTCTCGATGCTGGTCGACTCTCATCGTTGAATTTGAATAAGTTAGATTTTCTCAAGGCCTTTGCACAAGCAAACGCTGAATTGAATGAAACTCGACCGACAGCGGTTAATTTGCGCTGGGCATTACAGCGCATCAGTGTGGTGGTGGCACAGGCGGCTGACCATGATTATCCGGGCGAGATCGCTAATTTTGCCTACAAAGAAGCAGAGAAGATTTTTCAAGAGCATCTTGATGCCAATCTTGCCATCAGTGAATTTGGTGCTCAGCTTGTCAATGAAGGTGCCAGAATCAGCACTCATTGCAATGCTGGTGGTCTGGCTGCCTGCGGCTATGGTACTGCTTTAGGTGTTATTCGTGCGGCGCATTTTTCCGGCAAAAATATTTCTGTTTATGTAGATGAAACCAGACCACGCAATCAAGGTTCGAAATTGACTATGTGGGAATTGCATCAAGACGGCATACCTTCCACTTTAATTTGCGATTCGATGTCGGGACATTTGATGATGCAAGGAAAAATTGACCTGGTTATTACAGGCGCTGATCGAATTGCCAGAAATGGCGACAGCGCAAATAAAATTGGCACCTATAATCTGGCAGTACTGGCTCATCACCATAAAATTCCGTTCTATATTGCTGCACCACTTTCAACTTTTGACAGCGAACTGATTGATGGAAAAAACATACCGATCGAAGAGCGCTCAAGCTTGGAGGTTGTCACCATCGATGGTGTCGCTACAACAGTGCCTGGTGCCAGAGCTTATAATCCTGGATTTGACGTCACCCCGGCAGAACTGATCGCCGGTATTATTACTGAAGCTGGTGTATTGCGACCTGACTACAAAAATAGCATCGCCAGGGCGCTCAAAATTGAAAATTGAGCTAAAGTATAAAAATCGGTAATTCTAAAAAAGGATTATTTATGACACTCAGACAAAATTTTGCTTTGACGACTTTTACTACGTTGAGTGCGCTATTTGTGCTGATTCAAGCTCAAGCTCCTGCTGATGCGTCAAAGCCAGTTTCGACTACTACAAAAACAGTTAGTGCACCGACGACTGTTGGGCAAAAAATGCGCCGACTTGATTTCCGCCTGGAAGGGGCTAGTTGCGCCACCTGTTTGCTCAAAATTCGCTCTGTTCTGCGGGCCACAAAAGGTGTGAGCCGTTGTGAACTGGCTTTGCGCAAGCCTTACGGCGGCGTGGTGATTTATAATGCCGCTCAAATTGACATCAAAAAAATTACAGAGCTGGCGACCAAAGCAGATCCGCGCTCAAGTGTAAGCGTTAAAGACGTGCTCGATGAGCCTATTGCCAAAGAACCGTTAATGCTTATTCCGAAGCACAATTCGCTTTTGCAAAAGTCATAGAGTCCAAATTTGGCTTACGGAGCAGGAGGCACCTCGGCAATCACAGGTTCGGTCGCCTCTGACGCGAAATTCATGTAACCAGGGCCAAAGGGGATGGGAACGGGGAAGTTGCAGGTCACTTCTGTTTTAACCAAAACTTGCGCGGCAGTATAGTCCATATCTGCTTTATTGAACAAACAGATCTTCGAACCGCCACCACTTTTTTGGAATTCTGACACTACGTCATCAACCGCAGTTCTAGCTTTGCCTGCGGAGTCCTGGCCTGCGGCCGCTCGAGCACAGTGCTTTGCCAGTGCATCATTTTGAGTTTGACAAATGACGATGGAAGCTACGTCTAGTAAAAACAAGGCAATCATGATGATGAAAATGCTTCCCACAGTAGTCTCGACTAAGCTACTGCCATTCTGATTTCTTTTTTTCATATTTAATATTCTCAACTTCATCACAACTTTCAAAATAATCAATGACCCTAATTTATGCCAGTTTCTTCTTGCGGTCGTTTGTCGACGTAATTAAAAACTATCGGCTTCGTCAGGCCGTCTATATTGAGTGAGTTCAAAAATGGAACTGACGCAAGCGAGAAAAATGGATTGACACTAACCCGAGTCGTCACTTGTATGTACTTCATTGGTAAGCCAGTTTCGCGATCAACTGCCGTGCCGAGATAGTCCACAGCATCTGCCTTGTTGTAGGCGATGGAGGCACCGGTAAAACCGCTGAGAGAGCTGCTTGCCCAGGCATTGTTCATACTGGTTGTGGCGGTGACATATTGTGCCGGAGGCACGGTAGCACAAGCTCGGGCCGTCATGTGATTGAGGTACCAACCAGCGCAGTAACCGAGGCCCAGATAGATAATGTCCATCATAGGAAAAAGGATAATAATAAACAGAATCAGCAGTGCCGGAGCCAATTCAGCAATCTGACCACCCCTGGTTTTCCGCTTTAACTTCATGGGTCATTCCCCCCCCGGGAAAATCAAATTACAAATCAGTGCCAGGGATGCTCAAAGTTTGATATCAATCAAGCACTGAAACCCCGAGCCTGCAAAAGATGCACCAATATCCTTATTCCCATCTGCTCTGCCATTTGAATCAATAAACTTTCTGGCAGTAGCCTTGGTTAGTGATAATTAATCTGCTGCCAAGTGAAGCTATAATAGCTAGCATTAGTAGCTGCGGAGTTTAATTATCATGCTGGAAGGACGTTTAGAGTGACACGACAAATCAAATTTGCCATCGCCGGTGCCATCACTTGTTTCACTATTCTTTTCAGTTCCAGTTCACTCAAACTAAATTGCTTGCCAGCCTGCGCTGAGACAAGCGCGCCGATTTCCCGCAAAGACGAACTTACAGACGCCCAGCTGCCCGGTGGAGTGATCGTGGGAGATGTGCTCAGGCGCGTTCAGGAAGAACTTGATGGTCGACGCCTGACAGACGCATCTCAGCGCCAGTTGGAAGAATTGGCGGGGAAATATCCTACAAATTACAAGCTGCATTTATATCTCGGATTGGTTTTCGATGAAATTGGTTTGCCCGATCAAGCCGTGGCAGAATACGAACTGGCTGATAAACTCGGCCCCAATGATCCACGAGCTACCGCCGGTCTCATGAACCATATTTTGGCAAAGCATGATAGTCAGGGCGCCACAGAGTTGCTTGAAAAATCCCTTAAGCGCTTCCCTAATTCCCCTGAAATTTTGTATTTCATGGGCAAAAATTTTAAAGAAAACAAACACTGGTATGCCGCTGAGCGCATTCTCAAGCAAGCATATGAGTCGGGCTATAAAATCAAACATTTGGCGGCTGAATTGGGCGAACTTTACGAGTCAACCAATCCGCCCAGGGCCATCCAGTTGGCTGACGAAGAACTTGCCCAAAATCCTAATTTTGCGCTGGCATTGCGGGTTAAAGCAAATGCATTAATGAATCAGGGAAAATTTGAGCAAGCGATTGCACCATTGCAAAATCTATATGACCAGTCGCCCAGTTACGGTCGAAGCGCCGAAGATTTATTGCGTTGCCTCTACTGGTCTGGCAAATACAAAGAAGCGATTCAACCAGCTTTTTATTTTGTGCGAAAGGAAGCCCAATACATTGGTGGACCGCTCGTTTCGGCGGAAGTGCTTTCTAATATGGTAAAGACGATGTCCACATCCTTTATAAAGGAACAACTGAGTCAATTTTATGCTCGCCTGGCAAAAGACAAATTGACAGTCAAACCGGCTTTCCATTTCTATCTCGCTGACATGTTCTACAAAGGCAATAGGCCGCGATTAGCCAAAGCCGAAGTGGTGAAATTTTTGGCGGAAGATCCAAAATCGCTCGAAGGTGTTTATTTGCTCGGCAAGCTCGAAGAAAATTATGCTCACAACTACAGCGAAGCGCTGCACTATTATGAACTCGCACACGCACTTTCACCATACAATCTGGAAATTAATGGCGCTTACACGCGCATGATTGAAAAACAATCGTTTAAATCTTCTGATTGGGCGAGATCGTTCCGCGACTGGTTAAACAAAATTTTCGCACCCTCCATAGATTAGGACCAGCGAAATCTAAAACTTCCTGTCTGCCTTGAATTTCGCGACCCGGCATCCTGGCTCTTTGATAAGCTGGTATTGAAGTGTCAGGAATCACGGTGTCTGCGCATGCGTTATGTGCCTTACCACAAATTGGGACAGACTCCCAATTTAATTGTAGACGGGAAGGCAAACGATGCTACCGTACTTACTCTTTCTCACTGGCCGGATAGTGGCACTCCGTCTATCTATAAAGATGATCTTTCCGCTCAGATTGTTTTTCGTTATCTTGAACGTGATCAAACTCAGCATCAAACTTCGTGCACTGTGGTATCAACTAATCATTTTGATGAAGATGCATTGGTCTGTCTCTATAGCTTGATTAATCCGCAAGCGGCGGCTGAAGAGCGGCAGACATTAATTGACATCGCCAGCGCCGGCGACTTTGGAATATTCACTGATCGCGATTCTGCCCGCATTGCTTTTGTACTGTCAGCATGGACTAATCCGGATCGTTCACCGCTCAACTCCAGTGTTTTCGCTCGACCGTACCCTGAGATTACGGCAATTCTTTATGAAGAGCTGCTGATGCGCTTACCAAAAATAATTCAGAAAATAGATAATTTACGTCGTTACTGGAGCGAAGAAGACAATTTTCTTACCTGTACTGAAGAAGCCATTGAAGCCGGCAAAATTACTTTGACTGAGTATCCTGAGCTAGATTTGCTGGTAGTGCGCATGGAAGAAAATGCATTTGCCCCCTTTGATAGAGAGCGTTGTGCCAGCTGGATTTCATCTGTATTGCACCCCATGGCCATTCACAATCGCACGCAGCGCATGCGAATTTTAGTAATGTGCGGCAGAAGATATGAATTTTACTATCGCTATGAAACCTGGGTTGACTATGTTTCACGGCCGCTGATGAAAAGGATTGATCTGACCGCACTCTCCAAATTACTCAGCAAGCTTGAGAACGGCAGATGCCGCTGGCAATTCAACGGCATCGATGACATAATTGCCCGGCTTCAGCTAGCCGATGGAGCGGAAACTCAAATCAAGGGCGATGACTTTCTTGAAGCGTTGAAAGCGGCACTGAGTGAAACTGGCGTCGGCGCTTGAAGTAAAACAAGCAGGTTGTGATGGCATCATCTTCCAAGAGATCGTTCTGGCATTTGTTGCAAAAGAAAGTGCCAGGTCTCTCCCATTTTTTCGAACCTCGCGTTAATTTTTATGCCTTGCTTCTGGCGCAGGCGGATACCACATTAAAAGGCGTAGAAGCACTGGAGACCTGGCTTAGCACAGGCGCTTATGAGCGCTGTCAGCGTGTAAGAGACTTAGAGCGTCAAGCCGATGAGCAAAAAGCAGCGCTGCATTTAAAACTGGCCGAATCTTTTGTCACTCCGTTCGATAGGGAAGACATATACGATTTGTCGGTCAGGCTTGACGAAGTGATTAATTCAGCCAAAGACAGTGCACGCGAAGTGGAAGCCCTCAATTATTGCCCGCGTGATTCGACCCTTTCTGAAATGGCGCGCACTTTAGTCGAAGGCACCCGTTGTCTCTATAATTCTTTTCGCAATCTTGACGGCAACTTTATCGAAGCCTCAGCCCAGGCCAGTCTGGCTCGCAAGTCTGAAACTCGTTTCGAAAAAATGTATCGCCAGGCCATGCGCGAATTGTTTGAGGTCAATGACTTCAAAACTATTTTGCGCACCCTTGAGGTGTACCGAACCATGATGCACACTGCCACATGCATCGATACTGTTGCCGAGAAATTGCGCCACGTCATCGTAAAGATCAGTTAGCATGCCATGACAGTCAACTCTCATTTGCTTTTTGTCTTTATTTGCGGATGCGTATTTGCCTATACCAATGGTTTTCAGGACGGCAGCTCGGTTGCTGCCAGTCCAATCGCCTCACGTTCATTGCGGCTCTGGCAGGCAGTCTTGCTCACTGCTGTTTTTGAATTTCTCGGAGCACTTTTTGGTGGCTCACAAGTAGCTTCGGCCATTGCCGGCATTACCAATTACCCTCGCGGCGACGCATTTTTAAGTGTGCTCAGTTGCGGCTTACTCGCTGCTGTCTTGTGGAATTTTCTGACGAGGTTGCTGCGAGTGCCTTCAAGTTCAACACACGCTTTAGTTGGTGGCCTGATTGGTGCCATTTTTGCCTCTAGCGGTAATTTCGAATATATAAACTGGGGCAACTTTTCGTGGTTGCATGCTACCGGCGTTTGCAGGGTGATCACTACTTTATTTTTGTCGCCGCTGATTGGTTTTACTGCAGGTTATTTCACTCTGCATCTTTTGCAATTTCTGCTAGCTCGCGCCACCGTCAAGGTTAACAATGCCCTGAAAGCTTCTCAGTGGCTTGTTTTGCCGGCCTTAGCATTTGGACACGGAGCCAACGACAGTCAAAAAATTATGGGTGTGGTCGTGATGGCATTAAGTGCGGCAAGTATGGCAGGGCCTCAAAATCCGCTTAGTTCGAGCGATGTTATTCCGCTCTGGGTGCGTTTGTCCATCGGTGCTTGTCTGACACTAGGGGTAGTGGCAATGGCCCCAGGCATTCTCAAACGCGTCGGCTCCGGTATATTTAAACAAAGACCGGTTCATGGTTTTGTCACCGAACTCGCTTCGGCTCTAGTTGTTCTGGTCGGCTCACTTACTGGCGGACCAGTTTCAGCCTCTCAGGTAATAGCTTCAACTGTAATGGGAGTGGGTTACGCCAATCGCCGTAAAGGCGTGCACTGGCTCGTGGCCACAGAAATGGCGAGGGCATGGCTTTTAACCATTCCTTTTTCAGCTGCTTTCGCCTTTGTACTTTTTCGACTTTTTACTGTTCTGCGCCTGATCTAAAAGTTGCTAGACCGGTGGTTGGTCGCCAGGGTACACCCAGGGCGCGCTATATATAGAACGCTTTTGCTCGGAATCATTAGAATTAGGGTTGAATAGCCAGGTGTTAGACGTGGCAATCAGCAAACCGGCAACTACCGCCAGCCACATTTTGTTCAGGTGTTCGTCCGCCATAACCGTCTCCCTTTGCTAGCAATTACTTGCCACTTAACGCAAAGAGTCAAACGGTTTTGACCTTGTGCCCCCGTGGAATCAAGAACCTAAGATACTCTTGTGATGGGGCGATTGCGAATATGAGCGAAGTGAGCGGCCAGGGTAGCAGTCAGGAATCTGACAGCTTTGATCGGCAGTGGATGAATTCTGACGGCGACGGTGAGCTGCAAGACATTATTGCTATTCGAGACTTCGCCTACGGAGCTTTTGACAAGCTAGACAAGAACGGCAATGGTTTCATCGAGCAAACTGAACTTGCCTACGCCCAAAGCAGTGCTCCGGCTGACAGCAAAGAAAAATCGTTCATTACATTTTTGCTCAACAATCAAGAAGCGATAGCTGACATGGTGGCTGAAGATCACGCTCCGCAGTTGGGTTTATCGCGGGGCGATCTTGAATCGTATTTCGCTTTGATTACCCGCTTGTTAGGCTAAAGTTCGCGAACAAACCAAACTGTCAGTTTGAATTGTTTCTAAATGCTACGCCTGGACGTCTTTGCTGCTTATTTGGGAACCTGAAAGCGTATAGCCGAGTCATCACATCTAACTCTACGTTATACAATTGGCTAGACAGTTGAGACAGCGAGCCTGTGCGCGCTCTTGTGTGCTCCAGCGTATGTAAGTTTTGAAATCAGTTGAAAAGGGGAAGTATGCGTTCGCAAATTAAGACAAATAAGATACGTTTTGGTATGGCTACATCGTTTGCTCTGGTAACCGTTGTCACGACCTTTGCTGGTGGGTTTGTACCCCCTGTACAAGCTCAATATGGCGGCAACAATTTTAATCCGATGCAATCAATGCTGGATGTTGAAAAAACACGTTTTGATCTTGATAAGAAAATTGCTGACGCCATTGCAGCCGGACGGTTGACCGCTGCTGAAGCCGCACCATTTAAACAAGAGCTCATTCGCTTGAAAAATGCGGAAGATGGCTATAAAGCTAATGGTAGATTTTCGTTTTTCCAAAAAGCCAGGCTCACACTAGAGCTTGATGCTCTTTCCACAAACATTGAAAAAGGCATGCATGAGCGCACAGCCATTGGTTTAACTGATGTGGATGGTCGCCAACTTGATATTCAAAACAGATTAAATGATGCAGTCACTGCCGGGCGTCTCACCGGAATGGAAGCTGCAGAATTTAGAAGAACCCTCAATAGCATTAATGGCAAAGAAGCTGCATATAAGGCTGCCGGCGCCTTGACTAGCACACAAACCCTTGAGCTCGCTTTAGAGCTTGACCGCTTATCTAGTGCTTTTGAAACGCAACTAAAAGCACGCACCGGCGGCGATATGGATTTCACTGCTAAAGGCAAAGAACTATTGACTCGCATTAACGATCTGTCTACAGCTGGTCGTTTAAATGCCGCCGACGCCGAAAATTATCGTCAAGAGTTAACTCGCATTGGTACTCGCAATACTCAGATGACCGCCAGCGGACGCGTTCTCAGTACCGAAGATCAATTGTCGTTGGCTCTCGATCTAGAGCGGCTGAACAGCAAACTTGAGCGCTTTACTGCCATTAGCAATAATCCTGGTGGTGCTACCGGCGGTGCCGGCCCCGGCATTAACGATATGCAAAGACAGATTTCGGAGCGCTTAATTACAGGTCAGGCTTCAGGCAAATTAGATGCACAAGAACTGGCGATGCTGAAGCAAGAGTTCGATCGTATTACCGGTCTGGAAGCAACATTCCGAGCTGATGGAATGCTTTCTGACACAGAAACTTTAACCCTGGCTGATGACCTGGGAAGGTTGAATAAACGCCTTGAACGCAGCCTGATTGCGACGTCAAATCCAAATGGATCAGGTAGTTCCGGCAACAGTAATTCCTTAGCTGATCGTGAAAATCGCCTGCAAACTCAGCTTGATTCTGCTCGCACCAATCAGCGCATCACTGAAGAAGTCTATGCGCAGATGCGCAACCAACTCGATAGAGTGTCTGCTAATGAGCGTTTGTTTAGAGCTGATGGTCTGCTGACAGACAGCGAGACATTATCTCTGGCCAATGATCTTGATCAGGTACACACTCAGTTGCGCCGTTCGATGACGGCATTGCCAGATGTTAATGCTAAAAAATCAGCCCTGGCTAAACGTATCGAAGACGGCCTGGCTTCAGGTCGGTTGACCCCTGCGCAGGCCGATGACTTTAGAGCAGATCTGTCCAGGGCAGCCGAGCTGGAAGCAGCCATGCGCTCAGGAAACGGTCAAATTACAGACCAGCAAGTAGTGGCCATCACTCGTGAATACGACAGTGTTACCGCTAAGCTCGATCGAGCCATTGCCCCACTGCCCAACATCAACCGCCGGCAGTCTGAGCTAAGTAAAAAACTCAACGACGCTGAAGCCTCCGGCAGTTTGAGCAGCAATCAAATAGCTGATTTGCGCCGAGAACTTGACCGAGTAAGTGCCGTTGAAGCGTCTTTTCGCGCTTCTGAAAATTCACTGACCGATTGGGAATCAATGTCTGTCAGTCGTGATCTCGACAAATTTGAAAGCGATATGACTAGACTTCTAGCAGCTGCTCCTGTAGCACCGCCGATTTCAAGCTCCAGTGTGCCGTTTGATACCAAAGGGCATTGGGCCGAATCATACGTGGGTCAGCTGACACAACGTGGCATCATTGGTGGGTTTCCGGATGGTTCATTCAAGCCCGATGATGGTATCACTCGCGCTCAGTTTGCCGCCATTGCCGTAAAGGCGCTGAGTTTGCCTGCTGCTTCAGGGCCTGCTAATTTCGCCGACGTCTCCAGTTCTTACTGGGCAAACCGCGCTATTGCCGCGGTGAGTCAAGCCGGTCTGGTAACAGGTTTTCCTGATGGCAGCTTTAAGCCCGAAGATAAGATTACCCGTGCTCAAGCGCTGGTGATTTTAGCTAAAGCATTGCCGGGCAATGTTTCTGCTGGCGACACAGCTATTCTCAATTCATATGGAGATGGTTCATCGGTACCGGCCTGGGCAGCGCCTTCTGTTGCCAAAGCAGCTAAGGCTCATATCCTTGTCAGCTATCCTGACCCCAGTCAGATCAAGCCCAACGTTAATGCGACACGGGCAGACGTTGCTGCTTTGACCTACCAGACTTTGAATAATTTGGGCAAGAATCTGCCGCAAATCAGAGTCGGAATTGAGCCTCAATAAAGCTTAGGGGCGGCCTAAGCTTGCTTTCAGGACCCTCTTTGGTCAGGGGGTCCTGATTTGCTGCCTAGGGTTTTTTTACAACTCTTAAGTTGTTTTATTTTACAACCTACAGGTTGTAAAATTTCTTAGGCTGCGCCAAAGTGAATAGCCTGATAAGAGCGCCAGAACTCTGCACCCGCTTTTTCGAAATTTTAAATGGCGATTAAATCGTCGCCTAAGAGTACTTTGTCAAAATCTAATTGCCAGGCATGATTGCGCACAGTGCTGATTAGCTTTTCAACAATAGATGGATCAATGCCATCTTTTGACCAAAGCCTGGTTACTTCTAAAGTTTCGCCTGCGACGTTACTTGCGCTTGTGCCAATGCGTGCGCCACAGAATGCAATGATGGTGCCTTCGTCTTCAGCTACCAGGAAAAGGCCGTCATGGCCAAAGTAGCTGCCTTCTACATTGCGCAAATCGTTGTCTTTACCGTCGAGATCCATAGCAGTACCCTGGCTTTCATTGATTGCCTGTACCAGAGCTCGTAATTCTTTGTCGTCTTGACGATTAAAAAGACGAATCTGCATGGCATCCTCTTGAAAAAGTTGAAGACAAAAATGGCCGGGAAGACTATTAGTCTAACCCGGCCACTCTTTCTTAGATCATCTATTTATTAGCGACTCATTAGCGAACAAGCAAGCCAACCAGCAGCAATGCCACGATGTTCAAAATCTTGATCATCGGGTTGATGGCAGGGCCGGCAGTGTCTTTGTAAGGGTCGCCAACTGTGTCTCCAGTTACCGCAGCTTTGTGAGCATCAGAGCCCTTACCGCCATGGTTTCCTTCTTCAATGTATTTCTTAGCGTTATCCCAGGCACCACCACCGGAAGTCATGGAAATGGCCACGAACAAGCCGGTAATGATCGAACCTACGAGTACTCCACCAAGAATCTTAGCTGCTGCATATTCTCCAGGCAGTGCCGCGTTCAAATAGAAAGCACCGATTAAAGCAATTACGACTGGTGTCAACACAGGAAGCAAGGCAGGCACGATCATTTTTTGAATGGCAGCACCAGTTACGATACTGACGCACCGGGCATAGTCTGGCTTCGCAGTACCTTCCATGATGCCTGGAATTTCGCGGAACTGACGTCTAACTTCTTCCACTACCATGCCACCGGCAGCTCCTACAGCTTCCATGGCGAGGGCAGCGAAGAGAAATGGAATCAAACCACCGAGGAACAATCCAGCCAGGACATATGGGCTTGAAAGATCAAAGGTGATTGCAGTGCCGCCTTTTGCCAGAATATGTGCGTTCAATTCTTGCGTGTAGGAGCTGAACAAAACAATTGCTGCTAGACCAGCAGAACCAATGGCGTAACCTTTAGTTACTGCTTTAGTGGTATTACCCACGGCATCCAGAGGATCGGTAACGGCGCGGACTTCTTTTGGCATTTCGGCCATTTCAGCAATACCGCCGGCGTTGTCTGTGATTGGTCCGTAGGAGTCAATGGCAACAATAATTCCAGCCATTGAAAGCATTGCCATCGCAGCTAGTGCCACGCCGTAAACGCCTGCTAGAGAGAATGCCACCAGAATTCCGATAACAATTGAAATTACAGGCCAGGCTGTGGATTTCATCGACACTGCCAGACCAGCAATGATGTTGGTGGCGTGGCCGGTTTCGGAAGCTTTAGCGATGTATTTCACAGGACCATAAGAAGTCGATGTGTAATATTCAGTGATGTAAACCAGCAAACCGGTTACAACCAAACCGACCATTGATGCGTAGAAGAAGTTCATAGAGCTGATGGGGTTGCCGTTCATAGTCAGGCCTTGCATCATTTTATCGGTGACAAAATAGAATGCAATGCCGGCCAGTACGCCAGCCACGATCAGACCTTTATAAAGGGCGCCCATGATGTTGGTGCTCTTGCCAAGCTTGACGCACATACAACCAATGATTGATGTGACGATAGAAACGGCGCCAAGCACCAGCGGATATTCAACTACATATTTAGCGACGTCACCGACCATTTGAGCCTTGAATAATTCATGGCCAAGTAACATGGTGGCAACAGCGGTAACCGCATAAGTCTCAAACAAATCGGCTGCCATACCGGCACAGTCGCCGACGTTATCGCCAACGTTGTCGGCAATTACGGCAGGGTTTCTTGGATCGTCTTCAGGAATGCCGGCTTCTACTTTACCTACAAGGTCAGCGCCAACGTCAGCAGCTTTGGTATAAATACCGCCGCCCAGTCTGGCGAAAACTGAAATCAGTGAGGCACCAAATCCGAGGCCAACCAGGGCATTAACGTTGTGAGTGAAGTAATAGAAAATTGAAACGCCGAGTAAGCCTAAACCGACTACCAGCAAACCAGTTACCGATCCACCTTTGAAAGCCACAGCCAGTGCAGTTTCAAGACCGTTTCTGGCAGCTTCAGCAGTGCGCACGTTAGCGCGTACTGAGACGTACATGCCAACAAAGCCTGAGATAGAAGAGAGAATGGCACCTACTAAAAATCCAGCTGCAGAAGTCCAATCGATAAAATATCCAATTACGAAAAACAGCACAGCTCCAACCCCGGCGATGGCTGTGTACTGCTTATTCATGTAGGCATTGGCGCCTTCTTGAATGGCTGCTGCAATTGATTGCATGCGCTCATTACCCGGACTCATGTCTAAGACACTTTTTCCGGCCCAAAGACCATACAAAACTGCGAGCAAGCCGCAGCCTATGGATATTTGAAGAGGTAGATCTAGATCACCCATTTTTTACTCCCTAATTACTCTGAACGGATTTTTGACAAATAGGCGTTCAGCCCACCGTTCGATTTTTTTGCTATGAAACGAAAAATGCTTAAACACAATTGAGCAAGATTCGATTGCGATAGAAATGCTCGGCAATAATCGCCCGGGGCGGAAATATTCCCGTTCTCCACGACCGCTTAGAGTAGCAGGAAGGGCAGGCTCCTACCCCGAGTTCTATTTAATTTACGTACAAGCAGCCCTTATGAAGCCAACCAGATATTGAGAAATAGGCAAGAAGCTATCTTCCTTTGAAAAGGAAGCGTGGAGGGCATGTTAGAATTTCTCCAGTATCTCTTTATAACTACCAACTGCGCATGTCTATGTAGTTTGAAGAAGCCAAGGAGCTAGTGATCACCGGCCTACTTTTCAAAAAAGCATTATCAGCTGCTTCTCTTACTTTGCTTTCGGCATCATTGCCGGTGGCTCTGCTTTTAGTGCCAGTCTTCGCTACGTCAGTAGACGCTCAAGAGCGTGGATATAATCGCGCACCCGGCGCTCGAGTAACCCAGTTTTCAGAAAATGCCGACGCCGGAGAAATCGTTCTGAAGACTGAAGGCCAGGTGGTGGCAGGCCGCCCTCAATTTAGATATCTGCCTGGCTCAAACGGTGACACCGTTTTAACCGCCGACTTCGAGGGATTGAGCTGGAGTTATCCCACTAAAATTATTAGGTTGAATTCACCTGAGAAGGGTCTAAGAAACTTAAAATCTGCAGGCATTAAAGAAATTCGTATCGGACAGTTTCAAGTAAGTCCGAGCATTCTCCGTGTTTCGTTCATTGCTCATGACCCGGCCATTTTGAAAAAAGTTGCCATTGGTGCGGCGCCAGGTTTGCTCAAACTTTCGTGGGCTGACCCTGGACGTGTCAGTACTCAGATTGCTAAAAAGCCTGCTGTTAAAGCGCCCGCGAATGCAATCTCAGAGTCAGACAAAATGCCGCCGCTGGCCTCGGCCATTGGCAGCAAAGATAGTGTGGCTGCGGCTTCCAGCGAACAAGCGCGCGGTTGGTTAAAGCGTTTAAAAACTAAAACAAAAGGCTATTTCGGCTCATCAATTGATGCAACGAAAGATGCAGCAAACACCGAGCCACCAGTAGCGGTGGCGGCAGTGGCTGCTAAAGCACCAGTCAAGGCGCCGCCTAAAGTCGTTGAAAAGCCGATAGAGTCGCCGCTAGATCGACTACTGGAACGGCCGTTGGAGCGCTCGAAAGATCGACCAATAGAAAAAGCCGTTCCTGTTGTTTCGAAAAATGAAACAATGCCCAAGGTTGCACCGGCACGTACTGGCACCGCTGGTAGTGACGTCAGTAATAATTTGAGTACAGACTTTGGTCTTGTGGGCCCTATTAATGCTGACGTCTCGGCATTTAATTCTCTGCCGGCTTCTGCTTTGCCGGCCGGTGTTGTTTCGTCGTCTTCATCGCATGAAGTGCGCACGGCTAATGGTATTACTACTAGTACCTCTACCTCTACCTCTACCACCACTAGTTCTAGTTCTGGTTCTGGTTCTGCAAAATCTAGCGGCACTCCCGCTCAAGGCTTGTATGATTTTGAAAATCAGGCACCCGAAATTCCGCCGGCTCCGCCACCACTAATCACTCTGTCATCGGCTGATGGGCAGGGTTCGGGGGCTAAACTTGAGCTTTTTAGAGTAGAGCGACCGGACGGCAAACAACTCAATTTTAAGTCATTCCGTTTGCATAATCCTGAACGCTATGTAGTTGATATGCCTGAATATCGTGAGCTGGCAGAGTCACTGTTGCCAGATATCACAGAGTCGCCTCTAGTTTCATCTATAAGGGTGGGTTTACCCGGAGAACAGGAAGGGGCCGGACGCCTTGTGCTCCAGCTATCTGACGATACAGTGTCGGTAGACGAGTTTTATAACTCCGGTTCGAACTATATGACTGTCACTCTCGCCAAAGGTTTGAGTGGCAATGCTGGAATTTCTCGCACCGGTTCATCTGTTGCAAATTTGGCTCCAACCGGGCCGATAGTGGTTCCCCGTGCTCCTAACGAGACTGTGGTGGTGCTTGATGCTGGTCATGGCGGCAACGATCCGGGTGCAGTGCGCGGCGACGTACAAGAAAAAGAAGTGACCATGCAAATTATTGCAAAGCTGAAAAAGGTGCTTGAGTCTAAAGGCGCACGCATTGTACTGACGCGCTCTGACGATACATTTGTCTCATTGGAAGACCGAGTGAAAATCACTAACGCCGTAGGGCCAAACTTGTTCTTGTCGGTACATATCAATTCACTCGAAAGCACGTCGAATATATATGGCATAGAAACCTACTTCCAGACCGATCGCAGCCGTCCTTTGGCCGATCGCGTACACGGCTCTCTTGTGGGTGGTCTCGGTGCGCCTGACCGTTCGGTTAGAAAGGCCCGCTTTTATGTCATCAATCACACACCAGTGCCGGCTATCCTTGCTGAAGTTGGTTACATTACTCACAAAGGCGAGCGCGACCGCCTGATTTCGTCTGAGTACCAGCAAAAAGTCGCTAACGCCTTGGCTCGTGGAGTTATGAATTATTTGAACGATGTAAAATCTCAAAGTGATGTGGCTAATAATTCTTCCAATTCAGTGGGTACTTCTGAGATGATAAAACCGTCTAGGGTTGCAACCGGAAACTGGAAACCAACCAAATAGTGTTTTTGAACTCATTTCTTTAGCAAAATAAGTGACACTCAATTGTCGAACAACTTAATTACTCAAGATCAGCTCTACAGACGGACGCCCAAGCGAATTGGCCTGTTCGATTCAGGTGTAGGCGGCCTGTCGGTCTTACGTCACCTGGTTTCGGTGACTCAAAGTGAAGCTCTCGAATTTGTCTATCTCGGTGACACCGCCCGTTGCCCCTACGGCAACCGCGCGCAAGGTGAAATCGCCCTATTCGTTGAAGAAATTGTTAGCTGGCTAACGTCATTCCAGCTTGATTCAATCATCATGGCCTGCAACACTAGCGCCGCCATCGCAAAAGACGCAGCGGTGAAGGCTGCCGCCCAGGTCGCTGGAGTTACTGTTTTCGACTTAATCGAACCAACCGCTGACTGGTTGATTGCCAATCCGCCTGAAGCGTTAGGTGTGATGGCCACCATAAATACTGCCAGAAGTAAGGCCTTTTCGCGTGCTGTGACTGCTCGTGGTTATGAAGGCAAAGTGATTGAAATCGGTTGTCCAAAATTAGTACCGCTGATTGAAAGTGGTCGCCTTGGTGAAGCAGGCTGTGAAGCTGAACTCGAGGCGGCATTGATTGAATATTTGCAAGCTCTGGCTGGCGTCGATGGCCTTGTTCTGGGATGCACGCATTTTCCTTTTGTGGCAGACCGCATAGAGAAGCTGGTGAGCGGGAAGCTGAAAGAGCTTTATCCATCAGGACTAAAGTTAATTGACCCGTCTCACGCACTGGCATTTCAAATGCTTGGTTCAGATGCACCACCTGCAGTATCAACAGTTGCTAACAATTATCAATCACCAGCTTTCAAAATTTACACCACCGGTAGTGCCTCTGACTTTGCTCGCTCAGCTGCTTGTTGTTTAGGCCAAGAACTTGGTCTTGTCGCTCAGTTAGATGTCGCCGAGCTTGTCGCCGCACCTCGTGCCCTGGCGAAGAAAGCAGCCCGCAGCTCTACTGCACCGCTGGCGCATCAGAGTGTTTCAATAGACGTTACAACTTCGCCTTCTTTTGCTTAATAAGTTCTTAGAGGCATTTTGATGTCTGAACAACTTCATCTGGCAGTCCCTTCAAGTTGGAAGAGCCTGGCAGAGGTGGAGTCTGCAGCAAAAATCTGCGTCGATTGCGCACTTTGTCAAAGTCGCAAGCAGGTTGCTTTTGCTCGGGGCAATCCACAAGCCAAGCTGATGATAATTGGTGATTCGCCTGGTCGAAACGATGATGAGAGCGGCATTCCCTTTGCTGGAAGGGCCGGAAAATTACTGGACAAAATTCTTGAGGCAGCACACATAGATACGCAAAAAGATATATACATTTGCAATGTCGTAAAGTGTCGTCCACCTAACAATCGACCAGCGGAAAAAGCGGAAAGATTGGCTTGCCAAAAGTACCTGAAGTCGCAGCTGCAGCTGATTAGACCTGCTTTGATTTTGCTTGCCGGTGCCGCTGCTGTAGAGGTAGTTTTACAAGTTAAGGATCCTATAAGCCGTATAAGAGGTACTTGGTTCGACGGTGAGTTCGGTGCTAAAGTTATGCCTGTATTCCACCCTTCTTACTTGCTGCGAAACGATTCAAAAGAAGTCGGCTCACCCAAGTGGTTGATGTGGAAGGACATTCAAGAAGTACGTAAGCAACTCGATTTATTGACCTTAGTGTGAACTCATGGGGGCTCAGAATGGCAGTTAAAGCTGAATCTTTCTACGCTGATCTTCTAACCGCGCAAATAGCTGACGCTGTTACCAACGATTTTGGTAAAGCCATTTTGAAATTGCCTAATCAGGGCCGTGGACACGTTCATGATGACGTCGATGTTTATTTTTCGGCCATAGCTATGGAACAGGTCAATGCTATATCTGACAAGCATGGCATCACCGATGCTGCTGCTTTGCATGAGATTTTTCAGTTCACCCGTCACAACTTGATTCAAGGTTTTCGTATCGGGCAAAATTTGCGCGGTAATTTCAAGCCTAATTAAAATTGGTGTTGTGGCTGGGGTTATCTGTTTTCGTTTGAATGGCCATATAACATTGTAATTACGCCGTAATTACAATGTTATATGGTGGTTTAGGGTGGAATTGAATCCTCCGATCGACCATCAGTGATAATGGTCTGGGTGTCACAGCCATTTGTCTCAGTAGTTAAAACTTGAGCGCCCATTTCAAATAAGCCAGATTATCGCGAATGGTCCAATCAGGCTTGCCGGCACCATGCCCCTGCTTGTATTTAACGTTCAGCATTACGTCTGCATCCAGCTCCGACTGCAATCCGGCGGCAAATTTATAGGAGTGCCAGGGCACCACGCGGTCGTCGCAGGCTGCAGCATTGATCATCACTTTAGGAAAATGCTTGGTTTTTTTGATTTTACCAAGCTGATGGTAAGGCGAATATTTCTCTAGTGTCTTCAGCTCTTCAGCTTTATTGATTGAGCCGTATTCGGCTTGCCATGCCCAACCGAGGCCATGCAAGCTAAACTTGAGCATGTCGTACAAACCATTGTCGGCAATGGCTGCGCCATACAATTCAGGATGCTGCGTAATTGCCACTCCCACTGTTAGACCCCCATTGCTGGCACCGTTAATAGCGAGTTTGTCAGGTCTGGTGTATTTGTTTTCGATTAACCAGCGCGCACTGGCGGCGGTATCATCGTAAGTTCTTTGCTTGTTTAGCTTGGTGGCTGACTCGTGCCAGTCAGATCCCAGTTCGTCGCCGCCGCGCAGATACGGCTGCGCCCAGATGCCGCCCATGGCTAACCAGCTGGCAATTTGGTAAGAAAAATAAGGAAACATGCTGATGCTAAATCCGCCATAGACATATAACAGTGTGGGATTTTTACCGTCTAATTTGATTCCCTTTAGATGCGCGATATTCATTGGTATCATCGTGCCGTCTTTACTTTTTACTTGCACAAGATGTTGCTCTACTCGCTTTGCCATGGAATATGTAGGCGCTTGAAACAACTTGGTTTCGCCAGTTTCTATATTGTGGTGATAGATTGTGCTAGGTGTGGCAAAGTTCTGCAGAGTGAAGAACAAATTTTTGTCTCTAAAACTTGTTGAAAGTGCGCTCAAAGTTCCACTAAAGGGCAGATGAATCTCGCCAATTAGCGCTCCGGTAAAATCGTAGCGCATGAGCCGGGTGTGGCCGGTGACGTCTAAAGCATGCACAATCACGCTGTCTTCAAGTAAACGTACGTCTTGCAGCGCTAGCTCTGACTCTGGCAATATTTCTTTAGTAGAGATTAGGCGATGTTTTTTCCAGTCGAATGATACGCTGATAACTCTGCCGCGGCAGGCACGATGATCTGTACGGAAGAATAATTTGTCATTTGCTTTGCCCAAAAAAGCATAAGATCCGATGCAACGATCAAATAGTCGCACCATTTTTTCAGTAACCAACGATTTGACGAAGATGCGGTTATGAAATGACTGAGATGGTACTTCTGAAACGATGACAAAGTCAGTATTAATGAGCGGGTAAACGTCGACCCAGTCTGCATCTTTGCTGTGGGGCGTGTGTATCAGTGTGTCGCGTTTTGGGCTCTGGCCTAAATGGTGATAGAAAATTGCCGCTCGTTTGTTGTATTCGGCTTCTTTCCCTTTTGCTTTCTTGCCGACGTTTTTGCGATAGTAGAGTCCGCGTTTTGTTGGGTGGAAAAATATTGAACCGGAAGGGACATTGTCGATTACATCTTTTAATTCTTTGCCTGTGGTGAGATCGATTATTTTCCAACTTTGAAAATCTGAACCATACTTTGACAGCCCATAGGCGAGTAATTTGCCATTGCGATGCACGCGGGTTCCGGCTAACCATGTGCCCACGGGGCAGTGTTTCTTGGCTGAAAATATAATCTTGGCTTTTTTGCCGATATTGAAGGATCGCTTTATGGTTTTGTAGGAACTGCGATCAGTATTGCTGTAAAAATAATAGTCACCCGCTTTGTACGGAATCTGGTGCATCTGCGCGTAACCGGCTTTGTAGAATTCTTTGGGCCGCTTGAAATTGAGAATAATCGGTAGCAGGCGCAAGCGCGCCAAAAGGGCTTGCTTTTGCAACCAGTCAGTGGCTTCACTGCGCTTTTTGACACTGTCAGGATCTTGAAACTCTGCTAGCTCCTCAAGTGTGGCAAAGGCGTCGGCCACTCTTTTCTTATTCAGAAGGTAAGTCTTGGGCTTCGCTTGTGGTGCTGCCGAATTTAGCCAACCGGCATATTTTCTGGTTAGCTGCTGTGCCACAGACTTGACGATCTTTCTTTGCGCATCGCTGTTTATGTAGGTGGTCATGTCAATCAAATATTCAATGATGTAGGTCAACATCGCCATGAATAATTTGCCGCTTTGTAAGTGATTGGCCGACTTTTGAAAATCACGTAATGAAGTTATGTACTTTCCCTGACAGCGCGCGGCGTTGCCGGCTCCGGCATAGAGGGCGCAGAGGTAGTTCTCTTTGTCTTTAGCGGCGTCAATGTTTTTAACGCCCTTTAGATATTCGGCGCGCGACTGCGCATAATTTTTGGCCGCGAGTTCTCTATCGGCGTCTTTTCTGGCCTGATAATAAATCTGCGCTTGGTCTTCTACTTTGCTGGCACGAGATTCTGAAAGCTTGCGGTTTGCCATCACCAACTGCCACCGGCATCCGAACCGCCGCCAGAATCGGAATCGGAACTACTGCCGGAATCAAAGCTGCCGCCGGAATCTCCCCAACCGGCATCATTACTACTGCTGCTTGAGCTGCCCCAACTGCCTCCAGCGTCGGAAATGCCGGGATTGTCGTAACTTTGATTTTGATAGAGAGGGTGATTCATTTGCCAATCCATTTGATTGACTCTGTTATTCATATTCATTTGGTTGAGTAAAAACATGACGTCCATCAAACTGCTGCCGTTATTGTAAACCGGAGGTGCGTACTGCGGCTCATTAGACCAGCTTGGTCGATAGTATCTGCTCACCATTTGCGGTTGCCGTAAAGGTTTTTCTTGCATTTTGAAGGTGTGTTCTGCGGCTTCTTTCTTTTTCAAAATCAGACGCTCGGCTTCGCCAGTATTGTCAACACCACCAGTGATGGCATTGACTGCTGGGAGAAGGTCGTCCATTTCTAGAATTAATTGGTCTGCAAGCTTTAAGCAATTTACCAGGCCTCTATTAGCACCACTAAAATTATTGCCTTTAGTTAGCTCCTCTACCTCATCTTCGGCTTTATTCAATGCCGCAATTTTCTCAAAAAAAGCTGTGATTTTCAGGGCTAGTTCTTTGTTCTTAGTCGGATCCATATATTCTGAAGCTTGACCCAACTGGTCAGCGCGCTGATAGAGATCGCCCAATCGATCGTTCAAAGACTGCCTTAAGCGCTTGGTTTTGTCTTTGTAGAATTTCACCATCAGGAGCACCAGAGCCAGCAAGATGCTGCCGAAAATAAGCACTGTTGGCCACAAACCAAGGCCATTTATTTGTGGTGCTGCGTGAGTGGGCGCTGATGATGTGGTAGCGCTAGTACGTGTGGATTGTGCGACTTTTGTTTGTACCGCTTGCATCAAATTTTCAATAGCACCAGGCAGATCGCCTTTGCGCATGCTGGGATAAAAATTATTCGGCAATACAGTGTTTTGTACAAACTCAGTGGTGATACCTTTTGCTTTTAACCCTTCCCCACCAATGGTGCGAATTTGTTTGTGCGGTAAATCAATCACGATTAGAAAACGGTTGCCTTGCACTGACCAGGCGTCGGCAATACTTCTGGCAAGGTCGTGTAAATCGGCTGCGGGTGTGGGTTTGTAATCATTCGGTACTAAGACAATTTTTGCTTTGTAGTTTAGCCTGGAAGCACTGGCTTCAATTCGAGCCAGTGCCGAGCTATCTAGCCGGCCGCTTAAATCAAGTACAGCGGCTTTCGGTGCAATGGGAGGAATGTAACTGGGCAGCTCGCTCATATTAGCCCTCGACTATTTTTTGAACGATGCAACAGTGCGTTTCATAGTTTTGATAAATTCAGGATTTTTCATTGCCACGGTACCCGCGTAAAGACAGGCACTCACCAGGCCTACCACGAGGAGTTTGAACACGATTGGATAGCCCTGACGGTTCATGGACGATTTAGCGCGGTTGCTGAAACCTGGTCTGGCGTGCCTGCCTGTATTCATCTGTGCTTGTTGCTTGGTAGCAACAAGTTTGCCGCCGGCACCACTAAGGCGCATTTTGGCGTATTCGGCACCAGATGGTAACTGCCGCTGGCAAGAGATGCAGAACCTGATCATGGAGCGCACAGGGGCCTGACAGTAAGGACAATTGGCGTAAGGAAGAAGTGATTCGTCCACTTCGTCTTCTTCTGTGGCTTTTGGGCGAGGTCCGAGCACAGCACTCATTATTCGCGAAATCCACGTGCGTTCTACTGGTTTGTGACCATTTTTGCTTTGACTTTGATTTTGATTGGAGTTGTGTCCTGGTGGATTAGCAAAGTTGATTACTTCGTTTGGACCGGTGACCCGATTTGCATACATCGGATCGATCGGGGTGTTGGTGGCAATTTCCATTGCAGTTTGATTCGACACCGCATTGACTGCGTTCAAATGTCCTTCCGCCGCTAGACCAAGCGTCGGATACGAGCCTGTCATCAGTGCTTCGGCCTCACTCTCCATATCTTTGAACGATGCAATTTCCATGCGGTGTTTGTAAGACTTTAGCTTGATGCCGTCGCGAGCCAACGCTTCGTGCAGTTCTTTGCCAAAACTTTGAATATCTTCGTGCCTTTGCTCAGGCTCTTTTGAAAGGGCTTTGTTCAAAACATTGGTCAGCTCTGTGCAAACTTTAAAATCAGGCGAACACTGTGAGAATGGAATAGGTGTGCCGTATAGGTGGCAGTCCATCATTTCGATTGCCGATTTGGCATTGTAGGGGAGGAATCCTGACAGCGATTCATAGACGACAATGGCTAAAGAGTATGTGTCAGAGCGAGGGTCAACTGCCGATGCGGCCAGACATTGCTCAGGGCTCATATAGGGTGGGCTGCCGCAAACATCGCCGGTTTTAGTAATTTGGTATTGATCTTGAGTTTTTGGTTCTTTTAGTTTGGAAAGCCCGAAGTCAACCAGCGTAACCCAATCGCCTGTCGGTGCGTTGGATGACAGCACGATATTTTCCGGCTTGAGATCGCGGTGCACCACGTCGAGCGAATGCGCTGCTGCCAGACCGTCTACAATTTGTCCGAAGATTCTGTCTGCGCGTTCAAAAGAAAGCGGGCCTTTGACTTTCAGCTCGTCTTTTAAGCTGACGCCTTGAAGAAAATCCATAACCAGAAACGGCTGGCCTTGAGAGCTCATGCCAAAATCGTAAAGAGTGACAATGTGGTGATGCTTTACTTGCGATACTGTTTTTGCTTCGCGGAAAAATCGTTTCACCGCTTCTGAATCTGACACCATATGCGAATGCAGCATTTTGATCGCCATGAGCTTATCCATTTGCTCCTGGCGCGCTTTGTAAACCACTCCCATACCGCCCCGGCCAATAACCGAAACGATTTCATAGCGGTCGCCCAGTCTTGTGCCGACTAGCGGATCGCGGTCACCGGATTTAAGCGCGCTATTATCAGCAGGGCAGCGCTCAAGACTATCTTCGTATTCTGAGTAGCACTCAGGACAAGACTTCAAAGCCAAAACTCCAACACGCCTGGTAAAGATGGCCAATCGTCAAATTTGACCACCTATATTCACGTATTCCCTTTATAGCGAGGAAAATCCTCAAATTAATCTGGCAATTATTGAGTTGCTGATGGGAATGCCCTGGCGCGTGATTCTCAGCATGTTGTCTGATAAATCGAGCAGTTTTTCGCGACACAAAAATTCAATTTCGCCGCGCTGCGTCTCCAGTAAATCTATGCCGTAATCTGCTCGAAACACCTGCAGGTCAATGCCTTCCAGTAGTCGCAGGCCGAGCATAATACCCTCTTTGACACGCATCGCCTGGTCAATATTTTCGCTGACTTCGTCGGCCAGGGGAGTGCGCATATATTTCTTCAGCGAACGCCAATTGGCGCTGCGAACGCCGTCGACGTAGCGATGGGCGCCGACTCCAAAAGCAAAATATGGCGCGTTGCGCCAGTAGGTCAAATTATGCTCAGAGCGAAAACCTGGTCGGGCAAAATTCGAAACTTCATATTGCTGATAATTGTTTTGTTCCAGTTTAGCCACGAGCATTTCATACATTTGCACGCACAAGTCGTCAGACGGATAACTTGCCGAGTCTCGAGGAAAGCGGCTCAGCAGCGGCGAATTTTTGGCGATTTCCAGACCGTATGCAGAAATGTGCTGAATGGCAGGGCACTCATCAGCCAGACTGAGACCAGCTTCGAGGGTAATTTGCCAACTTTTCAATGTCTGAGTGGGCAGACCGTACATAAAATCAATGCTGATATTTTTGAAGCCGGCTTGCTGAGCAAGTTTAACTCCGGTCACGGCTTCGGCTACTGTGTGGTCTCGACCAATAGCTGTCAGTTCGTCATCGCAGAGCGACTCTATTCCGATAGATAGTCGGTTGATACCAATATTCAGCCAGGCTTGCGCCTTTTTTAATGTGATGGCGTGGGGCGTGGTTTCCATGGCAATTTCTGGATTTTCAGCGCTTTTAACTGCAGCATATTTGAGCAATTGCTCGTGAATCATGGCGATGTTTTCAGGTTTAATTAAGCCAGGTGTGCCACCACCATAGAAGATGGTGCGCAGGCTGACAGGCTCTGCACGATTTGCCAATCGTGATTCGATTTCGTGGCAAAGAATTTTGCAATATTGATCTTCAAGTTCAATCAAACCGGCAAAGGCGGCAAAATCGCAAAATTCGCATTTGTGAGTGCAGAAGGGAATGTGTATATACGCGCTTTCAGGCGACGTTTTTTTATTCATCTGGGTGTCTGGTGTTGCTATCATTTGGCATGTTGGCTTCATTGCATGATTGTAGCGATACAGAGCTGAATCTACTAATGACCATTAATGACCACGACAGTTCGTTTGATACTTTTGCCCCGCCGCTCCACAGGCTTTTTCTTGAATAAATTCAACTCCTCCGCGCTTATTCGCAGTGTCTGTCTCCCTTGTACTGGTACCGCTTTAGCGCTCATTGCCAGCTTCGTTTTAGTTTCCCATCCTGCTTCTGCTCTACCTCAGGAAGAGACAAAGGACGAGACTAAGGCCGAGACTAAGAGCGAGACTAAGAACGAGGCTGAAAGTGAGGCTCAGAGCGAGGTTCAAGCAGACGACAAAGCCGGGCCGAAAGCTCAGTCTGATTCCGAACCCAAAGCCGGACCGAAAGCTGAGTCTAAGGGCCAGTTAACAGCTATTCAAATCTCGCTGGTTAAATTGATGAACAGCAAACCGGCCAGCGTTGACCTGCGTTCGCTTGGCGATTTAATGATCCAGCTGCGCCGCAAAATCACTGATAATCCATATGATGAAAATTTAAGGCTGCGGTTGGCCGGTTATCTTTACCTGGCAGGCGACCTTGAAGGTGCGGCCGCCGAAATGAAGCGAGCCGTGGCAATCAATCCTGAAGACTATTTCGCCCATGCCATTCTCGGCAAAATCTTTGACCATGCTGGCGACGAAGCCAGCGCAGAGCTGGAGTTTAAGCGAGCTCTTCAGCTGCAGGGTGCTTCGGCCGAGGCGCACGAATATTATGGCGACAGTTTGTTCAAGCGGGCGGAAGTGTCGCAAGCAGTGGATGAATTTCGCCAGTCGACCACTCTGAAGGCTGGTGCCAGCAACTTTTCAGGCCTTTCAGAGGCGCAACTGGCCACTCATGATATTAACGGAGCTATTAAATCGGCCCGCCAGGCAGTGTCTGTAGAACCTAGCTCTGCGAGGGCTCACGTAGTTTTGACCAGAGCTTTGCTGGTGGCAGGCGATTATCATCCTGCTTTGAGAACCGCCCGGCAGGCCACATTGCTTGAGCCTGCCTGGGTAGAAAGCCATCTGGCGCTGGGGCGCGCTCTTTACGCCAATAAAGACAAGACCGGTGCTGTTGAAGAGTTTCGTCAAGCTGTTCAGCTTGATCCCCTCAATGCGCAAGCACGCAACGATTTGGGCTATGCGTTATATGGTCGAGGAGATGTCGCTTCGGCGGTATCTGAGCTGAGACTGGCTTTGCGGCTTAATCCCCATCTTGGGGAAGCGCGAAATAATCTAGAGATTGCCATATATGGCCTCACTGGCAATAAGCGACCATAAGTTTAAGGAAACCTGGAGGTATTCAAGCTAGAATGGCGCTGCTCTATGAAGGAAACAGAAAAAGTGCAAGCAAATAGCCAAAAGCCTGCTATCAGATTAGTGATATCACATGCGGTGTCACTGTCAGTTGCTCTTTCAATCGGTTTAAACTCATTTATGGCCTTGCCGGCTTTTGCACTGCCAGCAAACAGCGGTTCTGATCTGGTTTATTCACCAGGGCCAGCGACGACATCGTCAGACGGGCAACAAATTGCTGCTAATCCGCTCAAAGCTTCACCAAAGTCTGAAGCCTCTGCTAGTCCTGTTTCAGACCCGACTGTTAATCCAACAACTGATGGTGAGTCTACTGCCATCGATGCCAGCGGACCGGCTAAATTATCTGATATCGATTCAGGAAATGTTAGCGCCACCACCCGTGACACTGCCAAAGCGAGCGGTGAGTCTGATGCCGATGGCCGCAAGATTGCTCAAGGCTCAATGCGCCCGGTGACACGCAACAGTCTGCCTGGTGTAAGCGGCGAAGTAAAAATACGCCGACCATTTAAGTTGTTTCTGCAAAATCAAAATGGCCTGATTCATCATCTTAGCTTCAGAGACACTCCAGTCAAAGATGTAATCACTGAAATTGCCAGACGTGGCAATGTCAACATTATTATTGATAAGTCATGCAGTGGCAAAATCACCGGAGACTTGCGCGACGTCTCACTGAATGAAGCAATGGACAATGTTTTAGCCGCAGCCGGACTGCAAAGCCGCGTGCTCGACAACAGCACAATTGTGGTCGGCTCTACTCAAGCGATGGTGCAACTGGGTTTGAACAGGCCCATGGCCAGAGCATTTAAATTGAGCTACTCGCATCCATATGATGTGGCCGCATTGCTTTCGGCTTCAATTTTCAACAAAGGTTATTTGCCTGATTTTAAAACTACAACCAAACGCCAAATCGCCAGTGAAAGCACTGAAGACAGTGCCAGTGAAAAACAAGGCTCTGGGCAGGGAAGTGACTTAAGCGGACCCTCGGTGGAGAAGTTTGGCGAAAAGAGCAGTGATAGAGAAGGTAGCAAAAGTGATACCGATAGTACACAAAGCTTCTCATTAGAAACACAAGCGCGCACTTTGCGCGGTACCAGTCGTGCGCAAACTCAGGAAGGTGTCGGCTTCAACAATGCCGCTATCGATCCGGGCTCACAGCAGATCAGAGCTAACTTAGAAATTGCCGCTGATTATAGTGTTGACCCTAACGGTGGTGGCGCTATCGTCATACCAGATGTGAAAGGCCGCCAAGTAATTGTGGTGGGCACTGTCGATGATGTGAACATGGCAGAAGATGCCATCAGAATGATCGACCGCCGTCCGAAGCAGGTGCACATTCAGGCTTCGCTCATCGAACTCAATAACCAGGGTATCAGGCAGCTCGGGGCCACCCTCAACATGCAGGGTGAGGGTCTGTCTACATCAATCATGGGCAATTCTCAAGCGCCATTGAAAAGCTTCTTGCCTGGTTTGGGTTCCCCAGCCAACGCCACCCCAAACCCATCTATTCCCGCTATTCCGTTTACAGGGTCTAACGTCACCAATGGTGCCGCAGGTGGCGCCGGTCAACCAGGAACTGCCTACAGCGGATTAATCGGCTCACTTGTACCGATTCTGGCGCCTAGTATTGCCGGCGTAAATGCTCTCTCAACGGCGCAGAGTGCCTTCAACTTCATCACCGCTGACGGACGAGCCGGCGGTCGCGCCAACATTGCCACCGTTCCCCACGCCTTAAATTTGTCTCTCAATTTGCTGCTGCAAACCAATAAAGCAAAGTTGATTGCTAATCCGTCAGTTGTGGTTGTAGATAATTCAGAAGCACTGATTACTATTGCTTCAGAAGTGGTGCACAAAGTAACTTCAACAGTTAGCTTGGGCGTGGTCACAACCAACGTTGAATTGATCAAAGCCGGCATTTTCTTAAACGTACTGCCGAAAGTAACGCAAGACGGATTTATCACCATGCGCTTGCGTCCGCAAGTTTCAACTCCGCTTGGGCCACCACTCACTTTCGGCCCGGCAAACGCGCCAACAGTAGTTGTCACTTTGCTCAACTATCGCGACATCATGGCGCAGGAAGTGCGCATTAAAGACGGTCAGACACTTGTACTTGGTGGCATCTTTACCGAACAAGAATCGGCTCAATTGGCGAAGACACCTTATTTAGCAGAAGCTCCCGTGCTTGGCGCGCTTTTCAGAAATACTTTGAAAGGCAGAAACCGTACAGAGCTTATGCTTTTAATTACGCCAAAGATTGTTGAAGAAGAACCAGGAACATCGCTTGCCGATAAGCGCAATTCAACTTCGATGTAGCATGTAGCTGACAATGAGCGATCAAATATCTAAGCGCATTGCGGCCGATCTTGGCTTGCCTGATTTGGTCGATGTGCTCGCTGAAAAAGTTTCAGGTGCAGACTTGCACTCGCTTATGCTGGCGATTTTAAAGCGTCGAGTGGCTGCTATGAATTCACCGCAGTTAAATCAGCTCAGTGCAGTTACTAAAACTTGCGACCTGGATGCCAGATTATTGAACAAGGTTGAGTGTCTCGCTTATGAGACGGCAATCCAGTTTGAAGCGCGTGAATTATCGCCACTGTTGCCGCTCGGAGCCGTGTCTGTGCTAACTGGCCTCGATCAGGGAAATGTTCTCAGTACGGTGAGAGCTTTTGAATGTACTGCTGATCCAACTGTCAGCCTCGCGCTCGAGTGCTCAAAGCGGCGCAAAAGTATTGTCGATAGAAAAGAAACGGTAAGGCTGTGCACAAATCAGCGTGTAGTGCGTTTTCCTTTGCCTCAGCATCCTGATTATACGGCGCATTTTAAATTGTTTAGTATGGTCACTAGTGGCCGTGACTCAGGTTCCTTTGCTTTTGAAGTGGCGGCTCTCAAAGAGCACATTGGCTTCTATCTGGATTTTTTGTTGAATTTGCAAAAAAACGAATTTGCCTTTACTGATATTGTTGTTGAAATTTCGGATACGCGAGCAGTTGCACATCTCTGCGACAGATTCAAAATAGATCTCGATCAAATTAAAAGTGTTGTGCGCGCTCGTGACTCAAGCAGCGCCGCCAGAGTAATTGATCAATATGAAAATACGTGGCCGAAAATAGTAACTAAGCCCGCAGAAGAACTTGCGTCTTACGATCTGCCTGCACATTTAATCGGCCAACTGAGTTTGCTTGAAGAAAAAATCTTTGCGCCACTGCAAGTTGAATACGACCACGTGAAATTTCAATTTAACATGCAAAGACTCACTGGCCTTGCCTATTACAAAGGTCCTTGTTTCCATATCAAAATGAAAAATAGTCTTGGTGATGATTTCATGTTAGCCGACGGTGGCTTTGTAAATTGGACACAACAGTTGTTGGCAGACAAAAAGGAAAGACTGATGACCAGTGCTATCGGTACAGAACTGATTTGCAGGGCTTTTCGACGAAAGTAATCGTGACTATTTACCCAAACAAAAAGACCACCCAGATAAATCTGCGGTGGTCTAATTACTATCGTCTGACTGCCTATTGCGTAGGCTCGATATTTCTTGCTGCTTCAAGTCAGAATCCACAGCTAGCGGGTGTCGTTACGGTTTCTGGTCTGCGCCGACCTGATGTTTCCACTTAACCCCTCGGCTCAAAGCACACAACTTATTGATTGGTGTGTGCTCACCGCTTATGTAATAAGTATAGCCAGATCGAATCAGATAGGAAGTCCCCCGAAGAAGATATTTTGCATATCTGCTGACAATTCTAGAAATGGCCTTAGGGTGCGTTCTGTATATGTGCAGGAATAGCCAAGCGCGTGACCCATGGCGCCTGTTGATTCAAATTCATTTGTATATCGAGTTATGAACAGCGGCAGTCTATCTGTTTCTCTTGGCTAGAAATTTTTTGAACAGGTAGGCGAAGAACAGAAGGGAAGCTATTGAGCAAATAATCCAACGCCAATCGACCCCCTTCTCCTTATAGACAGCTAACTGCCCTACTTCGTTTGATTGACCATAACGTGGGTCTACAGGCGCCCCGACAAGTCCGTTTGCTGGCAAGGATGGCGGAGCAATGCCACCATTAGTGGCTCTTTGCAGGTATACATTCTCGCCAGTGGTTTGTGCAGCTGACCGGCTGCTTGCTCGTTGATACATCGCGCTCCACGCGTTTTGTTTTTTAGACTCAAAGCCGTTCTCTTGTTCTTTTGCCTCACCCCGTCCTCCGACTGGGCCGACGGCATCTTTGTCTCCTTCCCATACTTCATCTTTTTGCCTGGCCTTCATATTGCCATCATTGCCAAAAAAATCTACCGATTTAGGCGCTGGAGCAGCATCAAAACTAGCCGTCGATGCAGCATTTGAAAGATCATTTAGTCGCGATTGAATTTCTCGGCCTCCAGAAAGGAGCGGGTTCCATAATTTGGGCAGAACGCTTTTTGCCGGAGCAGGGTGAGTGGCGGGAGCGATACTAAAATCCACAACCACTGCACTTGAAACCGGACTGACTATTTGATATTGCGATGCCAATGCCAGTGCCTGATTTTGGTTGGTCGGGTCTGATGTATTTTGCAAGCTGGCAAGCAATTGCTGGTAGCCGTAAAGCTGTGCCATGCAAGCTGGTGCCGCCCCAGTGTTTGCAGCTAAAGTGTTTGCAGTTGCAGCCACTTCTGCTGGCAATATCTCAAATTGATTTGCTGCACTTGCAGTGGGCTGCCACTGTGAAAACAGACGTGCAAGGTCAGATTTGACTGTACCGAGCCTTGCTATACGCACATAGTTAGGACCAGGATTTAAATCGTTAAGAATCTCATTTGGTCCGGCTGACACTTGTAAATCGTAAAGTCTAGGAGCGTCTGCTGGAAGATTTAAAAGCTGATGAAAAGCAGATTTATTTTCGGTGCTGATTGGTTGCGAGCCATGTATCCACAGTACAGAAATATCGGGTAATGTTTTTAGATATTGCACTAGCGCTTTATCGTCAGACTGACCACCTGCTGGTTTGTTATCGAGCAAACTGGCTGCATCATGTGCAATGACGCCGTTGTCACCGATATACATGATTTGTGTCTGCATTGATGCAGGCAAAGTTTTGAGGGCATTGGCTATGTCGGTCATGTAATTTTTCATAGACTCTGAGCCGTCTATAAGAATCACCAATGTTTTTGGTGTTTTATAAGCAAGAGAATTGATGCGGTGAGCTATTTTTGCACCAGCGTAATCGGCTACTGCAATCGTGCAGTTGGGGTCACGGTCGCACCAGATTACTCCGGCGAACCTGGACATTTGCGATGGCACCAGGTTACCTGCTAAATGATAGGCACCGTCTATGGTGCTGGCAGCAAGATTGCTTGCTGGAGAAGTTAGGGGTCGACTAGCAGTCAGCTCTATTGAGTTGTTTGCATCAAACTGAAAATTGCGCTCTTGTAGAGATGGCAGAGCCAGTGCAGCATGGGCTTTGTCTTGGCTTACCAGAAGCGGTGCGGCTACTTTGAGCTTTACAGTCATTGAGCTATTCGGCTGCACCGGAAAACATTGAATAAGAACCTGGTCGACGCCGCATGTGCTGACCAGAAGCGGTGCCTTTTTTTCTACCAGCGATTGTCTGTAATAGTTGCGAGCGGCGCTGCGCACTTGAATAACGGCGTCACGTTCCACACCGTTGACTATTACAGTAGCCTTAGTAACTACTCCACCAGGCGGCAACAATAATTTAGCTCTGGCTTCGCGATCATATTTAGAGACGTTGTTAAATGTAAGTGACCAATCAAGCTCTGCCACCGCCGCGTCAGGGCTAATGGTACCCGATAAATTTGCACCCAAAGCACTGAGGCCGCGAGCCGCGCCGCTAACATTTTCGCCGGCGATGTCGGCATCTAAATCAAACTCGTCTTGCACACCTGCATTCACTGCAGCCGGATCGTCAACAAGCCCGGCGTGCTGAATTGTGGCTCTAGCAGAATTTGGAATAGGAACAGAATTAAAAGGTTTGCCCGTGACTTGATAAAATATGGCCCTCGCCTTTTCAATACTTAGCGGATGCCCGCCTTCGTACATTGAGCCAAGAATATCGGTGGCGCGTCCAGAGCGCTCATAGCAAGCTCTGAGCATAACTTCTTCGCTGCCGAACTGTCGCAACCAGCCAATAGCAGGAGCGCTTCCCTCAGCTGCTTTGCTCAAATTCATGCGTGTAGCAGTTGAAGGAAATTCGATTGCGATTACCATGCAAAGCACGATTAAATGTCCGATGTGCTCGACCTGGTGTGAGTCGAAAAATGTTTTTTTCCTTGTTGCCAGCCTGCAAACGGTTTTTCCGCCCAGCCAGGTGCAGGGCACTGAAAGCAGGGGTGCCAGGCCCAGCAAACCAAAGCCGAAGAACAGAGTGTAAAGTGCAGACGTGGCCGTCAAAGGCATGAACATCAAGGCATACAGGCATCCGATGCCCATGGCCATGCCACTGACTAAAGACATAAATCCGAAATGGGCCGACATGTCTTTTCTGCCCGAAAGCCAAGCCAGATAATTGCTCAGGGGAATGAGCATGAATAAGACCACATGATTGGCAGAGGGAAAGGGATCAAAATAATGTTGAGCGCAAAAATGCGTGATCAACTCGAAGGCCATGGCAGCCAGAGGCAAAAGCACTCCGCAAAAGAGAAAAAGCCGACCGTGCTTTTGGGGATTAAGTAATTGTCTGATTAGTAAAGGTTTGGACGGTGAAGGTGGCAGCAGGGACGGTAGTATGCGCGGTTCAAGGGTCGGTTGTTTGTTGCCCATAGTATGCCCTCGGATGCAGCCCACCTATTTATCGTAGCTTACAGTCGCGATATGCATAGTGGGGAATTTACTGAATAAGGCTTTCCCCGGTTTTCAGATTGCGACAGGCGCTCTAGAATGGTTGAACCAGTGAGCGGGAGAAATGATGTTCGAAATACTAGGCGGCGTGATCGTACTTACAATCATGATAATTCTTTCGGGCATCAAGGTGGTCAAAGAATATGATCGCATGGTGGTTTTTCGCCTCGGCAAAGCGGTGGCAGACAAAGGTGCCGGTTTGCAACTGGTGTTGCCGATGATTGAACGAGGGCAGATGGTCGATACTCGAATGATTACTTTATCAATCGCACCAATTGAAGTTTTGACCTCCGATAATCTTTCTGTAAAAGTCGCGGCACTCTGCATGTATCAAATTGTCGATGCCAAAAAGGCAGTAACAAAAGTTGAAAATTTAGGAGCCGCTGTAAAACAACTTACTGAAAGCTCTTTGCGAACAGCGGTTGGTAACAACGATCTTGAACATTTATTGTCTGATCGCAATCGTGTCAATTTCAATCTCAAAAATATTCTTGATCGACAAACAAAAGATTTTGGCATTCGCATTCATAAGATAGAAGTAAAAGAAGTAAAACTTTCTCGAGACATGCGCAAAGCTCTGGCCAATCAAAAATTGCATGCGCACAAATTGGCTAATCCCAATGCTGGCGCCGAGCCGAAAAGAGTAATTCAGCCTTATGCCCATTTGATGATTGGTGGGGAAGATAATTAGGTTTTTTGCGCAAACAAAAAGACCACCCAGATAAATCTGCGGTGGTCTAATTACTATCGTCTGACTGCCTATTGCGTAGGCTCGATATTTCTTGCTGCTTCAAGTCAGAATCCACAGCTAGCGGGTATCGTTACAGTTTCTGGTCTACGCAGACCTGAAGTTTCCACTTAACCCCTCGGCTCAAAGCACACAACTTATTTATTGGTGTGTGCTCACCGCTTATGTAATAAGTATAGCCGAATAGGTTGAGATAGGAAGTCCCCCGATGAAGATATTTTCCATATCTGCTGACAATTCTGCGAATGGCTTTAGGGTCCATTCCGTATATGGGCTGTGCTAGCCAAGCGCCTGAACCAGCCAGCCTGTTATGGCAAATTCGTTTGTATATGTACTTTCGCACAGGGTCGGTTCACGACTCACTGGTCAATCAAAACTATAGATCGATAACGATCCAGGTTTTTAGAAAGGCTTCGAACGCTGCTTGATTGCCAGATCTACGAGAGCCTTAGCATACTTTTTTGCGTCCGCAGTTTTACCCTGTTTGTCGTACATCATCGACAAACACATGTAGTTCGTGACCAAGTTGTTAGAAACAGCGGAGGTGAGATTTGCTTCTAGTTGATTTTTTGCATTAAGCAGCATCGGCTCGGCTTTGGCGTAATTCTTCTCGTAGAAATAGACAAGTGCCATGTCTCCTTCTATCAGCGCCTGAAACGTATCGGTGGGGCCTAAAATAGCTTTGCTGTTGGCTTTGAACTGGTTGTAGATTTTTTCTCCCCTCGCCTTGTCTCCCCCGAAGAAAAAGCGTTCGGCCAGACCGCCATAGTTTTTAAAATTGATCTTGTCTTTGGTTGCGATCACTTTCGCCATTGGTGGCAATGTTTTTTCATAAGCGTCGGGGTCTGGCAATAGTGCCAGTACCGATGCCGATGCGCTTTTCATTATGTTGGGCAACATTGGCTCCATGTTTTTCACACGGGTAAGGCATTCAGCGGCAGTGGGTGATGGCGGCGACGCTGGAGGTTTCGCCCAGGTCGAACCTTCTGTGCAGAAAAAATTTGCTGTGCAGAGCAAACTCATAAGTAGAACGGTAGCCAGCTTTTTCATGCGCAATTTTCCCCAAACCAAAGAGCCCAGTTTATCAGCTGGGCGCGGGCAAACAAAAAGACCACCCAGATAAATCTGCGGTGGTCTAATTACTATCGTCTGACTGCCTATTGCGTAGGCTCGATATTTCTTGCTGCTTCAAGTCAGAATCCACAGCTAGCGGGTCATCGTTACAGTTTCTGGTCTGCGCAGACCTGAAGTTTCCACTTAACCCCTCGGCTCAAAGCACACAACTTATTTATTGGTGTGTGCTCACCGCTTATGTAATAAGTATAGCCAAATAGG